>NZ_LT706951.1:326644-653289 GCF_900155525.1 Mailhella massiliensis
GTCCCAGGCTCCGCCCTTGTAGTTGGACACGAAGCGTTTGTCGGTCTTCATGTAGCTAAAGCTCAGATTGGCCCAATCCAGATTCTTCTTTTCCATGGTACACATCTCCTGACAGCGTACACGAGATTGCGTGTATAGGGACCGGCCCTGTGGCCGGGAGCCTTCGTTTCCGCAGGGAGTCCCCCGCGGCAAGATACACTTTCGGCAAACTCTGGCATTGTACGGCGTGCTCGTCAAGTCCCGGCATGGGGGAATTTGTGTATCCGGCAAGTTTTCCCGCCGTTTTCGGCAGGAAAAAGAGTGACAATAATGTAAAACAGAAAACGGCCGGAGTTTTCCTTCCTTGTCCGGGCGGGAGCTTTTTTGACAGAAAAGAGCAGGCGGAGGCAAAACTCGTCGGGTCCTTTCCGCCGCTCTAGGAGCGTCCCGGCAGGTTTTTCTTGTGTTCCATGGGTATTCGGTCTATGTTGAACCCGTAAGAGAGGCGTTGCGCCTCCCCCGTTCACCTTTTGAAGCGAGAAGGATTCGTTTCCATGCTGAATAAAGTCATGATCATCGGCCACCTTGGGGCCGACCCCGAACTGCGCTATACCCAGAGCGGTTCCCCGGTGACCACCCTCCGCGTCGCCACGGATGAATCATATACCGATAAGGACGGCAACCGTGTGGAACGCACGGAGTGGCACCGTATCGTGGTATTCCAGCGTGCGGCGGAAAACTGCAATCAGTACCTGCGCAAGGGCAGCCTCGTGTATGTGGAAGGCAAGCTTTCCACCCGCAAGTGGCAGGATCAGAACGGGCAGGACCGCTACACCACGGAAATCCGTGCCGACCGTGTGCAGTTCCTCGACCGTCGCAATGCCTCCGGCCCCGTCGACGGCGACGGCTATGCTCCCCGTCCGGCCGCGCCCCGTCAGTCGCAGCCTTCCCGTCCCGCTCCGCAGCGTCGTCAGGCTCCGCAGCAGGACAGCTACGAAGATCTGGGACCCGCCTTCCCTTCGGAAGCGAGCACCATGGACGATATTCCCTTCTAAGAAGGAAGGATTCTCCGCCGGGTCTTCTGTGCCGGCGGAACGATGCTGAAACGGTATGGCTTTCGGGCCGTACCGTTTTTTTTATGGCGTTTTTCGGCGGAAAATGGTCGGGGAGGGATGCGGCAGAAAAAACGCCGCCGGAAGTCGGGCGAATCCCCGGTCTTCCCGGGCGGGAACGATGAGGGAAACGTGCCGGATATCCGCACGGCGCGTCCGTTTCTTCAGCCCGAAGGCCGCCCGCTTTTCGTCTTCATGCGATATTTCCGGGAGAAGCGATTTCAGAATACAGGTGCAGGACCGCGGACGTATTCTTTTCTGCGGGGCAGGTTCTCCATGCCGGGACTGCTCCGGCGGTCTGCCCGGAAGGGGCGGGGAAAACTTGCGTTTTTTTGCGGGGGCGTTGCAGGACAGGGCTGCTGCGGCATGGTCGGCTGCGGGCGGGATTTCTCTGCCGCCCCGCCGAGGCGTCAAAGGAAGCGTTTTTCCGCTCAGACAGTTGCGGAAGGCGGAATATTTCAGAGTGTGGGTTATATCGACAGAAAAAGGAAGGCCTCATGGAAAGTCATGCTTTCCATGAGGCCTTTGCTTCATCTCTGGTGTCACCAACGGGAGTCAAATTAGATATGTAATCTATTGATTTTATTGATAGTAGATTGCGGCGCTCTTAATTTGTACCCTTCAGGGTACCCTTACATCGTCGGATGCCCTACTTGTGACCTATGGGCAAAGTAAGGAAGGATAGCAGGGCGATTGCCTCCTTCAATACGGGAGTCGGATAGGATTCGAACCACTGCACACCACATAGAGGCATGTTTATTCCTTGGCCGGTGTTCCCCCTACATGGCATGAAAAAAGCCTCTGACAAAAATCAGAGGCTTTTTCTTTGGGCTTATCGTGCCAGTTGGGCGTTACGCTGTGCCGTGCGTTCGTCCAGCTGCTGTTTCTTGGCGGCGTAGTCCGCACCCAGACGACAAGCCACGGCGACGGCGACAGGGTAAGTCTTGTAGTTGGATTCAAGAGAGGTGACAAGCTTCTGCATAGCCCTATGGCTTTCCACAAGGGCGGGATTCACTTTTTCCGCCCTTGCATCGGTCACGCGGCGCACCACGTCGGGCGGGAGATTTCCAAAGGCTATGGGAGTGCTTTCCAAAGCGGCCTGTATTTCATCGGAGCCATTCATATAAAACGCCACCATCGCAGCCTGAGACAAGCCCCGGGCGTATTCCCTTATTTCCCGTGCTCTAAGCTCATTGATAAAAGCCTGTTCCCCTCTGGCGGGCAGTTTGATAGATCGCAGATTTTCAATAGCGGCGGCCTGTCGGCTGACAATCTCGCCGGACTCTTTCAGCATGTAAGGGGGAACGACTTCATCAATTTTTTTCTGAGCGGTGTACTTGTCATAAATCGCTTGCCACTGCGCCCCTTTGCCTATGTCGGTCAATCCGGGGTCGCGGGCCACCTTGTCGGCTTCTTCCGTTACCGCGTCCACAAGCGCCTGAAAGCAAAGGCCGCTTCTTTGAAGAACACTATCAGCAGAAAGCGCCCCTACCATGATGTCAGCAAGCTTGTCACTGTCGATGGCTTCAACAAAGCCGTTTTTCGTGGTTCTGGTTTCCATGATGTAACACCTATTCTTTGTGGTTTATGCCTCACCTTTGGCAGTGAAGGAAAATTGATAGTTCGGATCATTGGCCGCCTGAGTCCATTCTTCGTCACTCAGCACATCAGGAGTCAGCAGCACGCCTATTGACTGATTGACCTTTTCCGCCGCTTCCGTATCCCTCTTGACTTTCAACAGCTCTACAAGGTTCCTTCCGTCTTCCGGGGCCATATTCCCGGCAAGGACGCTGTCCACTACGGCGGCGGGAGTAGCTTCGGGCAATCGGATAGGTTCCGCTGGCGCTATGGGCTTCACCTTTGGGCATCCCAACTGACACAGCAGGGAGATAGCCTTGAAGTCCCCTTGTTCGGCCAGGGCAATAAGACGGGGAAGGGCTACAGTTTCCGCCGCGTCC
This sequence comes from Mailhella massiliensis, assembly GCF_900155525.1. Taxonomy (NCBI): domain Bacteria; kingdom Pseudomonadati; phylum Thermodesulfobacteriota; class Desulfovibrionia; order Desulfovibrionales; family Desulfovibrionaceae; genus Mailhella; species Mailhella massiliensis. The sequence continues at coordinate 329,694 of NZ_LT706951.1, forward strand.
CGCATCTTCTTCAAGAGCGTGTTGACACTGCCCGGCTTGCGACCGTTGGGATTACCCGAACACCCCTTTTTGAAGTGACCACGGGGGCCACGTTCAACTTGTAACGACTGCTCTTTACTCGCCATTGCGGGCTTTCCTCCCGTCAACGATCTGCACATTGATACGTTCGGGGGTTTGTTCTCCGGCCTCTTCGTCAATCATGGTTTTGAGCAGCTCCAACGCTTTTACGGCGGGCCCGAACTGTTCCCGGATAAGTGCGAATTCTGCGGCAGTCATAAGGCGCTGTCTGATATATGCCCGGTTCACTCTGACAGGGGGAAGGCGATCAGTTAGTTTCATTGTCCTTACTTCTCCCAGTCATGCTTATAAGCGGGCTGACTGTATGGATTGGCCGGGTTGTTGTTCTTGACCTGTTCCCCGTATTCGCGCAGTCTCTCCACCTTGGCGAAGTCATCAGCCTGCATCTTGCGCTTATATTCTTCGCTGTTGTGGTACTCGCCCTTGCTGTTGTTCTGCCATGAGTAGTCAGTATTCTTCTGCATAACTCCTCCTGTTCTTTCCTGTTATTATCCTGATCTTATCCTGATAACGTCCTGTTACCTTCCTGTTCTGTTTCCAAACGAAGGGGAAAAAACAAGCGTTTCTTGGATTATTTTTTCATCGAAGCACAAAAAAAGGGGGCCCCTGCATAACACAGAAGCCCCCTATGGTTAGATGCTGTCCAGAAGGTCTAGCAATTCGCTTTCCAGTTCCGCCGCCCGTTCTTCATGGTTACGGGCCACAAGGTAGCCCAGTTCAACCTTTCGGAGTGAGACCTTTGGTACACGGCCCCGGCCTTGCGCCTTGCTTTCCGCTTCCTGCATGGCCTGATCGATCTGCTCCGCCTTTCTTGCAGCCCATGTGCGGTATTTGATTATCCGTCTTACCATCCTACATGCTTCTTCTTCCAAGTCGTCTGTCACAATCCCCCCTTTACAAGTTGGAGATTTTCGCGCTGTTCCGCCTGCCTCATGGCCTCCCTTACGCACGCTTCAAAGTCCGCAACCATGATCTTCCCCTCTGTCAGGTATGTATAAAGGACGAAACCTAATGCTTGTGCCAAAGTTTCACCATATTCTTTTTGTATGGCGTTCACCTTGTCGCTAGCAATTCTTGCAGTAAGCCCCTTCAACGGCACATTATCATAGGCAACAACGCCAAGGTCTTCATCCGGCCATATGATGATAATCTGATCTTCTCCCGACTCATAGAAGATATGGTACTGCAAAAGGTAGTCTATCCGCTGTTCGTACCACGGAAGAGCCTTGTTTTGCCTCATCTGATTACCTTTGACGCACTTCATCGTAACACCTCACATCTTTGATTTCAGCATATGCCACCAGCCCGTATTAGGGAAAGCCATCTCAAACAACGCACAGTGACACGCCTTGTCCGGCTGATAGAATCCGCACACCGCGCCATCATCCCGGACACAGTGCGGGAAAGCGTCGCAGAACTTCCGCCAGTCCGGCATACTCTTGTATTTGACCGGAGCCCCGTCCGGGAAAGCCTCGTGGACGGCGGCAATGATTTCTTCCGTGGTCATATCGTCTATGGAAAGAGATTCTTCCTTTGTCTTTTCCTGCCTTTTATCCGCCTCTTGTGTGGTATCTAAAAAGTTGCCTATTTCTGCTTTTTCCACGTGGGACAAAATCTCGTCGTTTGTCCCACGTGTGGGACAAGGCTTGTCCCGCTCTTGTCCCACACTTTGTCCCGCTTCTTTTGCTTGTCTTTTGGCTTTTATCAAGGCTAACAGGGAAAAGCCATGTTCTTTGTCCCGCTTTTTGTCCCGCACGTTGTCCCGCTTTTCCGGCGTTTGTCCCATGTCCCAGCTCTTAAGGCGTGGGACATGGGACAAAGGGCTTTCAGAAGATGAATTCTTGCCTAATTCTCTCACTTACGCCCTCCATGCTTAGGCAGTTCCCCGGACTCTTCCAGCTTCTTTTTCATGCGTCCGATGGTACTCTTGGAAAGCCCTAGCTCCTCCGCAATGTCTCTTACCGTCATGCCTAGCAGGAACATTTCCTTGACGTCTGCTTCCTGCACTTCTTTCAATGGTCTGGTCTGCCAAGTATATGCGTTGTCGTGCTCTATTAACTCAGCTTCAAACGGGTCAACGTCGTTGCCAAAGATGCCACGGGCTTTTGTGAAGCGGACTTCAAACTTTGCACCCTCCCGCTCATCGTAGTCTTTAGGATGCCGTATAGCGACAACGGCATCTAACGTATCTTCCTTGGCGGAGCTTCCGCGCTGGTCGCCGTTCTTTCCCGCGTGGTGCATCAGCAACACCGCAATCCCACGTCGGCGCAAGGAAAGGATCCATGACTGGACGGGCCTCCAATCGTCCGCACTGTTAGATTTTCCAGAGCCGATAAGGCAAGCCAGATTGTCAAGAATAACCAGTTTTACGCCGTCAAGAAACGGCTCAATTGCTCTTTGACTGGCAAGTTGTGAAAAGTCAATGTTGACGCCCAATAGCTGCTCATCAGGGGTAATAATACGCAGTTTGCTAGGGTCTGTAATGTCATAGTTGTTGCCAAGTGATAGGGCTTCTATGCGCTCCTGCAATGACTGTGCGGGCATTTCACCATCAATGAAAAGCACTGTAGCTGGTTCCGGGGCCTTCCACCTCCCGCCGAACACGTCGCCACCACAAGCAACGGCAAGTGCGATAGAAAGGGAAATGTGCGTCTTTCCTGTTCCGCGCTCCCCGAAGATCATACACAAAGATTTTTCTTGAATGACGGGCGCGAGTAGTTGCTTTCTTGGCTCGTATTTCTTGGCCATAAACTCGGCAATGTTCAAGCACCGTAGCCCCATGGGTTGATTGCCGTCCTGTATTGGTTCGGGCTTTATGGGCGTATTCCGGGGGTGTTCCATGCCCGCACGCTTGGCGCTGGCAATGGTTTTCAGCGTCTCCACCTGCCCCAGGCCGCACGCCTGCGCGGCCGCCTCTAGCCCGGCTTGAACCTCTTCTTCTGCCAGCTCACCACCTGCCACCCACCCCCACAACCGGAAAGCGCAGGTGTTCAAAGTGGCGTTTCTGCATCCGGCCGGGCAAGTGGCCACGGCTTCAAGCTCACCTTTCAGCACGGCCAGCGCGTAGGGCGTAGCATGGCCTGAGAAGGGCTTTTTCTCTCCCTTCGGTCTGTCGCTCCAATAGGGGTTGTTCAGGGCCTCTACAAGCCACGGAGGCGCTTCCTCAATGGCTCGAAGATCCTCAACGGTATACGCGCCACCGCCGATAACCCGGCTAGGCGGCGCGATTACATAGCCAGAGCTTGCCCGCACGTCTACGTTGGGTAACCAGCCGTTAGGACTTGGCACGTCAACGCCTTCCGGTCTCTTGAAATAGAGGTGCTTCCCGCCGCTCTGACTTCTCACGACGTAGGTAGGCGGAACGCCTCCATGAGCGGCGGCCAGTTCCGCAAAGTTGGCTTCACCGTCTATGCCGTGCTTGTTGTCACAGTCGATTACCAGCAAGCCGCTAGGGCCCGTCGCAACGCCTATCAGAGCATCAGGCCATTGCCCCCACCACTTGCGGATTTTGTCAGGATTGGCAGACGCATCATAGAAGCTGTTCTTTGTGAGCGGGGCCTTTGCCTTGAATCGTTCCTTCCCGTCTTCGTCAAGAACGGCCTGCGGCCTACAGGGCAGGACGTGCCAGCCGCGCTTGGCGTATTCCAACGCCTGTTCCAAAAGGAAGTTTTCGCTCATTCCCCGCCCCCTATCATCTGTTCAATGTTCACGCCATTGCGGGCAAGGTCCGCGTCCTTTCCGTTCTGCCAATCGAACAGGCACAGGACCGCCACAAGCTCGATCAGGATAAGGGCTGTACCAAGTATCAGCTTGCCGCGTTCGGAGAGTTTCAGAAGGCTACGCATGGCGCACCCCCTTCACCTGATCGACGAACACGGCCACGGGCAGAAGTGGGCGCAAGGCGGCGTCCATACGCTCAAAGGCGCGGTAGAGGGGTTCCCGGACTTCTGTTTCCTCTTTGAGCCTATCGCCGATCTTCCAAAGCCCGGCTTCTCCGTCCATGGTAAGCAAGTCGGTAAACTCATGGGGAAGGCCGCCTATCAGCTCTTGGCGCATGGCGTCCAGTCTGGCCGCTTCGTCAAGGGTACGGCTACGGAAGTCCCGCAAAGCAAGGGCATACTTTTGCAACGCTTCAACACGGGTCATGACCTCCGGGGAAGGACAGTCAGGCGCACATGGCTTGCAAGGACGATCCGAAGGAACGACGGCGGGGATGTTGGTGTTGTGGGATTGGGGACGACGGGGAATGCGACGGACGATTGTCAGTTTAGGCATGACTTAACCTCGTGTAATTTTTGAAGTTTCATAGGTGGTCACTGTTTCAAAGAGCGCAAAAAAGGCCGGGAGCTCAAAAGCGTACACGAACGCCGCACATATTCCCCCTAAGGGTATTGTATTAGTGCACTCCCGGCCATGAAGGGCCGTAAACACGCTATGCTTTTCAGGTGCATAGACGCAATAAAAAATGCCAGTGTTGAGGCTCCGGCTTGCCTTCGTGTATGAGTTTTGAAGCTCAGGACTTACCATGCCAGCAGGGCGGCCATGAGTCAAGAGTTCTTGCGTAAAAAGACGGAAAGTGTTACTTTTCTTTTCAGGCGTAACACCGCTCTTGCAATAAGGCCTTTTGATTACCTTTGCCGTTGCCCCCGCCGTGCTCACCATGGCGGGGGCCTTTGTGTATGCGCTATTCAACAGGGGCGGCCTCCTCAGTCAGAAGGCCACGGCTGCGCAGGAACTCCCGCACATCCGAATCAGACCACCTTGTACACTTGGCGGAAAGACGCTTGCCCTTAGGTAGAATTCCCTGCCTAGCCCATCGGCGGACACTGTTCGTCTTTACCCGGCACAGTTCCGCAATCTCAGAAGCAGAGTAAAGCTTTTCCATAAGCTAACCTCACACAGCTTAGCATGAGGTTTTATGCAAGCCCTACGTATGCAAAAATGCCCCATGCGATACTTTTGCATGAGGCATATCATGTTGGGGGTATGGGGACACAAGGGGACACTATGGGGACAGGCATAGGGACAAGGTTGTCCCTATATGTCCCTCTTTTTTGTCTTTTCGCTGTCTCCACTTTTTTACGGCTTCGGAGTCCTTCCCTTCACCGTCATAAAGCAGCGCGTCCGCCGTCGTATAGGAAAAGCCGTCTCCCTTTAAGGCTTCACGGATAACATCATCCGGTATTCCTTGCTCTTCCAGTTCCAGAACATACCGCCAAAAGGTGCGCAAACGTGGGGTCTTTCCGCCCGGTAGAGCGTTTTCCAGTTCCGCTACTCTTTCCCTGAGTGTGTCGTTTTCTGCTTTGTAACCGGCAAGGGTGGTTTCCAGTTGGTTGATAAAGTCTTTGCAAATAGCAAGAGAGTCTTCCAGTTCTGCAATATGTGCTAGTTTTGGATCAGGCTTCTTAGGATGAAGGAAGTTTCTGATTTCATCAATAATAGGCAATATTTCACTTTTGAGGAAAACAATATCGTCTAACGGCTCAAAGTTTTTACAATTGTCATTCATAAAAAAGCGATAATCTATAACAACAACAGAATCTTCCTTTCTTTCAATTATTTTAAAAATATGTATTTTTCCTTCAAGTTGTGAAGAATGAAGCCAAAAAGCGTATGATCTCTTTGACGCATCTTGGCTATTTTGTACTTTTTCATCAATAAGCCAGTCTAAATCTTGAATAAAAAGAACATTAGAATATGAAAAAGTATGTGTAGCCATTACTCCCCACTTCTCAGCTTGTCGCACAAGTCCGCCCAATCCTGCATGAGCTTCCTGCGTTGTGGCAGATAAGCGGCGGCATTGTAGGCGCGCCGCACCTTGTTCAGTTCGATATGGGCAAGTTGCCGCTCTATCACGTCGGGGCCTGCCATTTCCCTAATATTCATTGTCGTTGACGCGCTCCCCCGGAAGCCGTGAATGGTCATTTCATCCTTGCCATAGCCAAGGCGACGCAAGGCGGAAAGCATGGCCTCCCCTGTGATAATGCCGTCCTTTGAACGACTGGAATAAAAGACGTGCTCTTTATCGCCTGTGAACCTTTGGAGTTCCTTGAACAAGGGTACAACTTGCCGTGCCAAGGGTACGACGTGCTCCGCCTTGTGGCCTTTTCGGCCCTTCATATCCTGTGCGGGAATAATCCATTGTGGGGAATCGCCCTCTAACTGGATATCCGCCCATTTGGCCTTGCGCAATTCAACGCTTCTCACAAACAGATAGGGAACCAGGCGCAGGGCGTAGGCCACGGATGGATCATTCCCCCAGTAGGTTTCTATATCGCGCAAGAGTTGTCCGAACCGCTTAGGGTCATGAATGGCCGGTCGATGAGTTTCCGGCGGCTTTGGAGCCAGCACCCTAGGCTCAGGACTCATTACTTGCCAAAAGGATAAGAAGTTCTTATTGTCGGCATAGGGAGGATGCCATGAAGGAACTTTTTTATCTTTCTCATGAACAGATTGCTCGTATCAAACGCTACTTTCCACGTTCCCATGGCATTCCGAGAGTCGATGACAGACGTGTCATCAGCGGCATTATCTATGTCATCAAGCACGGCCTGCAATGGAAAGATGCTCCGCGCGAGTATGGACCATACAAAACTCTCTACAATCGTTTTATCCGCTGGAGCCGATTGGGTGTCTTTAACAGGATTTTTGCGGAGCTTGTTGAGCAAAACGGCTCCACAACACGCTTGATGATTGATGCCACACATCTCAAGGCACACAGGACAGCAGCAAGTTTGCTGAAAAAAGGGGCCTTTCCCGATGTATCGGACGCACAAAAGGCGGCCTGAATTCAAAACTCCACGCTGTCTGCAATGCCTTCGGTCAACCGTTGGCCTTCCATCTGTCCGGCGGTCAGGTGAGCGATTACAAAGGCGCTGCTGTCCTGCTTGATACTCTGCCGCAGGCCGGGGAGCTTCTGGCGGATAGAGGCTATGATGCCGACTGGTTTCGTCATGCCTTGTCCCGTAAAGGAATCACGCCGTGCATTCCCGGCAGACACAGCCGAAAAACTCCGGTGGTCTATGACAAGGAGGTTTATAAGCAGCGGCACAAGATAGAAATCATGTTTGGCCGACTCAAGGATTGGCGCAGAATAGCCATGCGTTATGACCGTTGTGCACACACGTTCTTTTCGGCCATTTGTCTCGCTGCCATTGTCATCTTTTATATTTAATGAGTCCTGAACCTAAGCCGTGCAACAGGATTGACCGGGATAATCCTTGCATCGTCAACGGCATAATCGAAAATGCGAGTCAGATAGCCTTGCAGTCTGTGCGCTATGTTGGAACTTCTCTTTTCCACGTCCTGCAAGAGGTCGGCCACTTCATGCCGTGAGATATCGGCCACGGGCTTGTTTCCCAGAACGGGGAACACATCCTTTTTGAGACGGGATAAAACAGTCTGTTTTTCGTGCTCCAAGTTGTCCTTTTGGTACTTTTCCCACCACTCCAAGGAAACAACTTGCAGAGTCTTTTCCCTGCGCAGGTTTTCAAGCCTTTCCGATTCTTCCCGTTGTTGTTTTTCTTCGTTTGGGTCTATTCCCTGCGCCAACAGGGCATTGATACGGTCTCTTTCCCGGCGGGCCTGCAAGAGCGATATTTCAGGGTATGGGCCTATCGTGTAGGACTTGTTGCCAGCATCCCAGATCATACGAAAGACTTTCTTACCACTTGGGGAGACAAACACCGCTAGACGATCTCCAAGATTTTTCTTGTACCGTGCGGCCTTTGGTTTCAATCCGGCAATGTAGGAATCCGTTATCCTTTTGGGCTTGTTTTCGCCTGCCATGCGTCAACCTCTGAGCGGTAAAAAGGGTACGGGGAATTTCCGTGCCCTTGAGGGTACCCTTAAATTTAGGTTTAGCAAAGGGTACTATGGTATCGCATGGTATCCTATGAAAAGGTAAAAAAGAAGGCTTTTCAATAGGTTGGTATCGAAAAGCCTTGCATAGAATATTTTTTTTGGTGTCACCAACGGGATTTGAACCCGTCTTGGAGGCTTGAGAGGCCTCTGTCCTAACCGGATAGACGATGGTGACGTGTCGTTTGCTCGACGTGTTGGAATTTATAGAGAGCCGTCTGATCTGTCAAGCATTATTTTTCGTTTTCGGTGAACCAGCGCTTCAGGGGTCCGGCCTTCATGAGTTCTTCGGCTATCATGGCATTGCCCGCTTCTCCGGGGTGTACGCCGTCGGCCAGGTCGTCGACATAGCCCGCCTTGAGAAGAGGGTGGAAAATATCGATGAAGGGCACATCGACGGCCGCACAGATGGAGGCGTAGGCCGTGCACAGGCTGTCCAGCCGTTCGCAGTGTTCCCTGTCCTTCACGGGGGGAGCGCTTATCATGGCCACGTTTCCGTACGTTTTGGCCTTCTGCAGAATTTCACGGGCGTTGGCTGCGGATTCGCCCACCGGAATGTTGACGGCCCCCCTGGGTGCGGCCATGTCCACCGTACCGAAGCAGAAGAGCAGGAAGGAGGGAACGCCTTCCATGGCCCGGGCCTGAAATTCCCTTTCCCAGCGTTCCAGAATCATGGCGCTGGAATGTCGGCGCACGCCCATGTTGTAAAAGGTGTCCGGCGGAACCTGCAGCCCGGCTGCGGCAGCCTTGCCGGCCAGTCTTGCCACCCAGCCCCCGGCGGGGGCGTCGTTGACGCCGAGGGTGACGGAATCACCGAAAAAATAGAAAATTTTCATAACAACCTCGCAGGTTACGGATTCCGCCGACAGACGGCAGGACCGGTGTTCTGAATCTTGCGCGAAGGCGTGTTGCCTGCCGGATGCGGCGTGTTCTGTCGTAAAGGGTCGTATGCCGGAAGACCGCGGCGGCGAAGCCCGGCCCGCCGCTCTTTTCCGGCTGGAATGTATCTAGCGTTTTTTCTCCGGCCTGCCAAGCAAAGCGTCCCTATGCGGGGGGAACGACGCCCCGGACAGGGGAGGGCGTGCCTCCCGGCCGTGGAGTCTTGCCGGAATATCCTTCCTTTGTCTTCGGTCCGGGCCGGGCGGCCGCTCTTGAAAAGCACCCGGCTTGCTGCTAGTTTTCCTTGTTTCCAAAGATTCATGGAAAAAGGAGGTCGTCGATGGAAAGCGACAAGGACAGGGAAATACTCAAAGAGGTTGCGGAATACCGGAACGGGCTTCAGAACCTTCTGGCACAGGAGGCCGTGAAAACGGGCTTTTTAAAGGACTCCGTACGCAGCATTCCCGAACTGTCCGGCCTTGTACGCTCCTTTTTCGAGCACTGCATCAGGGAATATCACTCCCTGTATGATCATGTGGAGCCGCTGGCCGTGCTGGGGTCCTGCTGTTTTGCGGGGGCTGCGGCCGCCCACTTGTGGAACGCCGTGGGAGAAGAGCTTTTAAAGAGCAACCTGTTTGCGCTGCTTTCCCGGGAACGCGGCATGAAGTACCTGGACGACACGGCGCTGGAATTTGCAGGTATGCCCGGGGGCAGCTCCGAGGGCGATCGCCTTGCGGCCTGCATCAAGGGAAGCTGGAGCATCATGGCGCTGGCTTCGATGAGCGGCGCGGTGAAGGGACGGCAGGCCGAGGAGGCCATGCTTTTTCTTCAGGCGACGGCTCAGGTCATGTTCATTCTCGGAGAAGCCATCGTTCTGGCGCGGGAGGAAAACTGACATGGGCGTGCTGGATCAGGCTTCTGTCGCCATCATCCGGGCCGGAGCGGACAAGATCCTTCAGAGCGAGGCCGTTCTGGGCGCGCTGCGGCGCAGAACCGCCCGTTATGGCGAGATTCTCGAACTTTCCTGCGCTGGAGAGGGCGGCATCAGCGCGCGGGTCCGTCTCAGAGGCTTTTCGGAAGAAGTGCGCGTAACCCTGCGTCGCGCCGAAATAGGAGACGACGGCACATGGCTGCGTCTTGTGGAAATGAGTGCCGACCGCGAAGGGATGGATGCCCTGCTCAGGGATTTCGTGCAGGGAAAGAAGTTCAACTTTCCTGCGGCGGTCAGACCCTTTGCAGGGATGCTGAAAAAGCTTTTTGCCTGACAGCGCGTTTTCCCGCGTTATAGGGAAAGGGAGCGTTGAGTCCCCTTTTTTGATGAGGTTCCGGCCGGAGGAATTTCCTCCGGCCGGAACCATTTAAGAAAGAGGGAGCCCGTGTTGCCCGCTATTGCAGGCGGATGGCGATGGTGCGCGCATCTTCCTGGCTCACTTCGCAGAGCGTGGGACGTTCGGCAAGAGGAAAGGTGAGCACGGTGTCGCCGTTGCGGAAGGCCGTATCCATGCCCTGCACAAGAGAGGTGTTCACCTTCCGGGGGGCGATGTTCCAGAGTCCCGGCAGCGTCACTTCGCAGCGCAGCGGCTGTTCATGCACGGCGCCTTGCCCCGTCAGGCTCGGGCCTGCGCCCGCAATGCGGAAGGTCAGGCTTCCTGCGCGCCTTTCCACCGTGGTCCAGGTTTTTTTCGGCGTGGCGTCGGCGGCTTTTTCTTCAGATATCTCTCCGGTGCTTTTGCCGGAAGGCGGGGCGATTTCTGCCGCTTCGGTGTCCGGCACCTTTGGGGCTTCGGAAGAGTCCGGGGCCTTTTTCGTTTTGTCTGAGGAAGGCGTTGCGTCGGCATCTGAAGCAGGCACGGAGGGAGCTGGCCGGCCGTTCCGGGCCTGCGTTCCGTTTTTCTGTGCTTCTGCGGCAGAGGGAAGCGCTGCCCGGAGCGGCGGTGCGGACTCTTCCGCCGGAGTCTTGCCGGAAGCGGAGCTTTCCTGCTGAGGCCCGGCATCCGCCGGAGGGAGCGTTTTTTTCTTTGCGGAAGAAGCTGCGGGGACAGGCTGCTCTGCGGGACGCCCTGCCGCCGGGAACACCTGGGGGGTGGCGGGAGCGGGCAGGGGGGCCATGGCGTCGCTCACCGTGCCCCGCGGACCGTCCACATCGCACAGGGCTTCCATGGGATACTCGCAGAAATTGTCCAGCCGGATACGCGAGGCTTCCAGCGAGGCCTGAAGTTCTCTGTTCTGCCTTTCCAGTCTTTTTCCTTCTTCCCAGGACTGCCAGAACAGCCACGCTCCGCAGCCGACGGCAAGAAGAAGCGCGGAAAGACTTGCGGCAATGAGAGTGACGAGGAGCTTATTCATGACGTTTTTCCCGCTCGGCGGCCTTTGCCGCTTCCTGCCGGTGAAGCGCCACCTGTTGCAGGTAGGCGCGCGTTTCAGGGAAGGGCGGTACGCCGCCGTATTTTTCGACGTTGGCCGGTCCCGCGTTGTAGGCGGCGAGAGCAAGATCGAGGGAACCGAATCGGTCGAGCTGGCGGCGCAGATAGGCGCTTCCGGCCATGACGTTGGCCTCGGCGTCATACGGGTCTTCCAGGCCCAGTTCCTTCTGGGTTTCCGGCATGATCTGCATGGCTCCGCGGGCGCCCCTGGGGGAAACGGCGTGGGCCTGGAAGGCCGATTCCGTGCGTATGATCGCCGCAATGAGCGATGCCGGAAGGTTGTAGGCCTTCGCCGCCTTTTCTATGATGTTCCGCCATTCTTCCGGGGCAGTGTATATTTTTCCCTCGTTCATGGCTCCGGCCAGCTCGGGCGTGACCATGGGCCGGGGCAGAGCCAGCAGGCGGGCGGAAGGGGAGAGGCGGGTCACATCCATGCTGTCGATGAGAAACTCCCGGGACGGACGCCGCTCCAGAAGATTGACTTCCGTCACGCTCACTTCTTCCGAAAGAATGACTCCGGCTCCGGCCAGGCGCGGAACGGGGAAAAGAGCCAGCGCGCACAGAAAGGCACATGCGCCTTTTGCCGCGCGTGCACGACATGTGTTTCTTGTATCCTTGCGCAGGCGCACGGGCGGTTATTCCTCTTCCGGCAGGGCGAAGTAGACGTCGATGCAGTTCACGCCGTCCTCGAGGGAATAGGCCTGATGCGTGGTGACGCTGCGTATGAGGTAAATGCCCAGTCCTCCGATGGGACGGCTTTCCGTATCCAGGGAAAGATCCGGCGCGGCAACCTCTGCAAAGGGATTGAAGGGCGCGCCCCGGTCCTTTACGGAAAAACAGAGCATTTCCTTTCCGTCGAAAAAGACTTCGCGCAGCGCGATTTCCGCATTGCCGGTCACCCCTTCGGGGTAGGCGTAGCTGAATACGTTGACCAGAAGTTCTTCCGTGACCAGTTCCAGATTGAGCAGCAGAGGGAGGAACTTCTCCGGTATATTGTCTTTGAGAAAGGTGTTGACGGCGTCAAGCTGTTCCAGTCGCGCCGGGACATGGAGCTGCGGCATGGCGGCCTCCTGCGGTATGCGAGTGTGACATGCGTTCGCGGAAAATCCCATCCGTCCGGCGGAAAGCGCGGGGCGGAATCCGGTCTGTCTGCGGCTCAGCGCATTCCCGCAAGAGCCTCGTCGAGGCCGGGATAGACCTTGAGAATGGAGGTGAAGCCGGAAAGTTTGAACATGTCCGCCACCATGGCCTGCATGGAACAGAACGCCAGCGCGGTTCCGGCGCTCTTGCAGGCCTTGCCCATGGTGAGAATGCCGCGCAGCCCGGCGGAACTTATGTATTCAAGTCCCTCCAGATCAATGATGATGCGGCCCGCCCCTGCGGAGAGCAGGTTCTGACATTCCTCATTGAACTGCGCCACCGTGGTGGCGTCCATGCGGCCGGAAATTTTGGAGACGGTCACACCGTCCTGAACAAAGGTATCAATCTGCACGGGAATCCTCCGGGATGACTGGATTACTGATAGCTGAGCATCAGCCCCTGGCTGATTTTCAGCCAGCCGTCCAGCGTGACGAAGAGCAGAAGCTTGAACGGCAGGGAAATGGTGGTGGGAGAAACCATCATCATGCCCATGGCGAGCAGGATGTTGGAAATGATGAGGTCGATGGCGATGAAGGCGAGATACAGCACGAAGCCTATCTGGAAGGCCTTGGTAAGCTCGGAAATCGTGAAGGCCGGAACCATGATGAGCATGTTGTCCCTGCTGATCATGTCGTGGCGTTCTTTGGGCCAGATGCGTTTTGCCGTACCCATGAACATGTTGGTGACCTTTTCGTCGGAATTGGCGGAGAGAAAGCGCTTGAGCGGCGGGGACGCCTGCTCGGCCACTCGGACGATGTCCGAGAACCCGGGGTTCGCCGGTACGGTGATGTTCTTCACGATGTCCATGGTATCCATGGCCACGGGCGCCATGATGAACACGCTGAGAATGATGGCAAGCCCGTTCATGACCATGGTCGGGGGCACCTGCTGCACGCCGAGGGCGTTCCGCACCAGGGAGGTGACCACCACGATCTTGACGTAGGAGGTGACCATCATGAGGAAGAAGGGGGCCAGTCCGAGTACGGACAGGCCCGCCATGAGATACAACGGATTGATGTCGCCCATGGAGGCTCCCGAGTGCTACAGCGTTTCGGCGATCTGTACGCCGAGCACGCCGTTCATGTCCACAAGGCGCCCCCGTGCAATGGCTTTGCCGTTGGCGCGTATGGTTACGGGAGACTGCATGTCGCTGTTGAGCGAAAAGGTGTAGCCCGGCGTGAGCGCTTCCAGTTCGCCCACGGTAATGAGGCGGCGGTCGAGTTCAAAGCTCAGGCGGATGTCGATGTCGTTTTGCAGGGAGCTGTCCATGGAGGGTTCCGCTTCTTCGGATAGGGGTGATGTGAGCGTGGCGTTTCCGCCTTCTGCGGTGCAGAGGGCGGAACAGGTGCGGCCCGCACCGTACAAAATACGCAGCGTCAGCGTTTCGGGAGCCGTCCATGCCTCGGGAAGGAGCACATCCTCCACGCCGAGGCGAGCGACCTCTTCGGGCTTCAGAAAAAGATAGCCCGATTCCAGTACGACTTCAAGGGGAACGGCTTTCAGCGTTTCGCTCAGCGGGCCGCTCTGCCGCTGGGGCAGGGCGCGCAGGGCGTCGGCGAGTACGGCGGCCTCTTCGGCCTTCGAGGGAGAAAGCCGAAGGAAAAGCGTCTGTTCGGGAAGGCCGTTGCAGGCGGAAAGCACGGCTTTGAGCCCCAGGGAAAAGGGAACCTTCACTGACTCTGCCGGAGAAAATCGCACGTCGGTCACGAAAACGGGCAGGTTCAGGTGCTCGCGCAGGGCGGCAAGCGCTTTTCCCAGCATCGATTCCAGGATCGCACGGCGCACTTCGCCGGGCAGCGTTCTTTCGTCGATATCAGGGGCGTTTCCGGCATCGTCCGTAAAGACTTCGTGGCGCAGAAGCAGGGCCGCATCGTCCAGTTCCGCGTACCACAAGGTTCCGCCCATATCCAGATCAAGAATGCAGGCCGGAGCGAAGCCGGGCGTGTCCGGCAGGGGCGTGAGGTCGACCTTGCCCGCGCCGAAAGCCGTGCTCCACGGGCAGGGGCGAAGGCTGACGCTGTTTTGAAGAGATGCCTTTTCCAGAGGGAGGGAAGGAGCCCTGTAGGCAGGGTAATATGCAAATTCCGCCATGATTCTGACCCGTGTTTAAAAATGGTTCGTGTCTTCCGCCATATAGCCGCGCGATCTGCGGCCGGCATCGTTTTCTTCCCTGTCTGCTTCCCGGCTCACGTCCACGCGGACATCCGATTTTTCCATCCGTTCCAGCCCGGCCCTGAGCGCGTCCTGCGAGGAAACCATGGTCTGGAAGGCGGAAGGATCGGTGCATCTGACGGATACCTGAAGTATGCCGTCCACGCCGCGCCGGAGCACGATGTCCGTACCCTGAAAATCGCGTCCGCCGAGGGAAAGGCGTACCTCGTGCCCCCCCTTTTCCGGCGTGGAGACCAGAATACGTTCCACCAGCTTTTCCAGGTCCGGCCCGTCGGGAGCAGGTTCCGCTGCGGGAGCGGCCTGTTCCATGCGGCCGGAAAAAAGACTGTCCAGCGGGCTGGTCATGCCCGCCATGGAAGCGGTCGCGCTCTGGGGGGCTTCCCCGGAGTTCTCCCGGCCTTCGCTTGCCGTTCTCCCTCCATCCTGCCCATGCCTTTCAGGCTTTTTTTCCGCGGAACGGCTGAAGAGCCCGGAAAGCCGGTCGTCTTTTTGGGAGCGGCCGCTTTCCAGATCGTGTCTCCCGGGCCTTTCCTCCATGGACTTGCGGAAAAGGGCGGAAAGCCGGTCGTCGGGGGCGGCAAGGGGAGCTCTTTCCCCGGACGGAGAAGTATCGCCTCCCGCCGACGGAACGGACTGGGAAATCTTGATGTCGGTGCTCATGGATTCCTCCTTGGGAAGCGTCAGGCGTCCTCGCCTTCCGCTTCCGCTCCTTTTCGGGAAATGGGACGGAATTCCTCCAGTTCCAGGTCTTCCTTGTGCTCGGCTTCCTTTCTGGCTTCTTCCTGCCAGATATCCTTGTGGGCCTGTATCTTGGAAGTGTTCTTCCGGGCAGCCTTCACGGCTTCCTGCGCTTTGCGGAGTTCTTCTCTGCGGCGCTCCACAGTCTTCTGCGCCTGCGCCACGGCCTGTTCTCTGTCGTTTTCCTGCGCGGCAAGCAGGGCGAGACCGTTCTTGAACGCATCCAGCTTTTCCATGCTCATGGGCACGTTCATGATGGCCTCATAGCGGCGGTCCTCCTCTTCGACGCGCCAGATGCGGAACTCCTCAAGTTCCTTCCTTTTTTTCTCCACAGCCGCTTCCGCTTCGCGAAGCGCGCCCTCGGCATTGCGCACCCCGCGCTTTGCTCCCTCCTCCCGGTAGAGGCGTACGGAGATCAGCGCTTCCAGAGGATAGCGTTCCACGGTCAGCGTACGGCTTCGAACAGACCTTCCAGCGTCTGTTCAAAGGTGCTTTTCTCGTCAAGGCCCTGTTTGAGAAAGGCGTTGACCTTGTCGATATGGGCCAGGGCGTCGTCGGCTTCCTTGTCCGCCCCTTTCTTGTATTCGCCTATCTGTACCAGAAGTTCCACTTCCGCGAATTTGGCGAGTATCTGGCGCAGTCTCTGGGCCGCCTTCTTATGCTCCTTGCTGACGATGGCGTTCATGACGCGGCTCACGCTGGCCTGCACGTCGATGGCCGGGTAGTGGTTGCGCGCCGCGAGCTTGCGGGAGAGCACGATATGGCCGTCCAGAATGGAACGGGTTTCGTCGGCAATGGGTTCGGTCATGTCGTCGCCTTCCACAAGCACGGTGTAGAGTGCGGTGATGGACCCCTTGTCGGAGTTTCCTGCCCGCTCCATCAGCTTGGGAAGTTCCGAAAATACCGAAGGCGGAAAGCCCCTTCGCGTAGGCGGTTCGCCTGCGGCGAGTCCTATTTCGCGCTGGGCACGACCGAAACGGGTGACGGAATCCATCATGAGCAGAACGCTTTTGCCCTGGTCGCGGAAATATTCGGCTATGGCCGTGGAGGTATAGGCGGCCTTCAGGCGTTCCATGGAGGAACGGTCGGAGGTGGAAACCACGAGCACCGCCTTTTTCCTGCCTTCCGGCCCGAGGTCGTGTTCGATGAATTCCCTCACTTCCCTGCCGCGTTCGCCGATGAGGGCAAGTACGCACACCTCGGCGGAACAGCCCTTGATGATGCTGGAGAGCAGGGTGGATTTGCCGCCGCCCGCTGCGGCGAAGATGCCCATGCGCTGGCCTTCGCCGCAGGTGAGCATACCGTCCAGCGAGCGCAGACCGAGGGTAAGCGGCCTGCTGATGATTTTTCTGGTCATGGGGTTGGGGGCTTCGGCAAATACCGGGTAGTGATGGCGCGTTTTCAGCGCGGGGCCGCCGTCCATGGGCTGCCCCAGTCCGTCCAGCACGCGGCCGAGCAGCTCTTCCCCCACGGGGACGGAAAGGATTTCTCCCGTAGGA
Organism: Mailhella massiliensis; assembly: GCF_900155525.1. Classification (NCBI taxonomy): domain Bacteria; kingdom Pseudomonadati; phylum Thermodesulfobacteriota; class Desulfovibrionia; order Desulfovibrionales; family Desulfovibrionaceae; genus Mailhella; species Mailhella massiliensis. The sequence continues at coordinate 346,483 of NZ_LT706951.1, forward strand.
ATGACTTCCGTGGCCGGTGAAACGCCCTGACAACTGCCCAGCGGGGACAGCAGGGCCACGTTGCGAACGAACCCCACCACTTCCGCCTTGAGCTGGAAGTTCTCCCACGGGTTCCTGAGTATGCAGAGCTCTCCTACCTTCACGCCGGGAACCACGGCGCGGATGATGGTGCCCACCACCTGTTCCACGCGGCCGCGCACTTCCACGGGCGTGGTGGTCTGCACCGCTTCTTCCAGGAGAGAACCGATATATTCGAAAGCCATGGTGAAGTCCCGTCGTTACTGGCTGATTTTGCTGTGGAAGGCGTGTTCCAGCGCCTTGAGCTGGGTTTCAAGCCCGGCATCCACCACGCCGAGTTCACTTTCCAGAATGCAGGAATCGCGGGGGAGCCTTGCGTCGGCCACGATGGTGAGGAAGGAACTGCCGGAAGATCCCGCCGTCATGGCGGAAAGCGCCGAGGCCACGGCCTGTTCATCGGCCGGGGATACGCGCACCGTCACCTTCTGCTGGCCGCGCACCGTGTTCAGGGCGTTGCGCACGATGCTGACGATGCGTTCCTTGTCGTCCATTTCTCCGATGATTTTGCGTATGGCCTGATTCACCACGCTGACCAGCGTGTTTTCAATGCCTTCGATGAACTCCACGGAAGAGAGTATGGTTTCCATCATCTTTTCCGCGTGTTCCAGTTTGCCCTGCTCGAGGCCTTCGCGATACCCCTCTTCCTTCTTCCGCTCATAGGCTTCTTCCGCGGCTTTTTCCGTGGCCGCGGCCTTTTCCCTGGCGGCGGCAAGCAGCGCGTTCGCTTCCAGAAGCAGACCGTACTCTTCCGCCTTCAGAACTCTGGTACCCGCAGCGGGGGTGACGAAATCGGTGTTCAGTCGAAACAGGGTGCCCATTGCGGAGCCACCTCCCTGAGCAGAATTTTTTTCATGGTGAACCACAGGGCCGTACGCTGACCGCGCGTAAGCTCCGGCCGGAAGGCATCCTGCTCCATGACCGGAAAGCGGGGGGCGGAAAGCGTGCGCAGCGTTTCCGGCCAGTCGGACCGGATGAGGAAAAGGGCTGCCGTTCCCAGCTCCCGGATGCGCGCGGCCAGCGTTCCCCGGGAAGACGGAGGAAGCAGAAGAGGGCGCAGACTGCCTATCTGGTAGCGGCCGCGTTTCAGCGCGTAGGCGTAGATTTCCGATCCGAGGTCACGCCTGAGTTCCCGCACCTGTTCTGCGGCGATCACGCGGGAAAGTTCTTCGGCGTGGACCGCCGCGCCGAGAAAGAGACCGAGCCTGCGGAGAGTATCGGCATCCATGAGGGCGAGCCTTTGCGATTCCTCGGAAAAGTTCCAGTATTCCCGTTCGTTGCGTGGGCATGGCCAGGCTCTGCGGAAGGACGGGCAGGCCCAGAGTGCGGCCGCATTTTTGCCGAGGGCTTCCAGCGCTTCGGGCATGGCGGAAGAGGAGCCCCGGTTGAACTCCAGCATGGCCCGGAAAAGCGGAGGCCTGAGCGCGATGATTTCGGCAAGAAAGCGGTAATCCATGGCGGCTCCGTTTTACTGAGCCTTGTTTCTGTTTCTGCGCGCGTATAACACGGCCGCCGCGGCCAGCCCGGCGCATGCCAGCAGAAGCAGCGCCCCGAGCCCTGCGAAAAGATACGCCTTTTCCCTGTCGTCCTGTTCGCTCTTCTGCGGCATGGGCACGCTTACCTGTTCCCGCACGGGCACGAGCATGACGGACACCTTGTCCTGCATGAGGCCGGGAACGGCGTTGGCGGCCAGCTCCCGGATATGGGAAATGAGGCGCGTGGCCTGGGATTCCGGCGTATGGCGCAGAAAGACCGCGGCGCTGGGGGGCGTGACGTTGCCTGTGCCGAGATCGGTATGCCCGAGAACGACGTGTACTCTGGCGGTAAGCACGCCGTCTATGCGGGAAAAGGTATCGGCCAGCTCCTGGGAAAGGGCGTAGGCAAGGCGTGCCTGTTCTTCCGTCGTGGAAGATATCATGCCCTGGGCGGCGAACACCTCGCCGAGGCTTTTGAAGTCTTCCCGCGGGAGGCTGTTCTCGCGCAGAATTTCCAGTGCCTGCACGATCTGCTTTTCCTCCACGGCTATGCTGAAGTCGTTCTTGGCGGCGACTTTTTCCGCGCTTATGCCGTGGCGCAGCAGCACGGAAAGCATGGTGTTGGCCTGCGTTTCGCTGAGTCCCTGGTAGATTTCCGCCTTGCAGCCTCCGAGCAGAAGGGCGGCCAGAACAAGAACAAGGCACAGCGCACGGTGAAAACAGGAGGCGGAGGCAACAACGGAACGGAAGGACTGCATGGCGGCGTTTCCCTGTCAGGACTGGTTGCGGAGCAAAGAATCAAGCCCCTGCGTGGTCTGCTGTTTGACGTTTGAGCCGATTTCGGCCTGAAAGCGGAGCATTCCCACCTGAAACTGCAGGCGGTACAGCTCGGAAGGGCTGGGGAGCGTTTCTTCCCCTCCGCGGATGGAAGCGCTTTCGTTTCCCCGGACAGGTTCCGTGCCTTCCGTACGGAGCGGTTCTCCCCCGACTCCGGCGGAGGCGGTTTTGTCCGTGCGCGGGACCGTCTGTCGGGAAAGGTCGGCGGCCTCGGTCGGCATGGCGGGCTGCCCCTGCTCCATGAGGGACTCGAACATCCGGGCGAGTTCGGCCGGCACGGGAGACGGACCGGAACTGACCAGACCTTCCCCGGGGGAAAGGCCTGTGCGTTCCAGCGCGTCCAGCAGGCGGCTTGTCGTGGATGTCGTGAAACCTATGTCCATACGGTGCTCCCTCCGTGCGTGAGGCGCGGGGCGGAACGTCTCCTGCCGGGAAAAGCTTCGCTATGAGGATGCGCGGACGGCTCAGGCCTGCCGTATCTGTTCAAGGAGCGATTTCGCAAGCTCTGCGGAGGAGTGTTCCTCTTCCGCCAGAGGCTGGAGAATCTCCTCAGCCTCATCCTTTTTGTCTGCGAGGAAGAGACAGAGGCCGAGCATGACCCGCCCTTCGGGATCATCGGGGTTTTCGGAAAGAACTTCGGAACGGAGTATCGTCTCGGCCTGCCCGTATTCGCCGATGACGATATGGCTGAGAGCACGGCCGATGAGCGCGGGCGCATGGCCGGGGAGCACGGCGAGAATGCCTTCGTAAATGGTGCGGGCTTCCATGACCATGCCCTTGTGGCACCCCGCGTTGGCGATGTCGAGCAGGCGGACTATCTGGGAATCGGTAAGCATGAGCGCTCCTGCGTATGCTGATGGGAAAAGGTTCGTAGGCGGGCGGCGCTGCTGCCCGCGCGTTGCGTGACGTCCCGGCCGGGCCTGTATCGCAGAATGCCTGCGGCGGGCCTTTGGGGGAAGGCGGTGCGCGGCCGGAGTGGGCGGCGTGCGCTCCCGCCTCCGTTATCTCAGCTGGAGCGCTGGGCCAGGCTCTTCATCATGTCGGTCATGCTCTTGGTCACGGTGGAAAGAGATTCCATCAGCGTGTTGTACTGGCCGACGGCAAACTGCAGGGAGATCATCTGTTCGTTGCTCAACTCGTCGCCCTGAGCGATCTGTTCCATCTGGGCATTCAGTTCCGCACCCTTGGTGCTGACGCCCTGCAGGGTATTTTCAAACATCTGGTTGATATTGAATCCGCTGACAGCATCCATGATATACTCCTTGAATCAGGCAAAAATCTTATCGAGAATGGAAGAGGCCGCCTGTGCCGCCGCGCGTGCGGCCTGCGCCGTTTTCATGTCGTCCGGGGTAAGGCCTCTGTCCATGGTGCGGCGGATGTCCGCGTCCATGGCGGCCACTTCGTCCCTCACGGCGGTCTGTGCGCCGTAGGGGGCATGTTCCATGATGTCGAGAACAGAGACAAACTCAGTCATGGGAACCTCTCAAAGGGTAGAGGGTTGTGTTGTTGTTCCTGGTCAGCGTCAGCGCGTCGACGGAAATTTTTTCCAGTACGTAGCCGCCCGGCAGTTCTCCCCCTTCAAAAACGCGTTCGCCGTTTTTAAGAGTGATGAATTTCATGGGCCCCATGGAAACCGCCGTAACCTGGAAGGCGGAGGAGCTCTCTTCCTTCCGTGCAGACGGGGCGGAGGAGCTTTCCCGCTTTTCCTGACGCGTGTAAATGTTGTCGGACTTGCCCGGGCCGGGAACCTCCGCGCTGTTGATGATGTCGAAGGGCACGGGTACGCCGAGCTTTTCCTTCACCGCGGCGACGACCTCCTCCAGCGCGGATTTCGTCTGCGGGGTGAAGGCTCCGCGCAGCACTATCCTGCCGGGCTGATATTCCGTTTTCACCTCTCCGAGTCCCGCCCCTGCAAGAGCGGGCATCAGCAGTACCTGCACGTCTTCCTCGTGCCGGATGTCCTGAAAGAGCGACAGCTTCGGACTGCCTCCCTGAGCCTCCGGCCGGAGGGCGGGCACGTTGCGAACGGCCTCCGTAAGCGCCTGTTCCTCCATTACGCCGTTTTTGATGTAGCCCTTCACAAGAAGTCCGGGATGGGCGGAAGGCGGCAGCTCCGTCACTTCCGGGAACAGGCCCAGCGCGTTGAAGGAGGATTTCACCGCATCGGCGGCGTCCGACCGTACCGTCACATCCAGATATACGGGGAAATGCAAAAGTTGTGCCAGACGGAGTATGCGGCCGCGTTCCCTGTCGGAGGCAATCCGGCCCGTGACGGTTACGCTGTCTTTCCCTCCCGTGACGGAGAGTTTCTGATAGCCCGCTTCGTCCAGAAGGGCGCGCATGATCTGTTCCGGCGTGCGTTCAGGCCCGTTTTCCTGCCAGGTAAAGCACAGAAGGCCTGCAAGCCCGCAGGCGAGTATCAGCCCCGCCGCCTTGAAAATCCGGCCGGAGGCTCCGGATTTTTTTGGCTCTTCATCCGCGGGGACTTCCGCAAGGTCCGGCAGGGGAGAGGCTGCGGCCACATCGTTGGCGTTTTTTTCCTTCTCTTCCGTCTGCTCCGCCAATATCGTTGCCTGAGATGCGGGAAGGGCTTCCGTGATTTTTTCCGGTTCCGCCTGCGCTTTCGCCCGTTCGAGGCAATCTTCCACTTCCCGCCAGGCGGCGTCGCCCGCCGTGGAGTTTTCCGTCCATGCCAGAATGACCTGGCCGAGCCTGAAGGGGCGTCGTACGGGGAGCCTTTCCTCACCGGAAAGGGTGTTTTCGAAAAGAATCACCGTGCCGTCCAGAGGTTCCGCAAAAACCTGAATTTCTTCTTCGGACGGAAGAACGCGCAGAGCCGCGTGACGGGGAGCGAGCGAGGAATCGCTGAGGATGAGATCGCAGGAATCGTCGGTACCGATGACATACGTCCCTTCCGTCAGCTCGATTTCCGCCCCGAGGTGAAGGCCGGAAAAGATTCTGAGCGTCACGCCGTCCATCACAGCGTCCTTTCCGCACCGGAGACGGTGGATACGTCGGGCGTGCGGGAAGCGCGGGAACAGCCTGCGCCTTTGGAGCGGACGGGAATGCGCGGTTCGTAGTCGGCCTGTGTGGCGGTGCGGTGGAAGGAAGGATCTTCCACCTGGCTGGGCACGTTGTTGCCGGAAAGTTCCACGATGCGCGGCGTGATGAGAATGAGCCGTTCCATTCTCTTGCTCTGCTTTGCATTGCTCTTGAACAAATGCCCGATGACGGGAATATCCTTGAGCAGGGGAACGCCGCTTTCGTCCTGTCCCTGCTGCTCATAGTAATAGCCGCCGATGAGCAGACTCTGCCCGGCGCTGACGATGGCCTGGGTGTTGATCTTGGTCTGTTTGATGGGGGGCACTCCGGCGCTCGTATCGACGCTGGTGCTGCTGTCCTGATCATCCTGCACGCTCACGGCAAGCTTGATGGAGGTTTCTCCGTGCTCGCGGATGATGTGGGGCGTCACGCGCAGCACGGTACCCGCCTCGACCTTGTACAGATCCACGGCCTGGTAGCCTTCCACTTCCACATAATAGGTGGTGGTGTTTTCCAGCGTGGCCTGAATGTTGTCCACCGTAAGAACGGAGGGGCGGCCCAGCACGCGGGCTTCGTTGTTTTCCTCAAGAGCCTGTATGCGGGCGAGAAAGAAGTCGCTGCCGTGGGTGTAGATGGTGGAAAGGGTGAGACCCGCGTTGTCCATGACGCCGGGGGAGGGCATACCCGTGCCGTTGGAGGTGGAACCCGTCGAGGTGCCGCCTCCGCTCCAGCCGTTGCCGCTGCCGCCAGACCCCTGGAAGGCGATGCCGAGTTCGCGCTTGAAATCGGTATCGATATCCACGATGGCGGCGTGAATTTCCACAAGTTCCACAGGCTTGTCCAGATCCTTGATGACCTGCGCGTAATAGGGCATACGGTACGCCGCATCGCTGACGAGCACGGCGTTGACGCGCGGGTCGGCCATGATGCTGATGCTGCCCGTGGAAACGGGGGTGGGAGAGACCTGCGGCTGCGCGGGGGAACTCTCTTCCCTGCCCAGCGCCGAAAGTCCCTTGCCTCCCAGCTTTTCCACCGTGGCCTTTTCCTGCGTGACGCGCGTGCCCGATACGGGAGTACCCATGACCATGGCGCGCAGGATGGTGGCGATTCCCGGCACGGTGACCGTTTTGTCCATGCTGCTTACCGTCATGTCTTCCGCCCAGGCATGTTTGAGCGGAAAGACCCGCATGACGATCTGCTCCGTCTGCGAGGCTTCGAACGCGGCTGCGGCGTTTCTGATCTGCGTGAGATATTCCGGCGGGCCGGAAACGGAAATGACGTCGCCCGCACCTCCCAGCGTCGGCGGAAGCTGCGGGGAGAAGACGACGGATTTTTTCAGCGCGTCGTAAAGCTGCCGCGCCGTACCCGTGCGGGGAGAAAGAAAGATGCGCTGACTTTCGCCGGCATGGTAGAAGTAGATGGTATTGCCGAGCGTGTACCAGTTCACGTCGAAGGCGCTCTGCATCCCGGCAAGAAAGGTAAGCGGTTCCACATCCTGAAAGCGCCCGCTGACGGTTCCCTTGACGGCGGGGGAAAGGGATGCCGCATAGCCTTCGGCCCGTGCGAAGTGCATGAGCACGGTGCCGAGTTCCTGGCTGTCGGCATAATAGGAGAAGGGGTGGCGGAAGGTCGCCGCCGAAGCGCTGCCCGCCGTGAGCACGACGAGGCAAAGGCAGGCCAGAACGACCTGCCGGAAAAAGAGGGAAGCGAAGGCTGAGGCGGCAAGAAGGGAGAAATGTTTCCGCATACGCTGTCCTTGAAAAACTATCAGCCGGGGAACCAGTTGCCGAAGGGAATGCTGAACGGCGAGGCGTTTTTTGCCGGGGAGGTTCCCGCGCCGGAAATCTGCCGCTTCCACCACGCGAGATCGTTGAGGAAATCCCGCACCTCCGGTACCAGAACATCGGCGGAGGCTTCCGACAGCAGGAAGGAGCGATGAAGTTCCAGACCATGTTCCCCCATGCTGAACACGGAACGGCGTTTTTTCAGGCATCCGGCGGCAAGGGCGGCAAGACGTCTGAGTTCATCGTCGTTTTCAGGAGCGCCGCCGAGGGAGGCAAGCAGTATGCCTGTTTTGTTTTCCGGGGAACGCAGGGTAAAGTCCAGCCCGCCTTCCAGCGCGAAGTGGAAGATTCCCTCATCATCGGGACTGGCCTGCTGCCAGCCCGCTGCACGGGTGATGATGTCGGCTGTCTGCTGAAGCGGCGATGCCATGGCAAGCTCCTGAATTTTTCCCACTCTAGTGATTTTTGCCGCGCTCTGTCAAATTCCGTTCTGCTGGAGCAGCGTCGTCTGCGGGTGCGGATAAGCTGCTTTCCGGCGGGAGGATTTCTCCCGCCGGCCGTTCAGCCCAGAATTTTCGTTCTGGTCTGATTGATGTTCTGCTGTATGGTGTCCTGACTGCTCAGCGCCTTCTGAATAAGAGCCTTCAGGGATTCGTCCAGGCTTTCCAGATTCTGCTGTTGGGCGCGGATGCGTTCCACATCGGCTTCCGATTCCTTGAGCGCGGCGTCATACATGGTGGATACGCACTGTCCGATGCTGCCGAGTATGCTGTTTGAGCCGCTCATCACGGAATTGAAGGCCTGCACTCTGGCGTTCAGCATGATGTCGGCCTGCTGGCGGACCAGCGTGGAGGCGCTGTTCGCCTTGTCCAGAACGGAGTTCATGGCCGCCTCGCCTGTTATGGTCTTGGTGCCGAACCCGGTGGACTGGTCGATGGAGTCGGTGAACGCTTTGCCGGCGGCCCTTTCATTGGCAGCCATGCCCTTGACCGTGATGCCCACGGACGCCGCACCCTGGGCTATGCTCAGCGCGCCGGTGACGACGCCGGTAACGAGTTCGGTCACGGCCTTTTGACGGATGGTGTCGGCTTGGTCCTGTATCTTGTCGACCAGTTCTTCCGTCTGCAGGGCACGAATATCGGCATTCCGCCGCCGTTCTTCCGAAGACATTTCGGTAATCAGGGCAAGATAGGTGCTGCCGAAGGAGGGAACAGCGCCGATGCAGCTTACCGAACCCGAAGGCGCGGGGAGCAGATCGGCGACTTCATTCATGACATCCTTGAAGTTCAGCGTACCGTTTTCCGAAAGACTGATGAGAAGATTGTCGAAGTCGGAGTCCGTTTTCCCGGTGGCGCTGGTATAGGTGGCCTTCATGGAGTCGTATATGGACTGATCGAAACCGACGAGATTATTGACGCTGATGGACATATCAATATCCTTATCGTTATAGGCAGGAGAGAAAAGCAGTCTCACGGGAGCGTTCCTCTGCATGTGCAGAGCGGATGCGGAGGTGAAACTGTGCGGCACTTCGCGATGCTGCGGGGAAAACGCGTTCTGCGTTCAGGCCATGGCGGGGGCGGCACCCAGAATGGCGGCCTGCGTGTCCACACATTCACCCACGATTTCCCTCACCTTGCTCATGAGGGCGTTGGCCCGTTCCATTTCCGATTCCACAAGATCCCGATCCATCTTGATGGCTTCGCGCAGGCGTTCGAGAATGGCCTCAAGCTCCTTGCTGTCGGCCTGGCTTTGGGAAATGTTGTAGGAGAACACCGCCCCTGCGATGGTGGCCGCGCCCGTGCCTATGCTCGTTACGCCGGAGGCGATGTTCGCCGCCTTTGAGGCGATGGACGTGATCTGTGCGGCCTTCTGGACGGTCTGACTGGAGATGTTGGCGATGCTGCCGGCGCTGGAGGCGAAGCCCGCGCCGAAGCTGACGCCGATGGAAGCGACCATGATAGCCATGTTCACGCCAAAGCCGAACCACTGGGCGGCTTCGTCGCTCATGCCCATTTTTTTGCCGAGTTCCGTAAAGCCCGCGGCAATGCTGTACTTACCGTCCGAGGCGAGGGAAACCACGCTGTCGATGGTCATGGCCATACCCACCACGCCGGCCGCGACGAGCAGGGGGTTGCCCGTCAAGGCGCCCGCCACGATGCTGGCTGTGGAGGCTATGGCGCCCACGATGGCTCCGATGATCTGGAAGGCCTTGAGAAATGCGTTGGCCACGGATTTCTTTCTCATTTCCTCGAGGCGATCGACGATTTCCTGCAGTTCCTTCTCATTGATTGCCGCCTGTTGTTCGCCCTTGAGTTCCAGACTGGCCACGCCGTCGCGGCAGGCTTGGCGGCGCACGTCGTCGCCGATGGCATTCATCAGTGTGTCGAGCGAGAGGGAACTGGAGGAAATGGGCAGGTCGGGAAGACCGAGTTCTTCAAGAAGCTGCTGAAGGGCTTCTTCCCTGGCGTCGGGAACGGTGGAAGTGTCGGAGGTGGTGGAACCGGTTTTGTTTGTGCCGGCGCTCTGGCTGTTGAAGACGGCGCCCAGAGTGGTATTGGTAACGGTATTGAAGTCAACCATGTTTTACTCGCTTGCATTGAGCATGGTGAGGAGGACGCGCGCCTTCCTGTGGCAGTCGGCATGGGCGGGGTTTGCTTCCTCACCGAGAGTGAGCAGCCCCTTGAGCGCGCCGATGGCGTTTTCCCTGTCGCCGAGCTGGATGTAGCACTTGGCCGCGAAGAGGAAGGGAACAGGATTGCGCAGAAGGTCCACGGTTCCGGCCATGGCGTAGGCGTCGATGGCGCCCTTCAGATCGTTCTGTGCCTGGCGGCATCCGGCAAGGCCCAGCCAGAACCGCACTTCCTTGTGCCTGTACAGGCAGAGAGCCTGGAACACGGTACTTGCGTCGGCGAAGTTGCCGGAAGTGTAGAGGTTGTAGGCAAGGGCGTACAGGCCTTCTATCTGCTCATCCGAAACATTGCACACGTCGCCGATGCTGGCGCCTTTGTTCAGAGCGGTGATGATGGCGGCGATTTCGTTGTCGTTGAGGGGGGTATTGTCTGCCATGGTGCTTCCATCCTGAAGAAGATTGTTGTGGGAGAACAAGGGCCTCGCGGCAGAAAGCGTCTGCCTGGCTTACTGACCGCGGGCGAGGTTGGTGAGGGTCTGGTTGGCGTTGGCGATCTGGGTGTTCGCGCCCTGGAGGTAGGAGTTGTACTGACCGATGAAGTCCTGCAGGTACACCATGAGGGTCTGCGTCTTGTTGCCGACGGTTTCCTGATAGTTGGTCAGGCTCTTCAGGGCGTAGTCCCATTCGTCCTTGCCGAGAATATAGTCCTTGTCGTCGTTGGGGAAGCTGAGACCGCGTTCGCTCATGAAATCGACCAGCTCCTGCGACATGGGGTAGCAGTCCTTGCCGGAGGTCGTCGTCCCGCTGATGCTTTTTGCCCCACGCCCTTTCCGTCTTCGCCCATCTGCTGGCAGTTGCGCGCCTCTTCGATCATCTTGGCGCACAGTTCCTGCTCTTCCTGAATGTCTTCGATCTGCTTCATGTAGGATTCAGCCTGGTTCTTGCAGATTTCGGACTGGGCGAGCTGGAGCTTGGCGAACATCATCTGCACGCTGCCGGTGGGGCCGAGGTCGATGGTGTCCAGAATTTCGGAGAGAAAGCTTTTTCCGGTAACCTGTGACATGGAGTGTCCTTGCTGATGGAGAGGTATGAGCAGGGAAAAGCCGGGACGGGAACCTGTTCCGGCTCCGCGCCGGAAACCGGAACAGGAAAAAGGGGTTATTGACCGCGGGCGAGGTTGGTGAGGGTCTGGTTGGCGTTGGCGATCTGGGTGTTCGCGCCCTGGAGGTAGGAGTTGTACTGACCGATGAAGTCCTGCAGGTACACCATGAGAGTCTGCGTCTTGTTGCCGATGGTTTCCTGATGGTTGGTCAGAGATTTGATATTAACATCCCATTCTTCCTTATAGTGGTAATGGTCGCCGCCTGCGGAATCTTCAGTCAGCCCGTATTTTTCAAAGTATGCTACCATTTCTGCAGGCATTTCCGTAGTTTTTTTGCCGGAGGAGGCATCTTGTGAACTGGCTTCATTCTGAAGCTTTCTGGCCATTTCAATCATCCTGGCGCATTCTTCCTGCTCTGCCTGAATCTGTTCGATCTGGTCCATATAGGCTTCCGCCTGATTCTTGCAGATTTCGGACTGGGCAAGCTGGAGCTTGGCGAACATCATCTGCACGCTGCCGGTGGGGCCGAGGTCGATGGTGTCCATGATTTCGGAAAGAGAGCTGCTGTTGGTGACCTGAGTCATGGTAATACTTCCTTGAAATTAAAAAGAGTTGCTAGCTTGGAAGGAGTTCAGTCAGATGCGCATGGCGCCGCGGCGGGAACGACCGCCCGTGGTGGAGGGGCCGGCGGCGAGTTTGGCCTGAGCGGCGCGGGCTTCGCCTTCGCGCTTCGCTCTTTCCGTGGCTTCGGCCATGGCCTTTTCCAGTTCCGGGGTGATTTCCGCCTCGTTCAGGGTCACTTTTTCTTCTTCGGCCAGGCCGAGAGCCTTCTTCTGTTCCGCAAACACGCTGTTGAGGCGGGAAAGTTCATCGGCGAGGCGGGTGATTTCCTGTTTCTGATTTTTGAGATCCTGTTCGGTAAAAGCCATGATGTATCTCCTTCAAGAATGGATGGGGCAGACATATTGCCGTGTTGCGGCTTTCGTCTTTTATTATGCAAGAAGCGTGCCAACGTAAAAAGCCCCTTTTTCAAGGGCCGGAAGAAAAAGTATGACCTGTTCCCCCGGCGGAAAAGCCAATTTTTTTGGCATGAAGGGGAAGAGTGTTGCCATACCGTTTGCTTTTGGTCATACTACCAGAGTCGCCGGGGGCTTGCAATGGCCGAAGCTTGGGACAGCATGGATTTGATGGCTTTGGCATGTTTTTTGCATAAGGGCATAGAGAAAGGAGTGCATATCATGCCTATTGATTCCATATCCAGCCCTTTATATGCGGGAGGGGTCGCGCACCAGACGGAAAGTCGCTCCGTCAGCGGCAGTTTCATGGGAAATGCCGTGGTGCAGGTTCCTTCGCCGGAATCGCTGCTGGCCGACGCGGCGGAGGAGCTTTCCTTTTCCGCCGACACCACGGATGAATTTGAACTGGAAGAGCGCAGGGAGCGCGACAGAATAAGAGAATCCGAGGAAGACCGCGTGAAGCTCTACCAGGAGCTCATGCACGAAGCGGGCAAGAGCGAAGAGCTCAATCAGATGCGCGACAGCCTGCGCAACAGGGCCGATTCCCGCCGTGCGCTGGACAAGGTGCGGGAATACTTCCCCGACCCTTCCGATGCGTGGGCCGCCCTGAAGAAGATGCAGGAAGAGCTGCGCGGGGAGGAGGGGGCGGACAGGGCCCTTGTCGCCGAGGTGGACGCAGCGCTCGCCGAACTTGAGGAGCGCGAGGGAGCGGCCATCCGTGCGGGCGTGCAGGGCGCGCTTGCCGCCGCAGGTTTTTCGGATCTCGGCGGCAGCGACGACATGCGCGATTTCTACCGCCGCACGGTATGCGAGTTTTCCACGGTGAACGAGGTGTTCGGCCATGTCATGGAGACCTACGGCGGGGATTTCGAACGCGCCATGGATTTTCTTTTCTCCGCGCTGAGCGCCGACATTGCGGCCGATACGCCCAGCATGGGCGTGCGGCATCTGGAAAGCGTACACGAGAATCTCGGCAAGGTGCGCCTTACCCAGAGTGCATACCGCCTCTGCCAGAACATGATGGACCGATGGGAAAGAGTGCACGGAGTGAAGACGCGCGAAGGCGGCCTTACCGCGCTGGAGCTTCTGGGCGACATCGTGGATCTGCGCACGAAGCGTTTCCTCGGTTCCATGCAGATAGAGAGCATTCTTGCCAAGGCGGGGGCCCCCGATATAGAACGGGAGGTGCTTTTTCTGCAGGAGCTTCTGACGACGACGCGGAATTTTCCCACGGCGCTTTTCGATGACGAGCAGGGCCGCATGAAGGTGCTGGACGCCGTGCAGGAAGCCGTGGACAAGGCCGTGGAACGGGAAGACGAATATCTGGCCCAACAGGAAGGTTGACGGATGCTGGATCATGAAATGGAGGCCTTCGGGCGCAGGCTTGGGCTGGAATCGCTGTCGTTCTCCTCGGAAGGGGTGGCCCGTCTGGATATCGCCAATATCGGCAGTTTTTATCTTGAAAAGGCGGAACATGACGGCAGGCGCGAGATTCTGGCCTATCTTTCCGCCCCTCTGCCCGAACACGACACGGGCGCGATCCGCCGCCTGCTTTCGCTCTGCAACTACCGGCACGCCTTGCCCATGCCTCTTTATGCCGGAGTGTTTTCCGGCCGGGGTATGCTTCTCACCCGCATGGATGAAGACGGCGTGACGGCGGCCTCGCTGGAAAACGCGCTGCGTTTTCTGGCGGACCTCATGCACGGCGCATAGGAGCGCTCCGCCCCGGCAGGAGCGGGCGGAACGACCGCCGGAACAAAGATTCAAGGAGCATGAACGATGCCCTCTTCCATTAATCTTCTCGATTCCTCTGTGGGAATTCAGCATGTCATGGACATGCCGGAACCTGCGAATCTGCCCCGGGCCAGGGAACTGGCCTCCAACGCGCTGAACGAACCCGGCCTTGAGGAACTTTATGCTCCGGGCAATGCTTGGCAGCTTGTGGAACATGCCCTCTGCCCCGACGTGGGGGACGGTTCCATGCTGAACCCGGAAACCTTTTCCCGTACGCTGGAAGAATGCCTGCACGAGCTGAAAGACAGCTCCGACCCCGCCGTTCAGGACATGCTTTCTCAGGAACTTGTGCCCCTCATGCAGAACGGGCAGCTTCTTCAGGCCTATCTCGGCCTGATGATAGGAGGCTGAGATGGGGAGGCTGAAGGATGACCAGCGGCGTACCCTGCATGTGCTTGCCTACATGATGCTGCGCATGGGGCAGCAGGAGCGTGCGGGCAGAATCTATGCCGCGCTGGCGGCGCTCGCGCCCGGGCACGAGCCGGACAGACTGGCCCTTGAAGGCCTTGCCGCGCTGGCCATAGCCGAAGGCAGGGGGGCAAAGGCGCTGGAATACCTGCGTGGAGCCATGGGCGGGCGCGTGCTTTCCTCCCGCCAGGCCGTGCTGCACCTTATGAAGGCGCAGGCGCTCTGGCTGGAAGGCCGCAGGGAGGAAGCCCGCGCATCTCTTGACGAGTATCTGTTCCTTGCCGGAGGAGGGAGGAAGGCATGAGCTTGATGGAAAAGGCGTCGCGCGGCGTCGGCCTCATGACGCGCCACAACGACATCACCATGGTCATGCTGCTCGTGGTGGTGGTGGCGCTTATGATCGTGCCCCTGCCCACGCCCCTTGTGGATACGCTCATCGGCGTAAACATGACGTTGTCGTTTCTCATGCTCATGATGTCCATGTATGTGAAGACGGCGCTGGATTTTTCCTCCTTCCCCACCATGCTGCTTTTTACCACGCTGTTTCGCGTGGGGCTGAACATCACCACCACGCGCCTTATTCTGCTTCAGGCGGATGCGGGCGAGATCATCTTCACCTTCGGCGAGTTCGCCCTCGGCGGCAACTTCGTGGTGGGCGCGGTGGTGTTCATCATTCTCACCATCGTGCAGTTTCTCGTCATCGCCAAGGGCGCGGAGCGCGTGGCCGAAGTTGGCGCACGCTTCACGCTGGACGCCATGCCCGGCAAGCAGATGTCCATCGATGCGGATATGCGTGCAGGCGTCATCGACATGGCGGAAGCTCAGGACAGGCGCAACCGCGTGCAGCTGGAAAGCCAGATGTACGGGGCCATGGACGGCGCCATGAAGTTCGTGAAGGGCGACAGCATCGCGGGCATGATCATCGCCGTCATCAACATCGTGGGCGGCACCGTCATCGGCATCACCCAGCACGGCATGACCGCGGGCGAAGCCATGCATACCTACGGCATCCTCACCATCGGCGACGGGCTGGTCTCACAGATTCCGTCGCTTCTGGTGTCCATTTCCGCAGGCATTCTCATCACCCGTTCCGGCGACAGCGGCGACAACGTGGGCGCTCAGGTGGGGCAGCAGTTCTTCGCCCAGCCCAAGGCCCTGCAGATGGCGGGTGCGCTCATCTTTCTTTTCGCGCTCATTCCCGGTTTCCCCAAGCCGCAGCTTTTCACGCTGGCTCTTGCCGTGGGCGGCTTCGGCTATGTGCTTGCGCGCATCGCCTCCGCGCCGGAAAAGAAGGACGGCAAGACGGAACTCGCCCGTTCCCTTGCTCCGGCGGCGGAAAAGAAGCCCCGGCGTTCCTCCGGCCCGCAGGACGACTTTTCCCCCACCGTTCCCATCATTCTGGACATTGCGCCCGACATCGGCGAATCCATGGACTATGACTCGCTGAACGACGAGCTTTCCCGTCTGCGGCGCGCGCTGTACTTCGATCTCGGCGTGCCGTTCCCCGGCATCAACATCCGTCCCAATCCCTCCCTTCCCTCTCTGGGCTATATGCTCAACCTCAATGAAATACCCATGGCGCACGGCAGGCTGGTGAAGGGCATGGTCATCGTGCGGGAAAAGAAGGTCAATCTGGATCTGCTCGGCGTCTCCTGCTACGAAGGGGAACCCTTCCTGCCGGATGTGGAACCGCTGTGGGTGGCCGATGAGGACAGGGAGCGTCTTGAGCAGGCGGGCATCACCTGTATGCCCC
This sequence comes from Mailhella massiliensis, assembly GCF_900155525.1. Taxonomy (NCBI): domain Bacteria; kingdom Pseudomonadati; phylum Thermodesulfobacteriota; class Desulfovibrionia; order Desulfovibrionales; family Desulfovibrionaceae; genus Mailhella; species Mailhella massiliensis. The sequence continues at coordinate 362,398 of NZ_LT706951.1, forward strand.
ATGCCCGCATTCTGGCCTATCATCTTTCGCTTCTGCTTTCCCGCCATGCGTCGAGCTTCCTCGGTATGCAGGAGAGCAAGTATCTGCTCGACCGCATGGAAGAGCGCGCGCCCGATCTCGTCCGGGAGGTGACGCGTCTGCTTCCCGTGCAGCGTATTGCGGAAATCTTCCAGCGCCTGGTGCAGGAACAGGTTTCCATACGCGACCTGCGGAGTATCCTTGAAGCGCTCATTGAATGGAGTCCCAAGGAAAAGGATGTGGTCATGCTCACGGAGTATGTGCGCAGCGCGCTGAAGCGGCAGATAAGCTACATGTATTCGCGCGGGCAGAACATGCTTCCGGCCATACTCATGGACCCTTCGCTTGAGGAAACCATACGCAAGGCCGTGCGGCAGACTTCGGCAGGGGCCTTCCTTTCGCTGGACCCCGATACCTCGCAGCGCATCATCAGGGCCGTGGGCGAGGCGGTGGGCAAGAACAGGGGCAGCACGCAGAAGCCCGTGCTCATGGCCTCCATGGACATACGGCGCTATGTGCGCCGGCTCATCGAAAGCAAGTATTACGAACTGCCCGTCATGGCCTATCAGGAAGTGACGCCGGAAATCTCGGTGCAGCCCGTGAGCCGCATCAGGATATAGGAGAAGGCATGAACAGCATCGCCATGGACTACGCAAGCCAGGCCTTGTATCTGGTGCTTGTCATCTCTCTGCCGCCCATCGTCATCGCCTCGGTCATAGGCATAGTGCTCAGCCTCGTGCAGGCGGTGACGCAGCTTCAGGAACAGACGCTGACCTTCGGCGTGAAGCTCATCGCCGTGGTGCTTTCCCTGTTTCTTCTGGGCGGCTGGATGTCCGGCGAGCTTCTGCGCTATGCCGACGAGATATTTACGAGGTTCTACCTTCTTTAGCGGTATGGCGGGCGCAGAACCGCGCCCGGAAAGCGCGCACGGACAAACATTTCGGGAGGACGTTGAGGATTGGATACCGGCCTGTTCTGGGGATTTTCACCGCAGCAGCATCTTCTGGCCTTCCTTCTGGGAACGCCGCGTCTGTTCATGCTCATGCAGACGGCGCCTTTCATGGGGGCCACGCTGGTGACGGGGCAGCTTCGCTTCACCATAGTGCTGGCCTGCTATATGGTGCTGCACCCCATGCTGCTGGGGCAGCTTCCCGTTGTGGAGGGGCTTTCCCTGGCTTCCGGTCTGCATCTGGGCGCGCTCATCGTCAAGGAAGTGTTCCTCGGCATGTTCATGGGGTTTCTTGCGGGCATGATGTTCTGGACCATACAGTGTGCGGGCTTTTTCATCGACAACCAGCGTGGCGCGGGCCAGGCTACGGAAACCGATCCTCTGGCAGGGGAACAGACTTCGCCCACGGGGTCCTTCTTTTTTCAGAGCGCGGTGTATGTCTTTTTCTCCACGGGGGCCTTTCTCACCTTTCTCGGCATCGTCTATGCAAGCTATGAGTGCTGGCCGGTGTTTTCCGTCCTGCCGTCCTCTCTGTGGGAAAATCCCTCGCTTCCCCTGTTCTTTGCCCGGAAGGTAAGCGATCTTGCGCTCGACATGGTGCTTCTTTCCGGGCCCGTGGTGGTGGCCTGCCTGCTGACCGATATTTCCCTCGGCCTCATCAACCGCTTCGCCTCCCAGCTCAACGTGTACGTTCTGGCCATGCCCATCAAGAGCGGCCTTGCCTCGCTCCTGCTCATCTTCTACTTCAGTATGCTCATGACCGGGGCGGTGAGCATGTTCGATTCCTTCGGTTCCGACTTGCAGTATCTGCGGGTGCTTCTGCCATGAGCGACGAAAAAACAGAACAGCCTACACCGAAACGCCTGCGGGAAGCCCGGGAAAAGGGCGATGTGTGCAAGAGCCAGGACATATCTCCTGCGCTTACCACGCTTGCCGTAGGCGTGTACCTGGCGGCCAATGCCCGCAATATCTTCGATACGCTTCAGGGCATGGTGCTCGCCCCCATGCATTTCATGTCCTTGCCTTTTGAAGAGGCCATGGCCAGGGTCGCCCCGCTCATCATCGACGCTTCCGTTCAACTGGTGGCCCCGGTGGTGGGCATTGTCATGGCGGTGGCTCTTGTGGGCACTCTTGCGCAGACGGGCGTGCTTTTCGCCTTCAAGGCGGCCATGCCCAAGCTGGAGAATCTGGACCCGAAAAAGTGGTTTCAGAAGGTTTTCTCCATGAAAAACCTCTTTGAACTGGTCAAGAATCTCATTAAAGTGGCGGTGCTCGGCAGCGTGGTGTACGTCGTGCTCAGCGACTACCTGCCTCTGCTTTTCCGTATGCCGGAAAGCGGACTGGGAGCCATGTGGACGGTCACGGGGTCGGCGGTGAACGATCTGGTGCTCATGGCCGCCGGGTCCTTCTGCGTCATTGCGGCGCTGGACTATCTGTATCAGCGCTACAAGTACAATCAGAACCACATGATGAGCAAGGATGAAGTGAAGAGAGAATACAAGGAAAGCGAGGGCGACCCGCATATCAAAAGCAAGCGCAAGCAGCTGCATAAGGAAATGCTCGCCCAGAATTCCCTTGACAACGTAAGAAAAGCGAAGGTGCTTGTGACCAACCCCACCCATTACGCCGTGGCTCTGGATTATGAAAAGGACAGAACGCCTCTTCCCGTCGTGCTGGCCAAGGGGGAAGGGTATCTCGCGCAACGCATGATGGAGGTGGCGAAGCAGGAAGGCATTCCCATCATGCGCAACGTGCCCCTGGCACGCGCCCTGTACCGCGACGGCACGGAGAACGCCTATATTCCGCAGGATCTCATAGGCCCCGTGGCGGAGGTGCTGCGCTGGGTGCAGAGTCTGGAACGCGCCTAGCTCTTTTCATGGGAAAGAGCGTTTCCGTTCCTGCGGATGCGCGGGAACGGCAGTTTGAAAAAGCGCGCTCGTCTGCCCGCGGCGGGCGAAGGGAAAGACAGGAGAAGGTGAACGATGGTGGAAAACAAGGGGACGGACCGGCTGCTGCCGCTGCTGACCGATCTTTGCGGGGAACTGGCCCTGGGCAAACATGCCGATACGGACCGTCTTTTCGATCTCACGCGCGACGGCTCCGGGCCGGATGAGCTGGTGCGCCTTGCCGAGGCCTTCGGCATGATGCTGGTGCGCGTGGAGGCCCGCGAGTTTCAGAACAGTCAGCTCATACAGCAGCTCCGCGCCAAGAACGCGGAGCTTGAAGCCCTGCACAGGGTGCTTCTGGAAAGAAACGACGAACTTCAGAAAAGCGTGGAGGCTCTGTATTCGCCCGGCAACGGCATCATAGGGCAGAGCGAGCCCATGCGCCGCGTGTTCGACATGGCCCGTTCCATAGCAAGGCGCCCCATCAACACGCTTATTCTCGGCCCGACCGGTACGGGCAAGGAAGTGCTGGCAAGGTTTCTGCATCATCAGTCTCCGCGCAGCCGGGGGCCGTTCATTGCGGTGAACTGCACGGCCATTCCCGACACGCTGTTTGAAAGCGCCATGTTCGGCATAGAAAAGGGCGTGGCCACAGGAGTGACGGCCCGAAAGGGGCTGGTGGAGGAGGCGAGCGGAGGCACGCTTTTTCTGGATGAACTTGCGGAAATGAGCCTGCCCAATCAGGCCAAGCTGCTGCGGGTGCTGGAACAGGAGGAAGTGCTGCGCGTGGGCAGCGCCACGCCCGTGCATGTGGACATCAATCTTGTCTGCGCCACCAACGTCAATCTGGAAGAGGCGGTGAAGGAAGGACGCTTCCGCGAAGACCTTTTCTACCGCGTCAATGTGGTGGAGCTGCGCCTTCCGCCGCTTTGTGAGCGGGGGGACGACATTCTTCTTCTCGCCCAGTCCTTTCTGGAACGCTACTGCGCCGAAATGGGCAGGGAACGGCTCATGCTTTCCCCGGCGGTACAGGGGCTTTTCCTGCGTTACCCGTGGCCGGGCAACGTGCGGGAACTCAACAATGAGATGAAGCGCGCGGCGGCTCTCACCCCCAGCGGAGTGGTGGAGCTTTCCCATCTTTCCCGGCGTATTCTGGAATCCGATACGGGGAAGGAGTATCTCTGCCGGAAGGAACAGGAAGGGGTGCCGGAAGCGCTTGAGCTTCCCCTCAATCTTCAGAAGGCGGAAGAACTCATCATACGCCGGGCTCTGGAGCTTTCCGGCGGGCGCAAGGTCAAGGCGGCGGAGCTTCTGGGCATCACCCGCGAGGGACTTCGCAAGAAGCTCCAGCGCATGGAGGGGGAAACGGCATGAACTTTTCTCTGCGCAGCAAGCTTTTTCTGCTCGTGGGGTTCGCCATCAGCTTTGCGGCGGTTCCCATCATTCTTTTCAGCCGCGCCAGCCTTCTGGAAAGCGGTATGCAGAGAGAGAGGGAATCGTTCGTCAATACGGTCATGCTGGTGGAGGACAGCCTGAGCGTCCGTTACCTGCATCTGCTCACCTCCGAGGTGGAGGCGGTGCTGGAATCCAAGCGCAATCTCCGTCAGTATGCCGCCATGATACGCGACATGCTGCTTTCCGAGAGTGAGGATGAGGTGATGCAGAGCCTTGCCCAGTGGCGGAAGGTGCTTATGCCGGGCGGCGTGTACCTTGCCTTCTACGACAGAAGCGGCAACGAGGTGCTCGCGGGAGACATTGCGAAAATGATCATGGAGGACGGGCGGCAGGACTTCAAGGGGCAGTCCATACACTCCATGCTGGAGCACCGCGAATCCTTTTCCGAAGGGCAGTTCGCTCTGGTCCGTCTGCCCGGGCCGGGCACGCAGGAAGTGCCCGTGCTTGTCTGCTTCATGCCGGTGAAGAATCTGGGCACGCTTCTTCTCTCCGATCCCGTGGCCGATACGGAACAGAGCCGCAGGCTTCTGGAACGGCGCATGGTGCTCGGCATACAGGAACGGCTCGACAGCCTGGAGCTGAGCCGCGGCGCCTCCATATCCATCGTTTCCGCCGACGGGCGCGTCCTTGCCGGCAAGGGTATGCCCATGGAGGTTTCCTCCATTTCCCCCGACGTGCTGAAACGGGTACGCAAGGGGGAAGTGCTGGAAGGCAGTACGGAAGGGGCGGAAGAACCCGTCATGTACAGACTGGCGTATTTCAAGGCCATGGACTGGTATGTGGGAGCGTCCATTCCCCTGAACGCCATCGCCGGGCCGGCGGAAGCTCTGGCGCGGCACCTGTTCGGAGTGGCGGCGGCGCTGCTTGTGCTGAGTCTGCTCATCATGCTGGTGCTTACCATGCGTATCATCGCGCCTCTGCGCCTGCTCACGCGCCGCGCGGGAGAAATAGCCCGCGAGGATTTCAGTTCCGAAAGGGGCGTGGGCTTTTCGGCAAACATCGTCGAGGGGCTTCCCGTGGAAAGAACGGACGAGGTGGGGCAGCTTGCCGGGGCCTTCGCCCACATGGTGAAGGCGCTGGATGAGAATATCCGCCGTCTGGTGGACACGCTGGCCGTGCGCCAGAGGATGCAGGGCGAGCTGAACGCCGCGCGCGACATACAGATGGGCATACTTCCGCCGCCGAACGGCGCGCCCAGAAGTCTGGGCTATTCCGCAGCGGCTTTTCTGGAACCGGCCAAGGAAGTGGGCGGCGATCTGTACGACTTCTTCACCGTGCCCGACGGGCGTCAGGCCGTGGTCATCGGCGATGTGTCCGACAAGGGCGTGTCCGCCGCGCTTTTCATGTCCATGACGGTGACGCTGGTCCGCTATGCTCTGGCCGAAGGACTTTCCTGTTCGGAAGCCATGCTGCGCATCAATGAGCGCCTTGCCGAAAACAATCCTTCCTGCATGTTCGTCACGCTGTTCATCGGGCTTTTCGATCCGGCGACCGGCAGGCTGGATTACGCGAGCGGCGCGCACTGTCCGCCCTTTGTGGTCAATCCCGATCCTTCCGTGCCGGTAAGGATGCTTACCGATACCAGCGGCCCTCTGGTGGGCGCCATGCAGGGGCTGGACTACGAGGCCTGTCATGCCGTGCTTGCGCCCGGGGAATACTGCCTGCTTTATACCGACGGCGTTTCCGAGGCCATGAATGAGAAGCTGGAGCTTTTCGGAGAGGAGCGCATTGCCGCCGCTCTGGAGCATCTGCGCGATGCCTCGCCCGACAAGGTGCTGCATGGCGTGCTGGAAGCGGTGAAGGCGCACCGGGGCACGGCCGGTCAGTCGGACGACATCACCATGCTCTGTTTCCGGCGGTCGGTGCAGTAACTCCCGGCTTTCTCAGCATGAGGCCCGGCTTCCCTTCACGGGGCCGGGCCCTGTCGTATCCGCTCTTTGTGCGGCGGAAGGCGCGGCGGATGAGAAGTCCGCGCGGCTTTCGGAAAGGCCTTCTCATGCTGGGGGAAGGGGGAAATACTCCACCATGAAGGAGGACTCTCCGGGCGTGCGCCTGAGTCCTGCGCCCGCGAGTCCCGCATCGAGCGCGGCAAGGTGCCCGTCGATGTCCATGGACTCCACAAGCCGGGGAGGGACGCTCCGGTCGGCTTTCCCCCCGCTCATGAGGATGAGGCGCGCCTTTCCTCCGTATTTGAAGGCAAAGGCGCGGATGAAAAGTCCGAGGTTCAGGTGCAGCTTCAGACTTGCGGCATTGCCCGGCCATGCCGTAGCCATGGAAATGGTACGGCCGCTCTGGTCGGTAAGGCGCATGTTTTCCCTCACCAGACGTTCCGCGAGCCTGTTTCCCTGCATGTCGGGCCGCACGAAGACGGATTCCAGGTGCCGGACCTGCTCCAGGCGTTCTTCCGGCAGCAGGCCGCGGCCCAGATTGTCCGGGTCGCTTCTCCCTGGAAAACGTATGACGCTCACCCCGGCGATGCGTTCTTGCCCGTCGAAGGCAAGCAGGATATGCCCTTCGCCGCGCAGGATGGGTTCATAGAATTCTTTTTCGTCCACGGCGAAAATGTCGCGGGAGGGCAGGGAGGCTTCCACGGAGTGTTCCAGACGCACCAGCTCTTCCAGATCCTGTTCCCGGGCGGAGCGGAGAAGGATGTCGTTCATGCGTCCTCCACGATCAGAGGCAGAGCCCGGGAGGTAAGCGCGCGGGAAAGGGAATGATAGTCCAGTCCGAAGGAAAGGGCCGCGCCTTCGCGCAGGTTTTCCGGGCAGTTCGTCACATCAAAGGAAGCGTAGGCCGACGAAGCTCCGCAGAAGATCATGCCCGGCAGGGGAGCAAGCAGACATTCCGGCGCGGTATGGAAGCTCCCCACATCCAGAAGCGCCATATGACGGCCGTTTTTCACGCGGCACTCCATGACATGGGCCTCCAGACGGAAAGTATCCTGCCGCGCGCCCGGAAGAGGCCGTCGGGTAAGGGGATGAATGCCGAGCATCACGCCGGTGCCGCAGCGTATTTCACCGATGGAGGGAGGAAGAGGCGTGCTTTCCGCCAGTTCCAGCACATCGGTGCCCCCGGCGGAGATGTCGGCTCCTTCCATGCAGAACCCGCGCACCTTCTCAAGCTGCTCCCCGGCGAAGCGCAGAAGTTCCGGCGTAGGCGCATGGGGGGACAGACAGGCGAAGTTGACGGAAAGACCGCGCAGAGAAAATCCGAGGCGTCGTATTTTCCTGCAGAGTCCGGGGAGTTCTTCCGGCAGGACGCCGTCGCGTCCGTCCCCCGCTTCCAGAGAAATGCGTACTTCGGGGAGGAGGCCTCTGCAGGCGTTGCGCAGCGTCGTCGCGGCATACGGGGAATTGACGTATACGCAGCGGCAGAGCGCGGTTTTTTCCGCAAGCTGGGGAGAAGGCGCGTACACATGGTGCAGGCTCACCCCTTCGATACGGGGGAAGTCCTCATAGGGCCAGGCCACGAGTCCGAGCCTGCTCACGGGAGAGTCCGCAAGAAGGGAAGCGACAAGATCCGCATGGAGCGGCGCTTCCTTGAAGACGAACATGCACGCCGTACCTGCGCGGCGGCACAGCTTCTGAGCTGCGGCGAGGTTGTGCTTCAGGGCGTTTCTGCGAAGAAAAAGAAGAGGCATCAGGATTCCTTGGATGAAGAGCGTGAGATACTCAGCACGGCGAAAAGAAGGGCGGAGAGGCCGGTAAACACGGCCAGCACGGTAATGCCCGTGCGTGCGTTCCATACCGACATCATGATGCCGAGGCTCAGCGGCCCGAGGACCTGCCCGATGCGCATGGCCACATTGTAAAAGCCCATGGTATGGGACCGGCCGAAACTCTGCGCCGCAGGCAGGGAAAGGGCGTACGCGCCCTGTCCGTTGGAGGCTATGGCCGTATTCACGGCCAGAAGGGCCACGCTGAGCATGGCTGCGGAAAGTCCGTCCAGCACCAGAAGGGCCATGAGACTGAGCACTACGACAAGCATGGAAAGGAAAAGCGGAGGCACCATGCTTTTCGCCCTGTCGAGCAGCGAACCGAAGAACGGGCCGGCGAACATGACGATGACGCAGTACAGCAGAAAAACGCGTCCTATGGTGGCGGGGGAGGTTCCGGCCTGACTCAGGGAAAGGGGCATGAAGAACTGGAACAGGCACACCGTGATGAGCGCATTGGGAATGATGAAGAAGAGAAGCAGGGCTCCCATGCGTCTGTCGGAAAGAAAGGCGAAGGCTTCCTGCAGGCTGAGTTTCGAGGCGGAACTTTCTCCGCTCTGCCATGTTTCTTTGGGCAGCAGGCGTGAAAGGGCGGCGAGGGTGATCACGAGCATGACGGCGGAAGCCGGGAACACGGCCTGGTAGCCGAGCCGGTCGGCAATGAGGCCGCCCATGGAGCTGCCGCACAGCGTACCGGCGTAAAGCCCCGCAAACATGAAGGCAAGGTTGTGCGCGCGGCTGCTTTCGGAAGAATGGGCGATGACGAAGACCTGCGCGGCCAGGTTGATGAAGCCGTATCCCAGGCCGGACATGCCTCTTGCCAGAATGAAGGGCAGGGCGGAGGGAGAAAGCCAGCTTGCAAAGGACCCCAGACATGCCAGCAGCACGCCGGAAAGGAGCATGGGCTTCCAGCCCGACTTCTGGCTCCAGAAACCGCCTGCAAACATGGCAAGCCCGGCCATGAAGAGTTCGCAGGAAACGGGCAGGCCGGAAACCACTTCGGGCGGCAGACCGAACAGGTCGAGCCCCAGCTCGCCTATGCGGATGGGCACATAGGACATGGACATTTCCGTGGCGAAAAGACAGGCGAAGATGATGGGGCGCATGAACCCGGGGGAAGAGGCCATGGCCGTCAGTCCGTTGCCGCTCATGATGAGCAGGAAGATCAGCTCGGAAAGAAAGAGCGCGGCAACCACCGTCATGGTCAGGTTGTCCAGCATGACGGAGAGGAGGTTGCTCCGTATGGTTGAGGGATTCATGAGCACCTGTACGCTTCCTGCCGGGGAGCCGTCCGCCGGGTGGCAGATATCGAGCCGTACGGGCCGGTGTTCCTCCGTCAGGCGTTTCCAGTCTTCCGGGTAGAGGTAGCCGTTGGCGTCGGCCGCGGCATGAAGGCGGCCGGTCACGTCGAAGACGGCCATGCCCAGGGTGGAAACATGCTGCTGCCTTTCCATCATCCACAGCTGCATACCGTGAATGCCGCTCACCGGCAGGCCCATGCCCGCAAGCCGTTCCAGATCCCAGGTCATCTGACGGGCGAGCTGCCTTCCGGTATGGGCGGTTTCCGCTTCATACAGACGGGAGAGGGGCGTATGGAGCAGAAGGAGGAAGAGTATCTGCCCCAGAATGAGCGGCATCATGAAGGAGAGGCGCAGCCTCAGACCGGAAGGTATCTTTCCGCTTCCGCCCGCGCCGCTCTGAAGGCGCATGAGCAGAACGAGCAGGAGGCATTCCGCCAGCGATACTCCGAGAAAAAGCCAGAGCTGGCTTTGGGCCGTATGGGCGATGACGCCGGAGATGCGCTCCTTGTTGAGAGCCAGAAGCACATGCCCGGCCACGACTCCCTGCCTGCCGGAAATGGGGCAGGTCGTCCAGAACTGTTCGTCCGTGGAGAATTTCCGTACGCTGCCGAATACGGTATCCGCGTCGGCGGGAGGAATGATGCGCGACCCGCCGTTTTTGTCCCACTGGAATATGACGTTGCCCGCTCCGTCGGTCACGGCAATGTTTTCCGCCTCCGTCCGTGTGCGGTAGAGAGAAAGGAACCGTTCCACCGTCTGCGGCCGGAGGCTTTTGCCCACACGCACCAGAAGGCCCAGATGGTCGGCAATGTCCCGGCAGACCAGTCCGTTTATCTGGAATACCGGTTCCTGATACTGCTTGTACAGGGCCGAAAGCATGAGCGCGCCGTAGAGAAGCTGGGCGCAGAGCAGGGCAAGAATTCCCCCTGTGAGAAGTCTGCGGAGGCGCGGATCAGTCATGGTCCGCCGCCGGAATCTGCTGATAGATTTCATCCACGGCGGCGAGGATTTCCAGAGGCGGATTCCAGCCTATGCGCATGGCTGTCTTCAGATTGATGGCCAGCCCCAGTTCGGGTTCGAAGATCTGGCTTACCTCGCGGGGCTTTTTTCCTGCGATGACGGCGGCCATGGCCTCGGCTTCAAACATGCCTATGTCGGCAAAGCTTGCCTGGGCAAGACTCATGAGCACGCCGTATTCCACAAGCTGCGGCCCAGCCTGGGCGAAGGAGGGAATGCCCGCGTCAATGACGGGCGCCATGAGTTCGGGAATTTTTTCCATGGGGGTGGAAGTATAGGTGAGGTAGATGGCGTCCGCTTCCCGGGAAAGCTCCGTGACGCAGCGCATGAGGTTCTTGAAGGCCTCTTTGGGGTCGGGCAGATCCAGCGGTGCGGAACGGAGCACCAGTTCGATGCCGAGATCCTTCGCCGTCTGCTCTATTTCGTCCATGGCTGCGGTATTGCGGCCTTCCGGCGTATCCTCAAAAGGCACGCCGAGCTTCTTGAAGTGGAATATTTCATGGAACATGGAGATCTGGCGGCGGAAGCGGCCGGGTTCCAGCTGGGCATGGACGTTGTCCTTGCCGGAATCTTCGGCCGATTTCACGATGCCCGCGTTCACGGCGTCGGTCACGCTCATGGAGAATACGGGAATGCCCAGGTCTTCGGAACACATGTCGAGTCCGCTCCAGGTTCCCATGGCAATGATCATGTCCACGTCTCTGCGTTCCCGCACGCGTTCGATGATGGCTTCCCGTATGTTTTTACGGGCAACGGCATCCCATTCTGCGGAATAATGTCCGTCACGCAGGAATGTTATGCGTCCCCGGGCATGATCGGCCAGCCACAGCCACATGGAACTGGTGGATTCCGTTCCCTCGGGAATGGAAACCTGACCGTTGTCGATGAGACCCAGTTTTTCCAGACCTCGCGCCGTCTGGGCAAGCGTCTGCTGATAATTGGAGAAAGGCCCGCCTTCCACATACAGGACGCGCCATACCTTTTCTCCTGCCCGGGCGTGGCCGCTCCCGGCAAGAAGCAGAAGACAAAGGAGAAGGAGCAGAGAACGGAAGGGACGGAAATGTTCAGGCATGGCAGACCTCGCAGGAGTTGGGAAGAACATACGCAATATGCCTGCAAAATACAATGTTCGGCCGTGGTGAAATGCCGGAAAACACTGTGGAGGAAGGGGCCCGGAGCTTTTTGACTCATATCCGGGAAGGGGCGGATCTGCGGAAAAGTGTTCCTTTCCGCGCGGAGCGGCGCTGCCCGTCAGTTTCTGTTTTTTTCTGCCCGGGGAGGCGTTTCGGGAGTACATCGCAGGATAAGGCCTTCGTGCCGGAGACGGGCGAAGATTTCCGCAACGTCGTGTGCTATCCGGCCCTTGTCCGTTCCCGGAAACGCTTCCTGAAGGAGCTGCGCGGCTTCCGCTTCACTTAAAGGTTGTTCCAGCATGTGCCAGAGTGTTTCTCCCAGCCGGTTCAGTCCGTACATGCGGTCGGAGGCTCCGTCCATCAGAAAGATGTTGCCGTGTTCCACCCTGATCCGCGTACCGGGGGCCTGCCTGTGGCATGTCCGGGAAAGCCGGGGAGTTTCCCGGGCGTACATGGCCGGGGACGATTCGTGCGGGCGGGGATGGTGGGGAGCTTCGGGCGCGACGGCATCCGTGGACGGCCGGTTCAGCAGAACGTCGGCCGCTTCGTCGAGACCGGAATAGCGGAACACGAACGCGGGAACGTTCCGTATCAGGTGTGCCGCCTGGCCGAGTACGATGTCGGCGGAGCCTCTGCGCATGACATAGTGAGGCAGAAGCTGCATGAGGCCGGAGTCGTGTGTTACGGGAAGAAGACGGGCGCGCTCCCCGCTGCGGCGCTGCAGTATGATGATGCGGTCGGGGGGCAGGGCCTGTCCGAAGGGGGCGGAAAAGGCGCAGTCCGCCCGCAGGTACTGATAGCGGTCGTCCCTTATGCCTCTGTTTTTCTGCACGAATGCCGCAAGTCCCGGGGAAGAGGGCAGCGGCAGACGCAGACGGGGCGGAATGCCGAAGGACCACAGCGTTCCTCCGGGAGCGACGCCGATGAGGTCGTCCCCCAGGCATACCCGGCCTTCAGCCATGAGCCGGGCGACAAGTGTGCTTTTCCCGGCATGGTTGTCGCCCAGCAGAAGCAACGTGCCGTTGCCGGAGCGCACGGCGGCAGCGTGCAGACACGTCATCTGCGGATGCGATTCGCAGAAGGCGGCGACAAGCTCTATGGCCAGACTGCACAGCGCGCTTGCCATGGAAGGTTCATGACAGGGGCCGGGCATCCACGGCGCGCGTATATCGTATCCTCCGGGTTCCCGGCCGAAGGCACGCACATGGATGACGGCATCGCCCTCCGGGAGTCTTGCTTCCTCATGGGGCCAGGCGTGAAAAAAACGCCGTGCCTGCCCGAGCAGCATGGGACAATGCAGAAAGCGTACGGGGCGTTCCACACCGGTAAAGAGAATATCCGTCATGAGCATTCCGTTCTGCTCCGCACGCCCCCGGAGACGGCACGGACTTTTGGGAAAAGGCATGTTGTTGCCGGCAAGGCCGGTCGCTGTTGCCGAAGGCGGCAGGGGAAACGTTTCCGTATTGCGGGCACAAAAAGCCCGGGGCGCCGCCATGAAAGAGCCTTTTCTCCTGCGGCAGGGGCTGCTGCGCCGCTCCGCCGTCTTTTCAGACAAGGCCGCGGCAGGTTTTCATGAGGCCGTGCCGGGAAGGCGCGTGCGGAAAAAGGCAGACCCGGAAACATACCGGGCATGGCCATGCCCGGGCGGACACGCCCGGGCTGGCAGGGCATCTGGTATTACAGCGGATGGCGCGGAGGCGGAGGAACGAGTGCTCTGTCGGGGCGGGAGGGTCTGCTCATCCGCGAGGGACGGCTCGGCCGCGACCTGTTGGGCCGGGACGGCCGGGAACGGCTGGGGCGGGAACGCCTGCTGGGAGGCGAAGGCCGCCGGGACGGGCGACTCCTGCGGGACGGCCGGGAAGGTCTGCTTCTGTGCGGAGGTCTGTCGGCGGCGCAGGCTTCATTAATGGAAAAGAGCACGGGAGAAGTGTACACGACGCCTGCCGCGGCGAGGGCGGCCAGAACGCGCCGACGCTGCCTTCTGAATCTTTCATGGCGGGAAAGTGAGTTCGGACTTTTCATCGCTGTTTCCCATGGCTGAGGTTTTCTGCTTTTCCTTCAGAATATTCCGAAAAAGTTTCTCCGGTCAAGGCGTCTTCCCTTTCTTTCTCTTGCATTTTCCTGCAGAACTGCGTGCCGGTATTGCTTTGTCGGAGCCGTCATGATGAGGAGGGAACAGTTTTCGGCCGCGTATCATGCGGAAAGCGGGGAGGGAAGGTCTGCGTTCCGTTTTGCGGACATCGGAAAGGCAGAGGAAGGGAGGCGACCTGTCGCAGGCACGGTCGTGAAGGAGGGCGTACAGGGGATGGCGCTCCGGCAGGGGGGGTATCCATGCGTGAGCTTCAGCGCAAGGAACGCTGTTTTCCCGTTTTTAGGGAGAAAGGATACTTCTCCCGGAAGGACGCCGTGCCGGAGGAGCGTGACCGTGCGATGCATCCACCCGGGATGTCGTGCCGGAGCCGTGGAGGAAAGGAGTCATCCTCCGGGGAGAACATTACCGCCGGGAGAATATGCACACCGGAGAAAAACGGAGACGGAGAATCCTGTATCATGGTGCCCCATCAGACGGGCAGGGATTGTCCGGGCCTCCGGCCGTAAGGCGGAATGCCGATTTTTCTTCTGTGTTTTTCAGAGGAAGAGAGTCCTGAAGCATGTCCGTCCCGGCACAGGGGCGTACATGCGGGGAGGGTCGAAAGGAGGAGCGGGGCGTTTGCCCGGAGCAGGAGCGCATTAACAGAAAAAGGGAGTAACGATGATTCGTTACTCCCTTGGAAATTTCTGGTCGGGATGACTAGATTTGAACTAGCGACCCCTTGAACCCCATTCAAGTGCGCTCCCAGACTGCGCTACATCCCGACTCTGGAACCGAAGAAGGAAATGGAGCTCATGAACAGAATTGAACTGTTGACCTCATCCTTACCAAGGATGCGCTCTACCAACTGAGCTACATGAGCATTTCGTCTCTCGGCAGGGAGGAAACTACCTAAACGCACCCCATCCGTCAAGAGATAATGGTCACTTTTTTTAAATTTTTTTGTTTTTTTATGGCTTCATCAGCTTGCGGATGAGTGATTCTTCGCTCTTTCTCAATAATTCCGAAAGATTATATTGATTATCCCCGTGGGGGAAGACGTCGGAGCCCTTTATGATGAAAGGCCAGAATGCCCGCGGAGTGATTTCCTCGGCCTTTCGTGCCGCGCTTCCCCGCACCAGCGGGCAGTGGAAACGCAGCGCCATGGCCGCCGTATGCGCGTTGGTCAGTCCATGCTTCGGACAGGAGGTGAATTCCAGCGCCACCCCCTTTTCCGCGGCAAAGGCTGCGGCTTCGGCGTCGATGAGGCCGGGGTGGGCGAGAATGTCGGCATCGGCCTCTATGGCGGCGAGGTTGGTTCCTTCCTCCACCTGATCGGCAAGACTTTCCCCGTGTACGAGCACGAGTTCCGCTCCGGCCCGTCGAGCCTCCCTTACCGCAGAGGGGATGAGCGCCGGCGGAACGTGGCGAAGCTCCACCCCCGTGCGGGCCTCCACATTGGCGTAGAGGCTGCACGTCCGCACTTCGCGGGCCAGAGCGGCCAGACGGGAAAAGTCGCTTTCTCCCCCCGGCAGAATGAGGGCCGCGAAGCGCAGCCCGGCCAGAGAAGCATAACGCAGGGCGGAAGCGGCGCTCAGTCCGCCCGCCGACCCGTCAGGGGTGAGAATGATATGAAAATCCGTCATGTCGTATCCTCCCCGGGCATCATAGAAGGGAAGGGGGAAAAAGGAAAGCCGGGGGCCGGGCCGGCTCTTTGCTATTTGCGCTTGCTCCGGGAATGATGTATGCTTACGCCCCATTCATATCGATCATTACTGAGGGACACCATGACCAAAGAAAAAAAGTATTCCACGCTTCCCGCTTCTGAAAAGGCTCCCGTCATGCAGCACTGGCTGGCCGAACACAAGGCGCGCGATCTGGCCGTGTTTCAGCTGCCGGAAGGCAACCCGCTGGCCGATATCGTCATCATCGCTTCCGCTTCTTCCGCCCGCCATGCCCGCAGCCTGGCCGACGGACTTTCGGAAATGTGCAAGCAGGAAAAGTTCGAAATCCTCCGTACGGAAGGATATCAGGAAGGTCAGTGGGTCCTGGTGGACCTCAACGATGTCATCGTTCACATTTTTCAGGAGCCCGTCCGGGAGCTTTATCATCTTGAGGCTCTCTGGGCAGGCGCCGAAGCGCTGCCCGCCACAGCAGCGGAAGGAAAGGAGAATCTTTGATGTCTGTAAAACCGACCCTTTTTCTTATTCTCGACGGCTACGGCCTTGCGCCTGCCGGTCCGGGAAACGCCGCCAGTCTGGCGCATACCCCCACGCTTGACCGCCTCTTCTCCATGCCCGGCATGGGGAGGCTGGACGCTTCCGGCCGACAGGTCGGTCTGCCTTCCGGCTTTATCGGCAACTCCGAAGTGGGGCATCTCAATATCGGCGCGGGCCGCATCGTCTATCAGGACATGACCCGTATCGACATGGCCATTGAAAACGGGGATCTTTTCAGAAATCCCGTGCTGGTCGACCTGCTGGAAAAGACCCGCGCCCGCGGCGGCCGCATTCATTTCTGCGGCCTTCTGTCCGACGGCGGCGTGCACAGCCATATCAATCACCTGTTCGCGCTTCTGGAAATGGCTCAGCGCGAGGGCGTGCCCGCGCTTGTTCACGCCTTCCTCGACGGCCGCGACACGCCTCCTTCTTCCGGTATCGACTATGTCGCCCGCCTGGAACCCGAGCTGGAAAAAACGGGTGCGAAGCTTGCCGACATGGTGGGCCGCTTCTATGTCATGGACCGCGACAAGCACTGGGAAAGAGTGGAAGAAGCCTGGACCATGCTTGTGCACGGCAAGGGGGAACGCATCTCCAGCCCCACCGAAGCACTGCGCGCGGCCTATGCCGCAGGAGAAACCGACGAATTTCTGAAGCCCCGCATTCTGCTCGATCCTTCCGAATCCGTCATCCGCGACGGCGACGGCGTGTTCTGCTTCAACTTCCGTGCCGACCGCGGCCGCGAGCTGGTGCGCGCCCTGACCGACCCTGATTTCACCGGGTTCGACCGCGGCGTCATGCCCGATATGGCGGGCGTGGCTTCCATGACCTCCTATGAGTCCACGCTCACCGCGCCGGTGGCCTTCACCAAGGACAATCTGGACAAGACCATGGGCGAACTGGTGTCTTCCATGGGCATGAAGCAGCTGCGCATTGCGGAAACGGAAAAGTACGCGCATGTCACCTACTTCTTCAGCGGCGGCCGCGAGGCTCCGTTTGAGAACGAAGACCGCATTCTTGTGGAATCTCCCCGCGATGTCGCCACCTACGACCTCAAGCCTCAGATGAGCGCCGTGGAAGTGACCGACAAGCTTATCGAGGCCTGGAACAGCGGCAGGTACGATTTCGTGGTGTGCAACCTCGCCAACCCCGACATGGTGGGACATACCGGCGTGATCGAGGCTGCCGTCAAGGCCTGCGAAACCGTGGACGCCTGTGTGGCCCGCATTGAAAAGGCCGTCATGGACAAGGGCGGTATTCTGTGCATCACCGCCGACCACGGCAACGTGGAGAAGATGATCGATGAGGAAGGACGTCCGCAGACGGCCCATACCCTGAACCAGACGCCCTTCCTCATTGTGGAGGAGGGAAAGGCTCATCCCGTCGGCAACGGTAAGCTCGGCGACATCATGCCCACCCTCCTTACCCTGTGGGGCGTTCCCGTTCCCGCAGAAATGACCGGCAACAATCTGCTTGCCTGAGAATACGGGCCCCGCAGAGGCGCGGGGCCCTGCGCCTTTTTTCTGGAACCTTCATGGAGGATGGAATGATCCATAGCGAACCGGTCAGGCCTGAAAGCATGGCCATGCTTTTTGTCTACCCCTGCCCGCATTGCGGAAACGAGGTGGTGCTGGTCGCCCCCGTGCAGCCCATGACGGTGACCTGCGGTTCCTGCCGCAATCGTTTTCCCATCGTTCCGGTGGATGAGCGCACCGTACAGTATGTATATACCATGCTCGGCGACGGAAGGGCCGCGGTCAGTCCCGGCTTCTGAACAGGTTCCCCGGCATACGGCCTGCCTTTCGGCAGGCTTTTTTTATCGGCAAAACTTGCTATTGTAAGCAATATTGAATAGAATATCATCATATTAATATATGAATGAGGAAGCGTATTCGATGCTGCCGTGCTGCGGGGCATGATGCCCGACGCACAGGGTGTTGCGCCCTGTGCCTGAGCAATGCCGCATTTCTGCCGGAGGTTCTGCCCGGACAGGCTTTTTTTCAGGCTTTTTGAAAGGAAAAGCCGGGAAATACGGCGCCGGTCTCCGTTTCCGGCTGCGCTTCCGAATTGTCCGGTCGGCGCTGTTTTGCGAGGCGGTAGGCACGCATATCTTCCACCTCACGGCGGACATGCGCAGTATGGAGGCCGGAGGAAAACTTCACCGGGGAGATGTATGAAGACAAACATTTCCAGAGAGCGCGTGAAACGCTGGGTCGTTTTTTTTCTCAGCCTGTTCTTCATGGGGAACGGCATCGCTCTTGTCACCAACGCTCAGCTCGGCACGACGCCCATTTCCAGCGTGCCGTATGTCATCGCCAGAATTTTCGGCATATCCATGGGAACGGGAACTTTTTGCATCAATGTTCTCATGCTGCTTGCGCAGATTCCCCTTCTGGGAAAGACGTTCCGAGCTCGACAGTTTCTCCAGCTTCCGTGCGTGTTCGTCTTCAGCCTGTTCATCGATCTGGGGTTGTGGCTCAGCCATGCCTTTATTCCCGAGGCATGGCTCATGCGCATGGCCATGACGCTCACAGGCTGCGTCATCATGGCGTTCGGCATCATGCTGGAAATTGCCAGCAGCACCACGGTCATTCCCGGGGAAGGCTTCGTACTGGCGCTGGCCTACAGAACCAGGCTGCCTTTCGGGAACCTCAAGGTCATCAACGACGTCACGCTCGTCTGCATCGCCGCGCTGCTCGGATGGCTCTGTCTGAACGGTATAGAGGGCCTGCGGGAAGGCACCGTGGTTACGGCTGTTCTGACGGGGGTGTTCATCCGTTTCTTCAGTCGTATCTTCCGTATGCGCATAGAACACTGGTTTAAGCGATAACATGAAATTTTTGCTTGACCCCGCGGCCAAGCTTCACTACAACACAAGGAGCGCGCTTATAGCTCAGCTGGATAGAGCAACTGCCTTCTAAGCAGTGGGTCGCAGGTTCGAATCCTGCTAGGCGCACCAGATATTTCAAGGGGTTATGCTGTTGAAGCATGGCCCCTTCTTTTTTGTGCATACCGTCCTGTGCATACGGCGCGGTCTGAGGCTTTTCCTGTTGTTTTCCCCGGCCGTTGAAAGGAGCTTCATGAAAAGTTCCCGTCGGTCCGTTGTTCAACGCTGCAGCGGAGACAGCGCAGGGCGGAGCATCCTCCATGAAGGAATCTTCTCCAGTCGTTCCGTTCTTTCGTCGTGCTCTGTTTGTACCTTATACGGCGTTACTTTTCCACGAAGGCATCGTCCTGCGATATTGCGTGACAAGGAGCAGAATCAGTTTTTCTTGGTCTGTCCGAAGAAACGCCGATGCGCCGGAAGGGAAGCGGTTCGAGGTCGCCGCGAGCGGAGCAGAACGTCTTGTTCTGTCTGACCGAACATCCGTCCGCGTTTTTGAGGCGTCTCCCGTCTGCCGTCGGCGGACGTTTCGTATGCGGAAGACTGCCGGGTAATCCATACGTCTGTGGAAAGTCCGGCTTTTTCTTCTTTGCCCTGAGTAAGAAGAAAAATAGAATGATCATGAGATAAGGAGATGACATGGAACATTATCATCTGGAGAAAAGAAAATATTTCGAGTATAAAGGATACAAAGGACATTACGCGCTCATGGTCACGGCAGACTGGCAGGTGGTGCTGGCAGACCTGTGTCCCCCTTCAGACGGCTGGGGAGGCCATGAGCCTGTGACCTTTGCCCATCCCGTTTATCCCGTCCTTGCCAGCATGGTCTATCGCTGGGCCGTGCGGGAATTTCTGAACTGGCTGTACGCCTGCCGTCCGCCCAGTTTCTGGTTCTCTACCGATGGTCAGGAGAACCGTCGCGCATTGTACATGCGCTATGCCTTTAAACTCGAAGAACGGGGCTACGTCTGCTACGCCTCCGATGATGACAGGTTTTACTTTGTTCGACGCGCGGATTAAAAAAAGAAGCCATGCGACGCTGTTCCGCATGGCTTCCGTGCTTATTGAAAACCGTCTTTTTGCCCTGATGTTTCATCATGTTCCATGCACAGGGCAAACTGCCTTCCGGCCTGTTTCAGGGAGAAGTCGCCCCCCGCAGAATACCCGGCCTCAATCGTTGTTGTCCTTTCTTCCGTTCTCTTGCCTGATTGAAGCCATGACGTTCACCTGCTGAGGCAGGGGCGTTCTCGTCCGATACCATTTTTGCGATGACATCATTCAGAGGGAAGGAGTCGCGGTCGTCCTTAAGAGAAGAAAAGGCGCATGTTTTCCCGCGTGCGACGTCGACGGCGCATCTGGATTTACCATGAAGGCTTTTTGACGATCTGCGGCTACACGAGACCGGAAGTTTTCTTTGTGATAAAGCCGGGGGAAAGCGGCGCGCAGTCTTGCTCAGTCATATTTTTTCATCGTCTTGCTGGGCTTCCGGCAGCATTCCATGTGACATATCGGAGCGTTGCATCTGGCCGGGGCCGGAGAGCATTCCTGCAGGAGCCGTGCGGCTTATGCCGGCGCCATGTGATGGGGCTCCAGTGTTCTGGAGGGGAGGGCTTTAACAGAAAAAGGGAGTAACGAATCATCGTTACTCCCTTGGA
The DNA here is from genome assembly GCF_900155525.1 of Mailhella massiliensis. Taxonomy (NCBI): domain Bacteria; kingdom Pseudomonadati; phylum Thermodesulfobacteriota; class Desulfovibrionia; order Desulfovibrionales; family Desulfovibrionaceae; genus Mailhella; species Mailhella massiliensis. Next base: position 382,701 of record NZ_LT706951.1, read on the forward strand.
AATTTCTGGTCGGGATGACTAGATTTGAACTAGCGACCCCTTGAACCCCATTCAAGTGCGCTCCCAGACTGCGCTACATCCCGACTCTGGAACCGAAGAAGGAAATGGAGCTCATGAACAGAATTGAACTGTTGACCTCATCCTTACCAAGGATGCGCTCTACCAACTGAGCTACATGAGCATTTCGTCTCTCGGCGAGGTATGTAATTAGCAGGATGGGGGGGGAGTGTCAAGCATTTTCCTCTTCTTTTTTTCGGAAAAGATAAAAAAGGTATTTCGGCGGTCGGAACCCTGCGCAAGAAAGAGAGTTTTTCGCCGGGAGTGCGTGGCATATCCGGCTCTGCCCGCAGGGCATACATGAGCAGTCTTCTGCCGGAGCCGGAGAAAAGGTTCCCCTCCCTGCGGAAGGAGATAGCCGCTCCGTACCTTGCAGGCCGATTTTCGGGCTTGCCACCGGGGAAGGGGGAATACGGGAAAAACGGTGTGCCGTAACCGTTTTTTGGAATTTTCCGCAGAGGATGTACTTGCCTCCCGGCTGGAAAATGGGCAAAAGAGTGTGTTGGCGCTTCTCTTATGATCGACATAAAGGTGGCTTTATGCCGGAATTCAGCGCGTAAGGAGTGTATATGCCTAAAACAGAACAGCCCATGGGGGCCATGAACCGGTTTTTGAACGCTGTGGAAGCGGCAGGCAATAAGTTGCCCCATATCACCATGCTCTTCATTTATGCACTGGTGATAGCTATCGTCCTTTCCTTCCTGCTTTCGTTTATTTCTTTTAATTATAAGCATCCGAGCACGGGCGAGACCATCAGAGTGCTCAACATGCTGAGCCCGGAAAATCTGCTCGACCTTGTGGTCTCCTCGGTCAGGAATTTCATGAACTTCCCCCCGCTCGGCATGACCATTGTCGCGACCATGGGCATCGGCATAGCGGAAGGCAGCGGCTTCATCCATGTCTTTCTTAAAAAGCTGCTGAGCATCATTCCCCGCAGAATACTCACTCCTGCCGTCATTTTCGTTTCCATTCTCTGCCATATCGTGTCCGACTCCGCCTATGTGGTGCTGATGCCGGTTTCCGCCCTGATTTTCTATTCCTGCGGTCGTCATCCTCTGGCGGGCATAGCCTGTTCCTTTGCGGGCCTTGCCGGCGGCTTCACCGCAAGCTACACCCCTTCCATCATTGATCCCGTCATGCAGAGCTTCACGCAGGCTGCCGCGCAGACCATCGATCCCGGCTATTCCGTCAACGTGCTCTGCAACTATTTCTATGCGCTCGGAGGCACCTTCTTCGTCATCGCCGCATGTTGGTATGTCACCGACAAGATCGTGGAACCCCGGCTGCGCATGACCATGCCTCTGGACAGCGGCCTGGAAAACGATCCCGACCTGCAGCTCAACCCCATCAGCGCCGAAGAAAACAGTGCGTTCCGCAAGGCCTGCTGGGCCTGGGCGACCTTCATCCTTATCTTCTTCGCCCTCTGCTGGCCGGAACATTCCCTGTTCCGTGCTCCCGACGGCAGCCTGACCAGCCCCAAGGCCCCGGCCATGCAGGCCATCGTGCCCCTGCTGTTCCTGTTCTTCGCCGTGCCCGGCATGGTGTACGGCTATGCTTCCAGAAGCTTTAAAAGCAGCACGGACGTCATCAAGTCCATGGAACATGTGCTGACCATGCTGCTTTCCTTCATCGTGTTCGCCTTCTTCGCCGCGCAGTTTCTCTATGTGTTCGGCAAGTCCAATATCGGCACGCTGCTGGCCATTGCGGGCGCGGAATTTCTGAAGAACATGGGCCTGCCTTCCGGCTGCACGCTGTTCGGCATCATTCTGCTTACCGGTATGCTGAACATCCTCATCACGTCCGCCACGTCCAAGTGGGCCATTCTTTCCACCATCTTCGTGCCCATGCTCATGATGCTGGGCATTTCCCCGGAACTTACGCAGGCGGCCTTCCGTGTGAGCGATTCCGCCGTGAACGTTTCCACGCCGCTTTTCCCGTTCTATCCGCTGCTCATCATGTACTGCCAGAAGTATGCCAAATCCACCGGCGTGGGCACGCTCTGTTCCATGATGCTGCCCTATACGCTGGCGCTGCTCGTGGTGCTCACCGCAGTACTGTATGTGTACTGGATGATCGGCATTCCTCTCGGCTTCGACAGCGGCTATGTGTATCCTCCTGTGAGATAACGTCCGGGGGGCGGCCGCGGAAAGCGCGGTTTCCGCCGTTCTGTGCTCCGTATCCTTGCGGTGCGGCGGGCCGGAGCATGGTTTCCGGTTCCGCCGCGGCAAAGGCGTCGACGGGGCTTTTCATTCAACCAGTCAAAGAAAGGCAAAAATCATGGAACATCAGTATGCCGGCGAGCTTACGGAACGCTTCCTGCGTTATGTGGCCGTTGCTTCCGAAAGCGATCCTTCGGCGGGAGTGGTCCCCAGCAGCGAAGGTCAGCGTGAACTGGCCCGTCTTCTGGAAGGCGAGCTGCGCGCCATGGGACTTGAGGAGATAGAACTGGATGAACATGCCGTTCTTACGGCGTATCTGCCCGGCAACGTGCCCGGTGCGCCTGCCATCGGCTTTGTGGCGCATCTGGATACGGTGCCTGTTTCCCTTTCTCCCGAAGTGCATCCCCAGGTGCTCCGCTATGAAGGCGGAGATGTCTGCCTGAACGCGGAAAAGGATATCTGGCTGCGTCTTTCCGAACATCCCGAGCTTGCCGCCTACGCCGGGCAGGACATTGTGTTCACCGACGGTACCAGCGTGCTCGGCGCAGACAACAAGGCGGCCATCGCCAATGTGATGACCATGCTGCACGCCATGACCTCGCAGTCCCTGCCGCACGGCGATATCCGCGTGGCCTTCGTGCCCGATGAGGAAATCGGACTTTGCGGTTCCAAGCTCATGAATCTTGAGAAGTTCAGGGTGGATTTCGCCTACACCATCGACTGCTGCGCCGTGGGCGAACTGGTGTGCGAAACTTTCAACGCAGGCAGCGTGCTTTTCGAGATTCAGGGCGTGACGGCGCATCCCATGTCCGCCAAGGGCGTGCTGGTCAATCCTCTGCTCGTCGCGGCCGACATCATCGCCTGCTTCGACCGCAAGCAGACCCCGGAACATACCGACGGCATGGAAGGCTACTGGTGGTTCACCGGAGCCGAGGCCAACGACAGCCGCTGCGTGTTGCGCATGAATATTCGTGACTTCGATAAGGAAGGCTACGAAGCCCGCAAGAAGTATGTGCTGGATGTGGTGGACTTCATGCGCATCCGTCACAAGAGGGCCGGCATCAAGGTGACCATAACGGATGTGTACGGCAATATCAGCGACTCCATCGGAGAAGACCGCGCCCCCATCGACCTCATGTACGAAGCTGCGCGTGAAATCGGCGTGGAACCCAGGACCATAGCCATGCGCGGCGGCACCGACGGTTCCGTGCTTTCCGCAAAGGGACTCGTTACGCCCAACTACTTTACCGGAGGGCTGAACTTCCATTCCAATGCGGAATTTCTTCCCATTCCTTCGCTGTGCAAGTCGCTGGACATGACGTTCAAGATTCTTGAACTCGCCGCGAAGCGCTAGACTCGGGAGTGCGGGGCGTCCGTAGTCCGGGAGCTTCGCGGAGAGAAGCAGAAACGCCGTATGCCGGGATTCCGGCATACGGCGTTTTTCCATGGAAAAAAGGGATGGTCCGTGCCTTGGTCAGGATATGTTTTTCCTGCACGACTGCCGCAGGTCTTTGCCGGACGCGACATCTGCCTTGCGCGGGCGGCAGCATGACCGCAGGGACGATGTTCCGGGGGAACGAAGGAGGTGCGGCTTCCGGGGAAAGCGTTCAATGCGGGGATGACGGTGAGGGAGAAGCGGCGGAAAAGAGAGATTCCCGGCAATCAGTGCTTTTTCACCCGGCTCATGCCCGGCAGATGAATCATGCCCGGAACGAAGTGCCCGACGCGTATGAGGCAGAGCATCACGCCCATGAGAATGAGCGCACTGCCGGTCCAGAACGACGGGGTAACGGTTTCTCCCAGCAGCAGTATGCCGAGCGCCGTGGCCGAGAGCGGCTGCACGGGGTAGAAGGCGGAACAGGTACCCGCCTCGGTGAGGGAAAGGCTTTCATTCCAGAGCAGATGCGCGACGCAGGTACACATGACGGCCATGTGCAGCAGGGCGAGCACGACGCCCGCATCCCAGGCCACGGGAGTGCGTATCAGTTCCACGACCGATACGGGCAGCGTGCACACGAGCGCCACGCCCATGCTCCAGGCGGTGATGAGCAGCGGCGGATACCTGTGGCTCATCTTGCGGATGAGTATGGATACATACGACCAGAGCAGTACGGAAACAAGGGAAAGAACAATGCCCGCCATCATGCCGGAACCGTGGACGCCGCCGATGATGATATACACCCCCGCCAGCCCCAGAACGATGCCGGTGATTTTCTGGAAGGTGAGCTTTTCGTGAAGGAGGAGGGCCGCCATGAGCATGATGACGATGGGATTCAGGGAATTGACCAGAGCGGCGAAGGAGGCGCTGGAAAATTTCGTCCCCAGAAGCTGCAGCACCAGAGCCACGAAATATCCCAGAAAGCCGATGAGGAAAATAGGCCTGTAGTCCTTTCTTTCTATGGGGCGGTACTTCCTGATGCGTATGAAGAGGAAAAGCAGAAGAAAGGCCACGGCGTAACGCACCAGGGAGACCGTGAACGGGGGAACCTTGTCCAGAACATACTTTCCGGCCACATAGAGGCTTCCCCAGAGGAAGAAGGTGATGAACAGATACACATAGACAAGTTTTTCATGTTTGAGCGGCATGGTATGCCTCCGGGAGAAAGGGCCGTGTTCACGGCGGTGCAGGGGAACCTTCCCGAAAAGGGAAACGGAAAGAGGCATATACCTCCCCGCCGCGTTTATCAATGCCCGCACAGGGGGGGGAAGACATTCCGGCGTCAATCCGCGCTGTTTCGGAAAGTTGCGCCAGGAGCCTCATGCAAAGGACACGATGTTTTTCGGCAAAGTCGGGGAGATTCCCTGTCGTCCGTGACGGAAAGGGCATCCTGCCGGAGCTTTTCCGGAAAGGCATGAAAAAGGCCCCGCTTCATGGAAGCGGGGCCTGAACAGTTCGGGAAGATGTCAGAAGCCCGTGGCCACGGCAACGACCATGGTCACTACGGCAAGCGCCGTCCAGAACAGGAACAGGGGCAGCACCCAGCCTGCCCAGGTCCTGTAGTTGATGCCCGCTGCGGCGATGCAGGCCATCATGGTGCCGTTGGTGGGGAAGATGACGTTGGAAAGGCCGTCGCCCAGCTGGAACGCCAGTACGGCCGTCTGACGGGTCACATGAACCACGTCGGACAGCGGCGCCATGATGGGCATGACTACGGCGGCCTGTCCGGAACCCGAGGGCACGAAGAAGTTGAAGAGCAGGTTGAAAAGGAACATCACCGGAGCGACCATGGCGTTGTGCAGGCTGTCCAGCGCCATGGCCATGCCGTAGATGATGGAGTGGAGGATATGGCCTTCGCTCAGCACCACGGAAATGCCGGTGGCCAGACCGATGAGCATGGCGGAGAAGGTCATCTGTTTTGCGCCCTGCAGGAATCCGGCCACAAATCCGTTCATGCCCATGCCGGTGACCAGCGCGCAGAACATGGCGACCAGCATCATGATGCCCGCCATGTAGTTCATGCCCCAGTGCAGGGTGAGCGAACCCCATACATATATGCCGAGGCCGACCGCAAGGCCGAGAAGGGCCAGGGCATGACGACCGTTGAAGGGAACGGCGGAATCTTCGGCTGCGGCCGGTTCCGCCTCGTCCAGCACGCCCGCATGGGGGTTCTGCCGGACCTTGTCGGCATAGCGCACGATGAAGGCCGCGGTGGGCAGGAAGAAGACCAGCCAGACCACGCAGCGGAAGCCGAAGCCGGAAAGCATGGGCAGCCCGGAAATCTGCTGCGCGATCTGCACCGTCATGGCGCATACGGGACTGGTGGCATAACCGCCGTAGGCGGCCAGAAACATGACGGCCACCCCCGTGACTCTGTCCGCACCGAGTTTGCGCGCAAGAATGACGCCTATGGGAATGGTGGCCACCACGGGGTTGGCCATGACCCCGGACGCGCCGAGAATGCTCATGATGAGTGCGAGGCAGGGCAGGATGAGGAAGGAACGGGTGCCGAGAGCACGCACAAGGCGGCTGATGAAGGCATCCACGGAGTTGCTCGCGATGAGCACCTGAAAATAGCCGCCTACCAGAAAAGTGAACACGATGATGGGCCCGGCCTTGACCATGCCCGCGAACACGGCGTCGACAAGGCCCCAAGGGGAAACGCCCTGCTGTTCGATGGCGTGATAGGTGACGGGATCGAGGAGTTTCGTTCCGGGAATGAGGTCGTACATCCCTGCCGGAATGACATGCGTCAGCACGGCGGCCAGAACCATCATGGCGAAAACGATGACGAGGGAATTGGGGAACTGGAATTTTTTAACCTGTGCGCTCATGGGAGGCCTTTGTTCTGAGTGTGGTGAAAAAGCACGGTCTGAAGTTTGCCGGATGCGGGCCGGGCAGGCGTCATGCCTCGTCGTCGGGCAGGGAAAGAATGGCCGTCACCAGCTTTCTGCACTGAGGCAGCAGAGAGGAGAGCAGCGCGTATTCTTCCTTCGTGTGGGCGTTGGCTCCGGCTATGCCCAGAGAACACAGTGTGGGCACGCCCATCTGGGTGACGAAGGCGCTGTCGGAACAGCCGCCTGCGGCAAGGGCCGTCGCAGGCCCGAAGCCGAGCATACGGGAAGCGTTGTCGTACACGGAAAGGAGTTTTGCCGTGCCGGGAGTCTCCTCCATGGCGGGGTAACGTCCGAGCAGGGAGAACGTGGCCGTCGTACCGGGCAGAGGCAGTTCTTCGCACAGCCTTTGCAGTTCGCGGAGGGCTTTTTCATAGTCGGCGTTGCTGTGATAGCGCAGCCCCAGAGAGATGTCGCAGGAATCGGCGATGACGTTGGCCCCCGTTCCGCCCGTGATTTTGCCGCAGTTGAACAGGTTGCCGGACAGATCGGTAAGCTGTTCGATGCGTTCCACAAGGCGTGCGGCCGTGCGTATGGCGCTGGCGCCTTTTTCCGGGTTTCGTCCGGCATGGGCGGCAATGCCCGTGACGTGAATGCGCAGAACGGCGCCGCCCCTGCGCCTGATGACGATTTCATTCGCCGGGGATCCGCTTTCGCAGTTGAAGGCAGCCGCGCAGTCTCTGCATTCTTCGGTGAAAAGCCGGCCGCCGAGACCTTCGGAGAGCATGTGCGCCGTTTCCTCATCGCTGGCGAGCACGAGCCTTATCTGCCGTTCCCTGTAGCCGCAGACAAGAAGAGCCTTGATGGCGAAGAGCGCGATGACGATGCCGCCCTTGCAGTCGTACACGCCGGGGCCGTAGAGGCGGTCGCCTTCCTGCCGGAAGAGCTCGGGCCAGCTCCCCGCAGGATGCACGGTGTCGAGGTGGGCGAGCAGGGCCACGGGCTTTTTCCCGGCAGGGGCGGTACGGGCCGCGAGCGCATCTCCGGCGTGGGCGTAATGCTCTTTGCGGCATGTCATGCCCATGGCGTCGCAATAGGTGTCGAGATGCCCGGCAAGGCGGCTCACCGCCTCCCTGTCGGAGGACGGGGTTTCCATTTCCACAAGGTTTTTCAGAAGCTGGAGCATCTCCGTCTGTCTGCCGTCGAGATATTCCATGGCCTTCTGCCACAGCGCGTCGTTTTTCATCATCCGTACTCTTTTGTTGCAGAAAAAAGATGTATCAGCGTATCCGTATCGGAAAAAATAGGCAAGAGTGCCTTTTCGTTCTTCGCAACTGCCCGGAGAAAAAAGAAAAAATATGATATGGAGGCAGGCGTTTCATGCCGTCGAACGCATTTTTTGGCATATGATTCTCATGTATCTGCATTGATACAGATACTTCTGCAGAAAAAGGAGTACGCTCTTCGCAATATACGTTACATCTTTGTACCGATACGTCTTTGTGCTGCGCAGAGACAGGGGAAACGCGCCCTTTCTCAGAAAGTACCTCCGACGTCCCGGCATCCGCCGGAATATTCCCCCGCCCCGTAGGGAAGGTTCCCGCCTGCGCCGTTGAGAAAGAGGCCCGGCGCAGAGACCGGGCAGATACCCTTCCAGGAAGAGGACTTCGGCGACGGCGCAGGAATCCTCTTCCCCGCTCAAGGAGCGTTACTTCTTCTTCAGCGTGGAAAGCATGTTCTGTATGGCGGCGGTATGCTTTCCCGTAGGATCGGTAACGGTGACGAGAAGGAACTCTCCGTCCTTGAGTGCGCAGAAGCAGGTGCTCTTCACCCCGTCGCGGGTAAAGCTGAAGGTATGCACGCCCTGATCGTCCGCCTGCGGCTCCGAGCCTCCCAGCTTCCGGGAAAACTCTCTGGTCACGACATCGAGGCTCTGTTTTTCCATCCGTTCCGCGGCGATGGAAATGGCCGCTTCATTTCCGGGGGCGGTAACGGCGACGACGCCGTTTTCTTCCATGGCGTTCCAGCCCTGGGGAATGTCGATGCTGAACTTGCTGAATTCCCGGGCGGAGGCGGTACCTATCATAAACAGAGTGAGAGTAAGCGCCAGAGCGATATGCTTCATACTGAAATCTCCTTGAAGGTGCGTAACGGCGTGGTGCGGTATGCCGGTTCGCGCCACTACCTATAACGCAAAGGACGTACTTCTTACAATCCTTGCAGGGAGACGTCGTCCGCGGCCCGTTGCGGCACAGAATACAAAAGCGGCGCTTCCGGCCGTTCCGTGCGTTTTCAGAGGAAAAAGCGTGAAGGCCCGAAGCGCCGCCGGAGTTCATGGCGGAGATGTTCAGCGGATCAGGTACGGAATGCGCACATGCAGCGCCTGCGTGGGGCAGACCACTTCACAGGGCAGGCAGTACCAGCAGGTCCTGTTCCGTTCGTAGGGACGGCCGCAGCCCAGGCAGCGGGAGGCTTCCTCACGGGCTTCCTCACCGGTATAGAGGTTCCCTGCGGGGGCCACGGGCGCGGTATCGGCGATTTCCCTGTCGCCGAGTCCGGCGAAGCGTTCCAGCCCGCGGGCCGTGCGTTCATCGAGTTCGTAATCGATGTCGAAGCCTTCCAGAAGGTTGCGCGCCGCGTGGGCGGCTTTTGCCGCGGCGGCCATGGCCTGAAGGGGAGTCAGGCTTTTCTGGTTCTTCACGCAGGTGCCCGCAGCGAAGAGATTATCCTTCACATGGCCGTTCTTGTCGGCGGGCAGCACCGCGCCCTTGCCGCAGGTGCAGAGCACGGCGTCGTATTCCGCACAGAGCGCATCCAGCTCCGCCTGACCTTTGGGGGAAGAGGTAAGGAAAAGAATCCCCGCGTCGCGCATCATGGTCAGGGTTTTTTTCATGACGTCGGCGGGAACGGCGGGCAGGGGAGCGGCCGCTCCCGCTTCCTCGGCGGGAACATGGGTGAGCGTCGTGCCCGCTTCGGGCGCAGCTTCGAATACGGTGACGCTTATGCCGCCCATGCGCAGATTCCAGGCCGCCTGAAGACCGGCGGGGCCGGAACCGATGACGGCGGCCTTTTTGGAGGAGACGGGGAGTCTGCGTGTTTCCGGGCCGTAGACGATGTCCGGCCGGGCGGCGACGAGATAGCGCAGAAGGTCGGCAAAGCGCAGAGAGCCTCCGGCCTGACCGCGGGAACAGGTTTTTTCCGCGTAGGGATCGCCCAGCACGGAGAGTATGCCTGCAAAGGGCGTGGAGCGCCTGAGTTCACGGGCGGCGTCCTCTTCCTTGCCGGAGGCGAGGAGTCTGGCCACGCCCTGATAGTTCACGCCCAGCGGGGAGGCCTGACGGCAGGGCGGCAGGGAAAGACGCAGGTTGTCCATGATGCAGCGGTCGACACAGTTGCCGCAGGCAAGGCAGAGCGTGGTGTCAATGGCGATATTGCTGTCGTTCATCACAGGGAAACCTCCTCGCCCAGTTCGGAAATGCGGACTTTTTCCGCGTTCAGATGATTATCCTTCATTTTGATGACCACATGGCAGAGCCAGTTGGCGTCGTCCTGCAGGGGGTAATCGCTGCGGCGGTGGCATTCGCCCCAGCGGCTTTCCTTGCGGAAGTCTCCGGCGAGCGCGGAGCAGTCGGCGCAGAGCAGGATGTTTTCCACTTCGTAAAGCTTGGAAAGCTCATGGCCGTTATGGATGGCCACATGCCTGAAGTCTTCGCGGAAGGTGTCGGACCAGTACTTCCACAGTTCGAACTTGTGGGAGTTCTTGGGTGCGACGAGGTAGTCGCCCACCACGCGGCGCACCTTGTGTTCCAGCTCGCGCACGTCGATGTCGCGGTCTTTGGCGCTGAAGCGCTCCGCGAGTTCCTCACGTACGGCGGCGACGTCGTCTTCATGAATGTTCGTATCGGGGGCCTTTGCAATGTATTCGGCGGCCTGTTCGGCGGCGATTTCACCGAAAATGAAGGCCCCGGTCAGGTGCTGCTTGGCCACGCTTGCCACGTCGCCCGCAGCGTAGAGGCCGGGCACCGCGGTTTCGGCACGTTCATTGACGCGGATGCCCGCCAGCCCGTGGCCGCCGCAGAGCAGGTATTCCGTGGGCCACAGTTCGATGTCCTGCTTGCGGAAATCGATATGTCTGCCGCCGAAGAAGCGTTCGTTCACCGGCCGTTCCGTGGTGAACAGGATGTGTTCGATTTCCCGGATTTTTTCTTCCGGCAGATGACTGAGCTGGATGTGCACGGGGCCGCGGCCTTCGGTGAAGGCTTCGTTCATGGCGTTGATGTTGTTGACTTCGCCTTCCATGATGACGGTACCGTTGCAGTCCAGCACCTTGCCGCCGCGCGTGACGCAGATGGCGAGCAGGGGCATGTTGGAGTCCTTGATGAGCATGGTGCGCTGGGTGAACTCCATGCCCGTTACGCCGGCACCGGCGCGCAGGGCCATGGCGAAGCCGTCGCCGGTGTTGCCGGGGTAGTCGTACACGCCGTACAGGTAGCCGGAATTGGGGAGCGTGAGACGGCTGACGCCGCCGGAGGCGATGAGCACGGCCTTGGCGCGGCAGACCACAAGCTGGCCGGTGCGCACGTTCAGGCCCACGGCGCCGGCCACGCGGCCGTTGTCGGTGAGCAGACGCAGCGCCATGACGCGGTTGACGGGGCGCGCACCGAGGTCGAGGGCGCGCTGCACCAGCATGGATTTAAGCTCCGGTTCGTCCATGGCCGTCTGAAATTCGCCTTTCACATGGTATTTCAGGGTCTTGTACTGGCCGTTCTCATCCTTGGGGAAGGTGACGCCCCAGCTTTCCATTTCCTTGAGCAGGGCATAGGAACGTTCGGCCATGACATAGCTCGGGCCTGCGTCCACAATGCCCGCCGCACCGGCGCGCACGGCTTCAAGGTAGAGTTCGGCCGTGGTCTTGCCCGGAATGGCGACGATGTTCAGCGCGTCCATGCCGCGGGCGATGGAACCGCCGTAGACGATGTCGCTTTTTTCAAAAATGGTCACGCGCAGATCGGGAGCGACCTGAAGGGCGCGCATGGCCGCGATGCAGCCCGCGCTTCCGCCCCCGATGATGAGAAAATCACTTTCCAGTATCTGCATGGAATCCTCCTGGTTACTGCTTGGCGGTCTTGCGGCCGCGGGTGAGGCGTACGATGTAAAAGAGCGTGACGAACACGGTCATGGCGAAGAAGCAGCAGGCGATGGGCCTGTCGATGAAGATGGTCCAGTCTCCCCGCGAGATGATGAGGCTCTGGCGTATCTTGTGTTCCAGCAGCGAGCCCAGGAAGAAGGCCACGATCATGGTGGGAAGGCTGAGCCTGAGTTTGGTGAACAGGTAGCCCACGAGGCCGAACACGAACATGACGCCCACGTCGAAGAGACTGGTGTTGTTCACATAGGAACCCAGGAAGGAAAAGATCATGACGCAGCTGAACAGCACCGTCTTGGGAATGTTGGTCAGCTTGCGGGCGTAATGCACGAAGATACCGCCCACGATGAGCGTATAGAGGTTGCTGATGAGCAGCACGGCAAAGAGCGCGTACAGCATGGGGGCGTTGCTTTCCATGAACTGCGGACCGGGCACGAGGCCCTTGATCATGAAGCCGCCCAGAATGAGCGCCGCGGCCAGGTTGCCGGGGATGCCCAGGGTGAGCAGCGGCACGAGGTTGGGACCGTTGACGGCGTTGTTGCCCGCTTCGGAAGCGGCGATGCCTTCCAGCGCGCCGTTGCCGAACTTTTCCGGGTACGGGGATTTCTTCCTGCTCCAGATGTAGCTGAGGTAGGCCCCCACGGTGGTGCCGATACCGGGCACGATGCCCACAAAGGAGCCGATGAGGGTGGAACGGGCTATGGTGGGCAGGCACAGCTTCATTTCCGAGGTGGTCAGGCGGTCGTCGTCGGTGCCGGGGCGGGAAAGGCGGATTTCCTCCGCCTGACGGCGGTTGCGGTCCCTGTACCAGCGTTCCGCCTGCAGCAGCACTTCCGAAAAGGCCAGCAGGCCTATGGCCATGGGCATGATGCTGATGCCGTCGGCAAGTTCGATGAAGCCGAAGTTGAAACGGAGCGTGCCGGTTTCCGGGTCGCATCCCACGGTGGCGAGCAGCAGCCCTATGCCCGTGGAGATGAGGCCGCGGCAGGGGCTTCCCGAAGCGGCAAGGCTGATGATGATGAGCGAGAAGAAGAGAATCATGCTGTATTCCGGCGGGCCTATGTGCAGGGCCACCATGGCCACGGGCGCGGCCAGGAAGATGAGCACGAGGTCGCTCGCGGTATCGGCCGTTACCGAGGCGAAGAGCGCGGTTTTCAGCGCCTTGCCGCTTTTTCCCTGCTTTGCCAGGGGGTAGCCGTCGAACGTGGTGATCATGGCCTGCGGCGTGCCGGGAATATTGAAGAGAATGGCGGGAATGGAGCCGCCGAAGTTTCCGCCCTTGGAAAGGCCCATGAGCATGGCGATGCTGGGAATGGGCCCGAGGTAGTAGGTGAAGGGCAGAAGCAGAACGATGGCCATGGTGTCGCTGAGTCCGGGGATGGCACCCATGATGATGCCGAAGGTCACACCGAACAGCGACCAGAAGAAGTTCTGCCAGTCCAGCACCATGCCGAGCGCTGTCATTAAACTTTCAAACATAGAAGACGCCTTTTTGGAGGAACCTGAGGTCGTGATGATCGTGGAAACGCATGGCCGGAATCGGCGGCCCCTTTCGGGAGCCTGACGCATCCTCCGGCGGAGCGGCCTGAGCTTTTCCGCTTCCTGTCCGTGTTACGGGCAGGGGTCAGAAGAGCAGTCCCCGAGGCAGTTCAAACTGGAGAAAATGGACGATGACGAGGTAAATGCCGCCGAGACATACGAGCGGCGTGAACAGAAAGACCTTCTTGCGCCGTTCCCCGAACAGCAGGAGCGAGCAGAGGATGAAAACGAAGCTCGGAACAAAGAATCCCAGCCTGGACAGGGATACGATGTAGACGAGGAAGAGCAGGATGGCAGGCACCGAGACGCGCAGGAATGCCGTGGGGTCGAAGGTCGGCGCGGGTTTTTCTCCCGGAGTGCGCAGCAGCATGATGAGGGAGGGCAGGGCGATGACCAGAACGGCCAGGCGCGGAACGAACGCTTCCTCTGGTCCTTCCGTCTGCGCGGGAATGATGACGAACCAGAGCAGCGCGCTGAAGACGAGAAAGCCGAGACCGGTGAGTCTGTCGGTATGCATGGGAACTCCGTGGCGGCTCTCCCGCAGGAGAGCCGCCTTTCTCTTGAGCAGCTTTTATTCGGCCTTCTTGTTGAATTCCAGCATGGCCGGGATAAGCTTCGTGGCTTCTTCACAGAAGGACTTGGTTTCCTGACCGTTCATGAACTTGGGGCTGAAGCCCGCTTTAAGCATGGCTTCCTGAAGTTCCGGGTCCTCAAGGGCGCGCTTGATGGCGTTTTCCCACGTCGCGCGGATTTCCTCAGGAGTCCCCTTGGGCAGAATGAAGGAGTAGGGAACCGAGGTGTAGAAGGGATGGCCGAGATCCGCATGGAGCTTCGGCAGATCCGGGAAGTCGGGCACTTCGCCGGTACCGAGGTTGAGCAGCACATTGAGGTCGCCCTTGCGCGCAGCCTGATAGCCTGCGGTGCCCACGCCGAGTTCACAGGCGTCGATATGTCCGCCGATGAGGTCGGCCGAGGCTTCGCCGCCGCTTTTGTACATGACGAAGTTGATGTCGAGCCCTTCCTTGACGGCCACGGAGCGCAGAAGTTCCACGGCTTCCTGGGAAGCGCCGCTGCCGATGGAGACCTTGCCGGGGTTGGCCTTGATGTAGGCCTTGAATTCCTCCCAGTTCTTGTAGGGTCTGTCGGTGCGGGCAAGCAGAATGCGGTCGTTGATCATGTAGGTGCCAGCAAAACTCATGTTATTGAGATCGTAGGCTTTTTTTCTCAGAAAAATAGAAGCGGAGAAGGCGGGCGTGGCAGGGGCGGCGATGGTGTATCCGTCGGGTTTTGCCTTCATCACATATTCAAAGCCGGGAACGCCTGCGCCGCCGCCCTTGTTGGTGATGACGAGAGGCTGCCCCAGAATGCTTTCCAGCTTCTTGGCAAGCATACGCACGCTGATGTCGCCGGTTCCTCCCGGGGCGTAGGCGACGATGACATTGAGCGGTTTTTCGGGAAAGGCGGCCTGCGCCTGCCCCATGAAGAACAGGGAAACCGTACCGGCCAGCAGCGCTGACAGCAGCTTGTTCATGATATCCTCCCAACAACGGCTGAATTGAGGGCTTGCTCCCCCGGTTACAGACGAAAGTCATGCTTGCGCATGAGGCCCCTTTTGCCTCCGAGCACATAGCTTATGCGGTACTCGAAGGGAATGTTTCCATAGGTGTATGAGATCATGTGCAGCTCAAAGCAGGGGGAGTGTTCCTTCAGCCCCAGCCCGGCGTGAACTTCCGGGGGCAGCCCCATGCGGATGTGCATGATTTCATCACAGAAAAAGGAGGGGATATGGCAGTCGCGTTCCGCAAGATGATACAGGGAATGCTTTTGAAAATCCGCCATGGGCGTCTGAAGCAGCCCGTCGCACAGAGGCCGTGAGAAAAAGGACTCCGTCCAGCCGAGGGGAAACTGTCCGCCGCCGTCGCGTCCGTTCAGATACCGGCTGACGCGGATGCAGGGCGCGCCGACGGCCAGGTTCAGGCGCGATGCCGTGTCCTTGTCGGCGGAAACTTCCGTGCGGATGATGTTGAAGGGCAGGAGCACGGCGTCGCTGTCGCTGAACGAAGTGCGGAGTTTGTAGAATACGGCCCTGTCGGAAGGGAAATCGGTGACGAAGGTACCCTTGCCCTGCACCCGGTAGCAGTATCCGGCCTGGACAAGCTGTTCCATGGCCTTGCGTACCGTGCCCACGCTGAGCCCGTATTCCTCGGCAAGCTGGCGTTCCGGCGGAAGCTGATCTCCGGGTTTCCAGCGGCCGGCATTGATCTTCAGGGCAAGTTCCTGCTGAAGACGGGAGTAGGCGGGGGCGAAGGGCGAGGTGGCGGGTATCATCGTTTTTTACCAAAAATGTTTATTGCTATATAGAACTATAGCAATATCCCGTCAAGAATCTTTTCCAAGGCATGGGGGCACCTTACGCGGGGTGTGAAGAAAACACGGGGAAAAATAAAGAGATTTTTTTCTTTTCTTCTTTTGTAAAAAAGCAGTCTTTTTTTTACGGTCCTGCTGGCTGTTTTCCTCCGGCGAGGGAAATGAGGCATGTCGTTTCGGAGCGGAAGCGCGGAAGATGTTGCGGGAGAGGAGCGTTCGGGAAAACGGCAGACGGGCGGAAATGGACAGAGGCCTGGCGGGGGCTGTGCGGACGGAGGGAAAATTTGTCGTTTTCGTAAGGAAGTGAAAAGAGAGAACAGGTGCGCTGCCGGAAGAAATTTTCCGGTCACAGTGCCCTTCGACCGGATTTCGACCGTGAAAAAGCGTGAAGAACGGCGGGGTGCGTATAACGAGGGGCGCCGGTACTGCTGGCAATGCCTCTTGTGCGCCTCAGTTTTTTATCCAGCCTTGTCGGACAGGCGTTTCCAGAGGCTGACCTGTGCATGTCCGTTGCATGTCCGTTGCCGGTGCCGTAAACGGGCTTCCGGCATACGGAATATTGAACGGCCCGCCGGGCTTACCCCCGGCCGGCCGCTGTCCGATGTTCCCGGTTGTCTTTGCCTGTTTTGTCCGTCGTACGACATGGTGACCGCGGCCCCGGCCCCGATGGCGCTCTGCGAACCCAGTTCCCCGAACGGCTCATGGATCATCAGGCTGCGGTCCCTTGCCAATATCCGACAAACGCCGATGCGCTCATCTTGGGCGGTATCTCAAGCAGCAGATGGACCTGTTCGGGGCAACACTCCGCCTCTGCTGGCTTCACGCCCGTTCACGCGCAGAGTTTTCATGATATTTCTCCTCCGGTCCTTTTCTCCATGGAAGATCTGTCTGCGATGGTGGGGAGCAAATACCCTGTGATATGCCGTTCTCTTCGCGTGCCCAACCTTGAGTCCCCCATGGAGAACTTTTCTGATTTGCCCGGGGCGCAGTTGTCAGACCGCTCCTTTTTGGGACAAATCACAAGGAGTAACAATTCATAACCATACGTTTTCTGGTTCCGGCCTGCCCGGGGCATTTCCCCCCGAAAGTCCGCCCGAATGCGGGCAGGCTATGGAAAGAATGTTTTTCCGGGGCTGCGGCGGAAGAATACGCCGGAAAAAACACACGGAGCGGTCGCTGCGGAGTCTGCGCATCTTCTTTTTGTACGCGTTCCCGGAAAACGGGAAGCGCCGGGCGGAAACCCGGCGCTTCTTCAATCGGAGGGGAGGAGGCCCGTCCGGGCCGTGGTTATTTCCGGGAATCCTTGAGCGAAACGGTGCGCGTCTGACCCCAGGTGGTGGTGTCGGAAGCGTTGGTGTTCCACAGCACTTCCCGCACCGTCATAAGACCGGTATCGGTATCTGCGGAAATCAGCAGGAAGGAAAGTTCCGTTTCGTTGCCGCCGGAAACATCGCCCTTCATGGGAGAATCCACGCGGAAGGTGGGCAGGGAGATGGTGTAGTCCGGGCCCTGCCAGTCGTAGAACTCGTTGTAGTTTTCATGCCCGTGGAAATAGGCGCGGATGGAAGGATGTTCCTTCAGGAAGGCCGCAAGTTCCCTGTGTTCGCGCAGGGGGCGTTCCTTCGTCGTGTTCACGCTCGCCACATCCGGGGTCAGATTTTCAAAGCCGTCTTTGGGGTTGAGGCCGTGATCGCCGTTGGGGTTGGTCAGACGGTTGGCGGTAAGGTCGGGCGGCATGTGCGTGAAGAGCAGCACGGGTTCCCCTTCCGGCATGGCGGCAAGCTTTTCCGCCATCCACCGGCGGCTCGCCGTATCCGGCCAGATACCCATGAGCAGAAGATGCAGTCCGTCCTTTTCCCTGTCCAGAGTGACGGGGCGGGCATAGGGGTCGAAGTCCTTGCCGGGCTTTTTGCCCGTGGACATCTCGGTCATGGCACGCATGGCGCCGTCGTCCTTTTCCGGGTACATGGGGCGGAAGAAGCCCACGGCGTTGGTCATGTCGTGGTTGCCGGGAACCGCGAGCAGTTCCGCAGGCTTTCCGTCCTTGTCCTTGACGGTCAGGCCCTTGCCGTACTGGGTCATGAACAGGTCGAAACAGGCCGTCGCCGTCATGGGAGCCTTTTCCTGCGTGCCTTCCATGCGGTTGGCGATATCGCCGGTGGAGATGACGTAGTCTATCCAGCCCACGGGCTTTTCGGCCATGACGCCGTTATCCGGGGGCAGGGTGAGGCCGGGAAGGTCGTTGATGGCTTCCACCATGGCGGCGTTGACCTTGGTGGCGGACACTTTTTTCTCTCCCCGGAAACTCTTGCGGGAAATGCCGTAGTGCTGATCGGAGGTATAGACGATCTGCACGACTTCCGCGCAGGCCGTGCTGCTCCACAGGGAAGCGCACAGCAGGGCCGAGACGAAGGTTGCGGCGATATGCGTACGGCGCACGTTTCTGACATTGAACATGGATGTGTCTCCTTTATGCCTCCTTTTCCCGGTCGGCGGAACATGCCTTGCGCGGAAAGGGGCGTTTACGAAGGAGACTATAGGAGGGGAGGGTAACGGCAGCATGAAGACGGCATGAAGAAATCATGTCGCAGGGGATGGGAACGGCAGGTCGAAGGTGCGGAACCATCCATGCCGCGGAGAAGCATGTCCGGCCCTCCGGCCGGTGGCGAATGCCCGACGGAGAAAGGAGGCGGGGGCCGCCCGGGCGATGCTCCGTCCCCTGCGCGGCGTGGGGCGGGATGCGGGAAAGGATGCTGAACCTGCATTGACGTGTCTTTCCGACCATGCCGTTGCGTCCGGGAACCGTGCGGGGGGGACGAAAAGGATCTTGCGGCACTCCGCAGTCGTGGCCGGACCTCGGGGAAACGCTCATGACCAGGGATGATGCATGGAAAAGCCCCATGCCTTTTCAGGGAGAACCTGAAGGCATGGGGCTTTGTCTGCGTCGCTGTCTATCGGTCGGCAGCGGCAGGGAAGGCGTGGCACGCCGCGTTTACGGCGGGGAGCCGTACGTTCTGTATGCCGGGGAAGGCGTCGCTACACCCGCAGCATATCCTGAGGGAAGGCGGGGGCTTCTTCCCGGTCTGTTTCCTCCTCGCCGTGCAGGCAGAAGCTCTGCCACATTTCCGCGATATCGACGAAGTTCTGTACCCAGGTGGCAATGTTGCCGTCGTCCAGAACTCGCATCGACATGACGCCCTGAAGCGTCACCCCGGTATCTTCCCTTGCGGCCAGCGTGAAGCCCTGCGTTTCATGGAAGAAGGTATTGGCGTCCAGAAGCGCGGCATACAGCGTTTCCCTGCCTTTTTCCGGCAGCGGAGCCACTACGGTGAACATCATGACGGCATCGGAGCCGGGCAGGTGGCGCAGGCTCACCTCGAAATCGTCGATGACCAGCAGACAGGAGGAATCCTCCTGCTGGGTGATTTCCGGCAGCCCCAGAGCGGGGGCCAGCGCACGGAGAAGGGACGTGAATGCTTCAGACATGGTCGTAACCTCTCATGTATGCGGATCAGGCGTCGGCGGGACGGCGGGCCTGCATACGGCAGGCCGTCAGCGTGCTCTGTCCGTCGGGGGTGATGGTAAAGGTGTAGTCGATATCCAGCGGGGAGGCCTCGGGCTTATGGTAACGCATGGTGACGTTGCCGTTTTCTTCCCGACGGATGTCGATGTCCAGCGGAGAGTGTTCGGATTCCGCAATGCCGGTGACGGGACTTCCGGTGCGGACGAGGAAGGCGCCGCTCTGGCCCATGCTCTGAATAATCTGCCGGGCCTGGATTTCGTTGTCTCCACAGAGACGCAGCGTGTGTTCGACCAGGCTTCTGCTTATGGGCGAAGGATGCCCGCCCTTGAACTGTGCCTTTTCCTCCTCACTCATGCCGGAAGTATCCTGAATACGCACGACTTCCGTTTCCCCTCCGGCCGTGCCGAAGCTGATGGTGGGCATGTAGCCCGGCAGGGAGTTGTGCGAACCGCGGCGGTAGAGGTCCTTGGCCAGAGATTCTTCCACCATCTGCAGAGAATTGAGTTCCGAGGGCGACGTCAGGGTGGGGCGGTTGACGAAGTCGGCCAGCGTGACCGACACGGGATGGAGCAGGCTTTCCATGGTCTTTTCCAGGCTGAGCCCCGCGGCCATGGTGGTCATGCCTTCGGAAGACACGGTGGGGCTGTCCGGGCGCGTCTGCTGGAACATGGCGCCGAGCCTGTCGAAAACCGCGTCGTTGAAGCCCCGGAAGTCGACATCCTTCAGATTGTCGGGCATGGCTTCATGGAAGCAGCCCTGCCACAGCGTTTCCCGGCTGAGAAGACCGTCGGGCTGAAGATTACGCATTTCTCCCAGACGCTGCGCCGTCAGAGCGCCGGCCGCTATGCCGCCGTGATTCGCGATCTGTACGCTCAGCATGGAAAGATCCGCCGCGGTTTCGGGGGTGGCCCACGACAGCATGATCTGCGCCACGTTGTCGGGAGCGGGGCCCTTGCCGCAGGCATAGGCGAAGTTCTGCAGGGCAGGCAGATTGCCGTCGGTCACACGGCGGAACATCTGGTCGGCATGAAATTCGAGTCCCTTTTCCGCCGCCGTTTCCGCTTCGTGCCTGACGGCCATGCCCACCAGCTTCCGCAGTTCCTGCTTCTGCGCGGCGTCCAGATTCATGCGGGCGGCGCAGGAGTCCAGAGCAGCCTCCGCACCCTGGGTGGAATCGTTCATGAACCTGTCGACAAGCACGTTGTTCCAGGCCTTCATCATGGCGGTATGACCGGCCGTGCGGACCATTTCACTCATGTTCTCATAGCTGAGAATCTTCTGCGTTTCCTTAGCCGCCGTCTTGAGCACGGCTTCTTCAAACGTGTCCTTCAACTTCTGACGTTCGGCGGGAGTGACGTTGTGCCCGGCGCAGAACGCATCCAGCGCAGTACCGAAGTTGCGGGTATCTCCCTGCCCCGTATTGCCCAGCACGAAATGACGGGCCATGTCGGTATTGATGCGGCTTATGCCCTGGTGCATCTGTGCGGCGTCCGCCAGAATATCGCGTACGGTTCTGGCGCTGAGGGGCTTGCCCTCCACGCGGGAGGCGCGCATACGGGGGGCCAGGGCGTCGGCCACGGTGTCTCCGTACTGCTGCCGCACGGCGGCGAACAGCACATTGCCTGCGTGGCGGTTGGTGCTCTTGAGGGTAAAGAAGGTGCCTATCTTTCCTCTGGTTTCAAAGCCGCCGTTCTTGACGACGATATTGGTGTCATCGCCCAGGGTATTGGCCAGGTGGGTAAGGTTGCCGAATGTCAGGCTGATGGGGTGTGCCATGAAATGCCTCCAGCTATCTTTTACGCAGAATTGCACGGAATGTTCCGATGCGCAAGGTGGAATACGGTGCGCGGATCGGGTACATCTTTCTCCAAATATACTGCAAGAAGTGTGCCATTGGGGCATCGTCGTACGGCAACAGGAAAACGGGCCGGAATATTACGTTTTGTGCGGAGATGAGAGCGGAGATAACCGGAACGGGGCTGCGAACAATGTACGCCTTGGGACAAAGTATGCCAACGATACTGTCGTTGCCAGGGTGTTTGCCAGAAATATGGGCGGATGGCGCGCAGGGTATCTGACGGGGAGGAGAAAGAAAGGGCAAACCGTACAATGTTTTCGGTTTGTGCGGGAACGCGGGGCCGCCGGACACGCGCGGGGCATGTCGCACGCATACGGGCGCAGTACATAAAGGGGCGGAAGGACCGCTTGAGGACTCTTGCCCGGTGAAGAGGACCGCTTCGACCTCTTTACTGCAAAAAAGAAACATACAGAAAAAGCCCCGCCGTTTTTCAACGGCGGGGCTTCATGCTCTTGAGTGGTGGAGATGAAGAGATTTGAACTCTCGACCCCTGCCTTGCGAAGGCAATGCTCTCCCAGCTGAGCTACATCCCCACAGGTTGACCTTGCGTCAACGGGATGGACTTTAGAAAAGCCCGCCGGGAATGTCAAGCATTATCTTTCCTTTTCGAAGATAAAATCGTTTTTTGCGTCCCGGGGCGCGGAATACGGGCAAAGAGCGTACAGGTATTCTTCCGAAGCAGAAACAACGCCGTGTTTTCTGCCCTGCCGCGGGAGGCGAGGTATATCGGAAGAGCCGGGCGATGCCGTTTTGCGAAAAATCCTGGCGATCCTGCGGATATGTTCCCGGGGGCTTTTTTTGCGCCGCAGGGGAACGACTCATTGCCTCCGGCAGAGCAGTGCCTTACACTTTTTTTCTTCCCGTTTCCGGCGCGGGAAGAGGGTGCGGGGAAGGATTTGCCTCCCTCAGCCATACTTTGCCGGGAAATGAAGGAAACGCCATGAAGAAGAAAAACTTTCTCGGTATCTGCGGGAGTCTGCGGGCCGCATCCCGCAACAGCGGCCTTCTGCGTTGTGCACGGGAACAAATGCCCGAAGGTTCGGAACTCGTCATTGCCGATATTGCCGATATTCCTTTTTATGTGGAAGGGCGGGAAACGCCGGAGTCCGTGAAAAGGCTTGCAGAAGAAGTGAAGGCTGCGGATGCGCTTGTGCTGGCGGTGCCGGAATACAACTATTCCGTGGCACCGGCGCTGAAGAACGCTCTGGACTGGCTTTCCCGCGAGCCGGGGGATATCCTTGCCGGAAAGCCTGCGGCCATGATGGGAGCGGGCGGAGGTATGGGAACGGCCCGCGCGCAGTATCACCTGCGCCAGAGCTGCGTGTATCTCGATATCCGGCTTCTCAACCGTCCGGAAGTGTTCGCCAACGCCTTTTCCGAGGCATTCACCCCGCAGGGCGATGTGTCCGACGAGCCGGAAGGGCGTAAGCTGCGGGAAAAGGTGGCCGCATTGATGAGGGCGCTGGATGAGCGTGTCCGGCAGAATGCCTGACGCCCGGAGAGCGCCGTATGCCCTCTCCGGGAAGGGGCGTCAGTTTTTTTCCTTTCCCTGGGGGGGATTGCTTTTCCCGCTCAGGGAAGCAATGGCGATTTTCACCACTTCCGTGCTTTTCAGCGTTTTTTCGGGTACGGGAAGCGTGCAGCGGCTCTTGTATTTTTCCGCCAGAGCGGCCAGCGCACGGCTTTTTTCCTCCATATCGACGACACAGGAAGCCTTTCCCGTACCGCAGAGGCTTTTATAGAGCGTGGTGGCCTTTTCCCTGTCGATGGCGATGACTTCATGAACGGAAAACCCCACGCCCGGGGCCTGCTTCAGACAGTCCAGCTTGCGGCCTTCCCTTGCACAGTGGAAATACAGGGCCCCGTCCAGAAAAACGAAGTTGACGGGAATGACGTAGGGGGCTTCTTCGGCTTGAAAAGCCAGAGTCATGACTTCCGCTTCTTCAAACAGACGGGCGAAGAAGGCCGGATCATTGCATTCCCTTTCTTTGCGGCGCATGGTTTCTCCTTATATGAGTTAAGGCTCTGCCGGGGGAGGCGGGAGATACGGCTTGCGGCAGAAGACATGAGCCGGAGCTCTCCCGCAGACGGGCAGAGCTTTTCATCGGGGCAAGGCTCTGTCAATATGTTTTCTACGCGGCCTTTTCCGGCAAAGCAGGCGGTTTGCCCGCCTTCGGTATGAAACGGGTCCAGGGGCGAAAAAACATAACAGCAGATAACGGTCATGCCGTCCGTGACGCAACTTTCGTGTTCTCTCATGAGCGAAAGAAGTGCGAGATTTTTTTGCAGCAAGGCATCTCTTCTGAAAACTGCTGGAAATAGCGGAGAGTATCGAAAAAGGACAGCCTCCATGGAATTTTCCCGAAAACGGAGCGATACGCCGCAGACAAAAATGCGGAGGGCGAAACAGGGCAGAAAGGAACTGCCTTATCTTCGGTGAAGGCGGGGCATGTTCCGACAGAAGCGTTCTGCAGAAGAAGATGCAGTCCGGCGGCGGAACGCATTCGTCCTTGGTTTTTATTTGCGGAAGGTCTGCCATGCCGTGTTTTGCATAAGATTATGTGGAGTGATTTGACTTTTTCTGTTTTAATGGAGCTGTCGAAGGACGGTTTCTGAGCAGTGTGCCTCCACGGAGGGGGGACGCAGGCAGAAAGGAGCGTGTACTTTTTAGGGGCAGGGGTGCGGATTATGGATATTCCGCTGAAATTGCATGAGAAATACATTTAATAATTATCACATAGTATATTTTATATGTCTGTCCCTTCGCCTTGAGAAGACTGCGCCTTTCGGAAGCCGTTGCAGGCACGGCAGGAAGGGGAACCCTGCAGGCGGCGGGAGAATTTTCCCGGCGAAGAAGGGGCATTATGCTTGACGTGCAGGGCAGTTTTTCGCCCGGAACCCCAACCTGTGCGATGTTCCGGGAAAGCGGCATGATGCCGTAGTCAATGTGATGCCTGAAGATTGGAGGCAGCCATGCTGGGAGCCGTCATCGGCGACGTCGCAGGATCGCGTTTTGAGTGGAAGAACAGAAAAAGCAAGGAGTTTGAACTTTTTACCCCGGACTGCCGCATCACGGACGACAGTGTGATGACGCTGGCCGTTGCCCGCGCCGTGCTGGAATGCGTGCGGAACAGGGAACATTTTTCGGAAGCGGCCGTCGCCGCCATGCGGGATTTTGGCAGGCGTTTTGCCCGGGGCTGCTATGGGGGGCGCTTTTCCCGCTGGCTTGCCTCCGACCATCCCGCGCCTTACGGCAGTTTCGGCAACGGATCGGCCATGCGGGTAAGTGCCTGCGGCTGGGCGGCTTCGTCTCTGGAGGATGCTCTGGATATGGCAAGGCGCGTTACCGTGGTGACGCATGATCACCCGGAAGGCATACGGGGAGCCGAGGCCGTGACGGCCGTCATATGGCTGGCCCGGCAGGGAGAAGCGCCGGAAGACATACGTCGGAAGGTGGAGGCTTCCTGGTACAGGCTGGATTTCACGCTGGACGATATCCGCGCAGCGTACAGTTTCGACGTGAGCTGTCAGGGATCGGTGCCTCAGGCCATAGAAGCCTTTCTCGAGGCGTCGGATGTGGAAGACGCCGTGCGCAACGCCGTTTCCCTGGGCGGCGACAGCGATACCCTCGCCGCCATGGCGGGCAGCATGGCGGAGGCCTGCTACGGCGTTCCCGAAGCGCTGCGTGAGCGCGTCATGCCTTTTCTGCCTGCGCCGCTTTGCGAGGTGCTGGAGCGCTTTGAAGCGGTTTTTCCTCCCGTACCGGGGCGGAGAGCATGAAAGGTCGTGCCTGAGCGGAAAAGCTGCGGCGTACGGGCGTCATGCCCGGATGTAGAGGCCGGGGCGTATGTCTGCCACGTCGGTGTAGAGCGTGCCGGTCATGCCGGGGTTGAGCCGGGTTGTTGCTTCTCCTCTGTGATTTTCCAGATGGTAATGCCCCGCAGCAAGCAGAGGCCTCCGCATACCGGGCATGAGGAGCGCGGCGTCGGCGTCGGCATTCCAGGGAGAGCGGACTTCCACCCTCCAGCCGCCGAGAGGGGCGGGCTCCATGATGCGGGCCACCACGGGCCGGGGGCTGAAGTTCTGCGGGGCTTTTTCCACCACGCGTTCCGGCATGAAGAAGCCTGAGCAGAGCGGTCTTGAGGCCGTATGAAAAAGTTCCTCCACCAAAGCATCGTCGGATATTTCGTCATCGGGGGTGCGGCGTGCGGCAAGATTGAGGGCCGTGCGGTACACGTCCGTAACCTGGGCGACGTAGCCGCCGCTTTTGGTGCGGCCTTCCAGTTTGAGCGCCGCAGGCCCCATGTGCACGATGTCTCGCATCCAGCGTACGAGGCACAGATCCATGGGCGCCCAGACGGCGCTGAAATCCTCTCCCTGCTGGATATCGAGGAAGGGGCCGTCGCGGCGCAGGGCTTCCTCTACCGTGAGGGTGATGCCGCGGTAGTCGAAGCGGCAGGGCTGCGTGCACAGACCGAGATTCGCCGGGCGGTTGTTCACCCATGCGGAAATGAGACAGTGCCCGGAAAGGGAAAGGCACATGGCCCCATGGACGAACACCTCGAAGTCCATGGAGGGGAAGCGGCGGATGAGGCTCTCCATGGATTCTCTGCCCAGCTCGCGGGCAAGATTGATGCGCCCGACGCCGAGCCCGCTCCAGAACTCCACCGCTGCGGCGTTGACGGAATGCGCCTGGGTGGAAAGGTGCAGCTCCACACCGGGGCAGATACGGCGTGAGAGATGTATCACCCCCGGATCGGCCGCAATGAGTCCGTCCACACCGAGGTCGGGCAGCATGGCGAGCTGTTCCTCCACCAGCGGGAGCTGTTCGTCGAAGGGGAGGGCGTTCAGGCAGTAGTACACCTTCACGCCGGAGGCGTGGGCGAAGCGCACGGCGTCTTCCAGTTCCCTGCCGTCGAAGCCCCGGCATTTTGCCCGCAGGGAAAGGGCGCTTCCGCCGAGGTACACGGCATCCGCACCGTAAAGCACGGCGGCTTCCAGTTGTTCACGGCCTCCGGCCGGGGCGAGAAGTTCCGGGAGAACATGTTCCTTCATAACGACATCCGGGGTAAAAGGAGAGAGAAGCCGGGCCGCTTCCGAGGCCCGGAAAAAGCTCTAGCCCGCCTTGCGGGGAAAGACAAGCTCTTCGGTGCTGGACAAACGCCGCACCTGAGTTTACTGATGACCGTGCCGCAGGGGCGGCAAGGGAGTTGTTTCATGAAATATATGCAAGCGGCTTTTTTCGTTGCCGTCTTTTGTTTCTGCAAAGCGGCGTGCGCTCTGGGCGCAGGGGCCTTCGGCCTGGAACTGGGAAGCGACATCGACCGCTACGGCCATGAGGCCCGGCCGGTTTCCGAACGGTGGGAACTCAGGATGTACGAAGTCACTCCTCCTTCGCCCGACGCCAGGTTCGACACCTATGCAGTGGATACGTTCCAGGGCAGGATCATCAGAATCATGGCTTCCTCTGCCGACGATCCCAGCGCCGAAGCCTCGAAGACGCTGGATGTGTTCGAGAGTCTGAAACCTGAACTCATGGAAAAATACGGGGAACCTTCGCTCAATGTCGAGGATGTGGAGGATGCGGGAAGCGACCTTCGTTCCTATCTTGTGGATGAAGGCGGCATGGAAGTGCTGGAATGGACGTTTTCCGCTACCGCATCTTCGGACGGGCCGGGCGCGGTCTATGTCTTTCTTGCCGGTTCGGAAACCGATGACGGAAAACAGGCTTCCTACTGCACCCTGTACATGGAAAGCCCGGAATATCCCGCCATCAGCGACCTGGCGGATCAGAAGGAAGTCCAGCCCTGAACAGGCAGGACACACCGGCGCTGCTCCGTATGCTGCATGTACTCAGAAGGGCTTTTTCCCGGGAAAAGACATGAGCGGGGCGAAGGATAAACGCGGAGTGCCTCCCGCCCCCGATGGAGCGGAGCTGGGGAAAGCGATGCCTTGTATTGCGCCGAAAAGCGGGGCGTACGGTATTTCAACACAGGGAAGAGGAAGAAGCATGGAAAGAAGTTCATCGGAAATACGGCGTGCATGGGGCTGCCTGCTCGGTCAGATTGCCGGAGATTCCCTGGGCAGTCAGGTGGAATTCAAGGATGAGGAAAAGGTACGCGCCCTGTACCCCGCGGGTATGGATGATCTCGAGGGCAGCGCCCTGTACGGGACGCTTCCCGGGCAGCCTACCGACGATTCGGAAATGGCGCTTGCTCTGGCCCGCAGCCTTGCGGAAGAGGGTGCCTTTCATGCCGAAAAGGTGCGCGCAGCCTATGTCGCGTGGCTGGGGAGTCATCCCGTGGATTTTGCTCATGCGGTGTTTCGCGCTCTGCACGGCAAAATAGATGCCCGGAGCGAAGCCAACTGCGCGTTGATGCGTGTGAGTCCCCTCGGCATACGGGGAGCGCATTGCGTACCGGATGCGGCGCTTCCCTGTGATGACGGAGCCGAACCCGATATCGAGGCTCTGGCCGAAAGCAGGGAGATGCGGGAGCTTGCCCGTCAGGCCATGGAGGAAGCGGCGCTGACGAATCCCCATCCTCTGTGCCGCGCTTCCAGCGCAGCCTATGTCTCGGCGCTGGCTTACGGTATACGGAGCGGTTCTCCCATGGGCATGTGGCCGCGCATCTTCCTTCGTGGAGCGACGTGCCCGCGGAGGAGGCGGAGCGGGTATGCGCATGTCTTGAGGATGCCAGAACGCATGAGCCCGAAAATGTTCAGGAAAACATGAGTCATGTGCTCGTTGCGCTGCATAACGGCTTCTGGCCTTGGCGGTCTTGACGATTTTCAGCCAGTCGCGGGGGGGATGGCGGGTCTTGTCGGGAATGATCTCCACCATGTCGCCGGTTTTGTGCGGCGTGGCGAAGGGTTCGAGCTTGCCGTNGGTTCTCCCATGGGCATGTGGCCGCGCATCTTCCTTCGTGGAGCGACGTGCCCGCGGAGGAGGCGGAGCGGGTATGCGCATGTCTTGAGGATGCCAGAACGCATGAGCCCGAAAATGTTCAGGAAAACATGAGTCATGTGCTCGTTGCGCTGCATAACGGCTTCTGGCGTCTTCTTCATGCCGGGAATGCCGGAGCCGGTGTGCGCGCCACGGTAATGCGCGGAGGCGACGCCGCAGCCAACGGGGCCGTGGCCGGTGCGCTGCTCGGCGCGGCGCTGGATATCGATTCCTTCCCCCATCAGTGGGCGGACGCCGTGCTTGCCTGTATGCCGAAGGAAGGCCGGGTTGCCCGCCCGAGGCCTGAGGCGTACTGGCCCATGGATTTCATGCCTCTGGCGGAGAAGCTTCTCGGCTGAAGAAGTCCTGCTTTCTGATGGAGCCAATGCCTCAGAGAGACATGAAGAACATGCAGAAACGGCGGCGGATGAACCATCCGCCGCCGTTTCTGCAGAAAATACCCGCATCCGGGAAGGGAACCTTCGTCACCGGCCCTCATGACGGGAATAGAAGAAAAGCAGGAGAAATCCGACGGCGGCTCCCGCTGCTCCCAGACATGCCGTACCGGCATAGCCGAACCCTGCGTCGATGGACAGACCGCCGAGGAAGGCCCCCAGCGCGTTGCCTGTGTTGAAGCCTACCTGCGCCATGGCCGCGCCGAGCATTTCGCCTCCTCTGGCATTCTGCAGCAGAAGCATCTGCTGCGGCGCGGATATGCCGAAGAGGCAGGCCGTGCAGAGGAACAGAAGGCACAGCGCCGCCGCAAGACCGGTTCCCAGCAGAAAAAGCGCCAGCAGGCTTACGGCCATGACTCCCTGCATCCCCGCCGCTATGACCGCCGGTCTGAAGCGGACGGAAAGCCTGCCGCTCAGAGAATTGCCCAGTACCATGCCCGCCCCGGCAAAAGCCATGACCAGCGTCATCTTTCCCGGTTCCAGACCGGAAACCCCCGTCAGAAACGGCGAGACATAGCTGTACCAGCAGAACATGCCTCCGTTGCCCAGAACGATGGCCAGAAAGATGAGCCAGGGCTGAACACTGCCGAGAAAGCGGAACTGTTCGAGAAACCCCGTGTGTTTGAGTCCCGGGAGCTTCGGTACCCAGATAAGCACGCAGATGATGACGACCACGCCCGTGCATGCCACGAGCGCATAGGCCATCCGCCACGATACAAGGTGCGTGAGGAGCGTGGAACAGGGGACGCCGCCGAGGTTGGCAATGGTGGCCCCGGCAATGACGATGGATACCGCCAGAACGGAAAACGCCTTTTCCACCAGCTTGTCCGCAATAATGGCGGCCACGCCGAAATAGGCTCCGTGGGGCAGGCCCGCGATGAACCGTGCGGCAAGCATCAGGGAGGGGTGCGTCGCCATCGCGGTCAGCGCGTTGCCCGCGATGAAGAGGAGCATGAGGACCAGAAGTATCCCGCGCAGGGGGCGGGAGCGTGCCGTCATGACGGTAAGAGGCGCGCCTGCGCATACCCCGAGGGCGTAGGCGGAAATAAAGTGCCCCGCCTCGGGAATACTCACCGCGAGGCTTCCGGCAACTTCGGGCAGAACGGCCATCATGGAAAATTCCGACATGCACACGCCGAAGGTGCCGAGGGAAAGGGCCAGCAGACTTTTGAAAACGGGATAGCTTATCTTCATGGAATGCGCCCCGGAGCGCGGGGAAAAAGGAAAGAGAACCCCATGGCCTTTGGCCCTGAGGCTGGGCCTGCTGCGGCAATGCCGGTTCGCCGCCTGCGGGAAAACGCAGACTTCCGGCTGGAGATGATCGGCGGAAAGCCCCTGTTCCTTTTCGGAAAGTTCCAGCAAAAACAGCATGATTTTCCGCGTGAATCGCCCGGCCTTTGTGTAGTGGGGCAGGGCGCTTTCGTCAAGAGCCGGGATTCCGTTTTTTTCAGGGCGTTTCCCTGCCTTGCGCCGGACAAGGTCTGTCTGAGCTGCGCAGGCGGCAGGGGAAATCATGGCCGGGGATTTTGTCGCCGTATCCGGGCAGAAAAGACCGGCAGAAGCTTCCGCTGCCGAAAGGCCGTAGCCGGATGGGGACGCCTACTGGGCGTTTTCCCTGCCCAGCACTCTGTTGAAGAACTCCTGCAGTACGGAGACGAGGCGGGTATGCACGGCCTCTCGCGTTTCCTGATCCACGCTGTTGCAGAGCGTGGCGAGCGGACCCGCCGGGTCGGAATCGGGGCAGGGGGCCTGAAGCGCCGGTGCGTCGGCATGGTTCAGAAGCATGTATTCCGGTCTGTGGCCCAGCATGTCCACAAAGCGTTCCGCCTGTTCCGAAGGTCTGTTCCATCCGTCCAGTTCCGCTCCTATGAACAGGGAAGGCGTACTTACTGCGGCCAGACTTTCCCTGCTGAACAGCATGGAGAATCCGGGCGAAACGAAGACCATGGCCTTGAAGCGGGCATCCGCCACGGGGCTGTGATGGGAAAGCGGCGGCAGAAGGGGCAGCGCTACCGGGGGAGTGGGCAGCGCGTCGGATCTGGCAAGGCGGAGCTGGCGATGATGGCTGCGGGATACGGAATCGGAAAGACGGCGGAAAAGCTGACGCCTTGCCTCCACGGCGGTATGCATCATGGCCGTTTTTTCCTCCCTTTCCAGAGAACGATGCTTCATGCTGGCGACAAGCTCGTTCATTCTGGCGGAAAGATACGGCGAACACCAGGGGCTGTCGGAAGGATGCAGCAGGGAAGCCACGTCCGGCGAAATACCTTCGTCGGCATAGGCGGGAGTGACCAGAAAGTTCTGCAGAAAGGTGCCGGCGGGCGCATCCGGCGAGGGCGTGTGCTGCGCCGCGGGTCTGAGAGGGACGGCCTGCGGCAGCGATATGGGCGGTACGGAACCCTCGGGGCGTACATCCTTCTCCACGGCTTCGGGCAGAGTTTCCTCATCCGGCGCAGGTGCGGGAGGAATGTCTTCCTGTACGGGAACGGCCGCTTCCGCGCCTTCGCAGAAGGAAGGCCATGCATCGGGGGTCAGCTTTCCTCCGGCAAGCAGCAGTCCTGCGGAAGAAGGCATACCGAATCCCAGAAAGCCTATGCGCGAACGGTCGGCTTCCTTGCCTATCTGGGGATGTTCCAGCACGAGATCCAGCGCGGCCCGGAGCTGGAGCGCCCGTACCGGCAGTTCCCTGTCGGAAAAGAGCAGGGCCATGTCCTCGCCGTTGTCGTGGTCGTGCGTGGGGGCGGCCACGATGAATCCGCGCGCGGCCAGAGCGGCGGCAATGTCGTGATGCGTCCATGCGGAACCCGTGACGTCGTGCGAAAGAACGATGACGGGCCACGGTCCCTGCATGATGGGAGCGTTGCGCGCGGCGCGGAAGGTCCAGTCCCCCACCTTTACGCTGCCTGCCTTGCGGCGTGTGGGGTACCACACGCCCATGTGTATCATGAGGCGCTGGGCGGGCAGACTGGAGGAAAGGGTACGGTAGCCTGCATAGACGTTCTGCTTGCTCTGCCTTGCCTCGACGCCGGGGGCGGCAAGGAGCAGGGAAAGGACGAAAACGAAGAGTACGCCGAGCGGCGCACGCAGTCGGAAGGTATGAAGGAACGGAAAGCGCTCAAGCATATCCGGCGATGTGATGCGGCATGTCCCTTTGCACCGTGCTCTGTTCGTCGGGCAGAAACGGAAGCGTCCGTGTGCCGGGCGGGCAGGGGCGACGCAGGGAAAGGAACCCCGCAGAGCGGGGTTCCAGGATCAGGCTTCGGGGTTTTCGCGCGGAGCGGCGAAGTCTACGGCGGCTCCGGTTTTCAGTTCAGGTTCGGCGGCCTTGACTTCATTCCAGAGCTCGTCCTTTTCATCGAGGCTGAGGGCCTTGAAATCGAGTCCGCGTTCCCGGGCCAGGGCTTCCATGGCGTCGAAGCGGGCGCGGAAGCGGTTCGCGGCGAAGTCCACGGCGGCTCCGGCCTTCACGCCCATGCGACGGCCGAGTTCTACCAGCGTGAATATCATGTCGCCGAGTTCGTGTTCTTTGGCCTCGTCGCTCCCGGAGGCGCGCGCATCCAGCAGTTCCAGCCATTCCGCCTCGACCTGCCGTTCCACTTCCTCGTCGTCGTCCCAGGTGAATCCTGCGCCGGCGGCCTTGGCGTGCAGGCGGTAGGCCTTGGTGAGCGGCGGCAGGCCGGAAGGCACGGAAGAGAGGGTGCCCCTGGGTTCCCCGGCCTCGCTTTCCTTTTCCGCCTTCTTGATGGCGGCCCAGTTCTTCATGAGCTGATCGATGCTTTCGCACCCCGCGTCGCCGAAAACATGGGGGTGGCGGCGGGTCATCTTGTCCGCCCCCATCTTCAGCGCGTCTCCCAGGGAAAACTGCCCGGCAAGTTCAAAGCGGCGCGCCATGAGCAGCAGAACGAAAAGCAGATCGCCCATTTCATCGCAGGCATGACCGGGTTTGCCGGAGCGGATGGCATCCACCAGTTCGTGGCATTCCTCTATAAGATATTCGCACATGGAAAGGGGCGTCTGTTCCCTGTCCCAGGGGCACCCCTTTTCCGGGTCGATAAGCTGATTGACGACATTCTGAAAGCGGAGAAGCTGTTCCTGCTCGTTCATGATGGACTCCTGAACATAAAGAGCGCGGGGCGCGCGGATTACATGGGGGGAAGGTGCAGATCAAGGGAACCGGCGAGACTCTGGATGAAGCGCATGAGCGGGGGCAGAATCTGCGATTCCTTCACCACCGGCACGTTGGGCAGCAGGCGCACGGCGATATAGCCGATGACACCCGCGAAAATGAGACCCTTGGCAAGGCCTGCCAGCAGGCCGAGCATACGGTCGATGCCGCCTGCGAAGGCGGATTCGAGCATACGGTGCAGGGCATGGGCCGCAAGCCCCACCGCCAGTATGCCCGCCAGGAAAAGGAGGGCCATGGAAAGCATGGGCGCAAAGCCGGGGGAAACGCCGTACTGGGAAAGCACGGGCGCAAACTGGGCGCTGAATGTCCGCGCGAGCAGAATACCCGCGGCCACGCCGAGCAGCCCGGCCACTTCCTGGACAAGCCCCCGGATCAGACCTTTGACGCTGAAAAAGAGCAGGATGATCAGAAGGGCGGTATCAAGCAGGTTGATTTGAAACATAGGACCTCAATGGTTCCTCAGGGGA
Organism: Mailhella massiliensis; assembly: GCF_900155525.1. Taxonomy (NCBI): domain Bacteria; kingdom Pseudomonadati; phylum Thermodesulfobacteriota; class Desulfovibrionia; order Desulfovibrionales; family Desulfovibrionaceae; genus Mailhella; species Mailhella massiliensis. Next base: position 415,673 of record NZ_LT706951.1, read on the forward strand.
AGGTGTGGCGGTATTGTAGAGGAACGGACGGGAGTGTCAAGAAAAAGCGGGATGCGGGACGCGTCGGACTTCCGGGCGGCGGCAGGAGGCTCTTCATGCGGAATGCGGGGAGGGAGCATACGCCTTCCTTTCGTCGGAGAACCTGCGGCAGAGTATGGACAAAAGCGTTTTCGGGCATACTTGCATAAAGGAAAAAAAGGGGTGAATCTCATATGGGCCCGGAGGGGAAGGATGTTCCGCCCCCGACCGGGCACGATATCGCCCGAAAAGGAGAATAGTCATGAAAGAGACGTTGCAGGATATCAGGACCCGCCGCAGCTGCCGTAAGTTCCAGTCCCGCCAGATAGGCGACGAGGAGCTGAACGCCATTCTTGAAGCCGGAACCTGGGCCCCTACGGGCCGGGGCGCACAGTCTCCCGTCATGGTGGTGGTGCAGGATAAGGACACCATCGCCAGGCTGTCGAAAATGAATGCCGCCGTTCTCGGCACTTCGGGCGACCCGTTCTACGGCGCGCCCACGGTGGTTGTCGTGCTGGCCGACAGAACCCGTCCCACCTGTGTGGAAGACGGTTCTCTGGTCATGGGCGATCTCATGCTCGCCGCTCATGCGGTGGGGGTCGCTTCGTGCTGGATTCACCGTGCCCGCGAGGTCTTCGACAGCGAGGAAGGCAAAGCTCTGCTCAAGAGCTGGGGCGTGGAAGGCGATTATGTGGGCGTGGGCCACTGTGTGCTGGGCTATGCCGACGAACAGGGCGAGGCTCCGGCCAAGCCCCGCAAGGAAAACTACGTCATCCGCGTATAGTTGAAGTTCTGCATGAACTTTTTCCCGTGCGGGGCGGCGCGTTGCCGCGCGTGCCCCGTACGATTTTTCCTCCATTCCGTTCACGGAGAATAACATGGGCGAATCACGCATAGGCACGGTGGGCATCGTGGTGGACAACCCGGAAGCCACGGCCGGCATCAATGCCATTCTTCATGACTATGCCGACATCATCGTCGGCAGGCTGGGCATTCCCTACCGCAGCCGGGGCGTTTCCATCATCGCGCTTGCCGTGGACGGCAGCATGGACGCCATTTCCGGCATGACGGGGAAAATAGGCAAAATTCAGGGCGTGTCCGTCAAGGCCGCCATTTCAAGGCGGTGAATCATGGATATGCAGCGCTGTCTTGCGGTTCTTGATACCTTGAGCGAGGGCCGCCTGCCGGAACAGGGAGAAATGGCATCCTTCATCGATGCCTGCGCCCCGCAGGCCTTCGCCGGTTCCGTGCCGGAGGAGGCTTCCGAACGGGAAGCGGAGTATCTGGCGCTTGCCGGTCTTTCTTCCGGTCCTGCCGCAGCCCCGGCGGGGGAACCGCTTTCCGTGGAAGAGGCGGAAGCCGTCCGGGCCGTGCTTTTCGAGCGGGCCAGGGCAAAGGCGCAGGAGCACTTCGGAACGAAGATCTACATCCGCGGCCTCATAGAAATTTCCAACATCTGCCGCCAGAACTGCCGCTACTGCGGCATACGTTTTTCCAATACCGAAGCGCAGCGCTACCGCCTTTCGCCTGAGGATATTCTGGAATGCTGTGAACACGGCTACGCGCTCGGCTTCCGCACCTTCGTGCTGCAGGGAGGGGAGGATGTGTGGTTCACCGACGAGCGGCTTGCGGGCATTGTAGGCGGCATCAAGGCTTCCTGGCCCGATTGCGCCGTGACGCTTTCCGTAGGAGAAAGACCGCTGGAATCCTACCGCCTTCTCCGCCGCGCCGGGGCCGACCGTTTTCTTCTGCGTCACGAAACCGCCGATCCCGCGCATTATGCGCTGCTGCATCCTGCGGGCCAGCGCTGGCGGAACCGCATGGACTGCCTTGATGCGCTCAAGTCGTGTGGCTATCAGACGGGGGCGGGCTTCATGGTGGGGTCTCCCTGGCAGACCTCGGCATGTCTTGAGGAAGACGTGCGCTTTCTGTACCGTTTCCAGCCGGAGATGGTGGGGATAGGTCCCTTCATTCCCCATGTCGATACGCCCTTTGCCCGCTTCCCCGCGGGGGATGTGGAAAGAACGCTGGTCATGGTGGCCATGGTGCGTCTGCTTCTGCCCTTTGCCATGCTTCCTTCCACCACGGCGCTGGGCACGGCCGCAGGAGACGGGCGGGAACGCGGCATTCTTGCCGGAGCCAATGTGCTTATGCCCAACCTTTCGCCGAAGGAGGCCCGCACCCGTTATCGTCTGTACAACAACAAGCTTTCCGAAGGTGCGGAATGTGCGGACAATCTTGCGGCGCTGAAGGAGCGCATCCGGGCCATAGGCTACGACATCGTGGTCGACAGAGGCGATTTCTGCCGGGAGGGCGCGCTTTAGATGCACCGCGGGGCTGCTCCGGTCCGCACGCCATGTCTGTCGTGCGCCGAGCAGGGAAGCGCCGCCTTGTTTTCCGATGAAAGGCCGCAGCCTGCTTCTGCAATGTTGCAGAGGGCTGCGGCCAGGGGATTCCTGCCTTGCGTAAAGCCGCAGAGGCAGAACCCGGGGCCTGCTTTTGAGCGGCGTGGCCTCCAGCCGCCTTTCCGTCCAGGGCGGAGGGCGTTCATAAGGAGCGCCGTGTACGGCGCTTCCGGTTCAAAAGGAGAATTTCATGTCCGATACCATCAACGATACTCCCCGTTCCGGCCGCCTGCATATAGGTATTTACGGCAGGCGCAATGCGGGAAAATCCTCACTCATCAACGCTGTTACCGGTCATGAAACGGCCATCGTCTCCGAAAATGCCGGAACCACCACCGATCCCGTGTACAAATCCATGGAGATTCACGGTCTCGGCCCCTGTGTGCTCATCGATACCGCCGGTTTTGACGACGTCGGCCCCATGGGCGAACTGCGTGTGGAAAAAACGCGCCTTGCTCTGGAAAAAACGGATATCGCTCTGCTGGTAGTGACCGGAGAAGGGGAACTCGACCGGGAAAAGGAATGGGTGGCCGCCTTCAAGGCCGGGAAGAAGCCTTTCATCATCGTGCTCAATAAAAAGGATGCGCTGGATGAGCCTCATCTGAAAGAGCGCGCAGCCTTCATCGAGCATGAACTCGGGCAGGCCCCTGTCGCCGTGAGTGCGGAGCGGCGCCTCAATCTGGACGGGCTGCGCGAGGCCATGCTGCGCCTTGTTCCTGCGGACTGGGGCAGGAGGGAGATCACCGGCAGCCTGTGCGGAGAGGGGGATGTGGTCATGCTGGTCATGCCGCAGGACATACAGGCCCCGCAGGGAAGGCTTATTCTTCCTCAGGTGCAGGTGACGCGGGAACTTCTGGACAAGAAGTGCATCATTGCCAGTTGCACGGCGGACAAGATCGCACAGACGCTGGAGGCGCTTGCGCGGCCGCCGCATCTCATCATCACCGATTCGCAGGTGTTCGGCGAGGTATGGAAGCTGAAGCCTGCGGAAAGTATGCTTACCTCGTTTTCCATTCTCATGGCGGGCTGGAAAGGCGATATCGAGGAGTTCATCCGAGGGGCGGAAGCCATCGACCGCCTCACTCCCCATTCCCGCGTGCTCATTGCCGAAGCCTGCACCCATGCCCCTCTGGCCGAGGATATAGGACGCGAAAAGATTCCCCGCCGTCTGCGCGCCCGTTTCGGCGAAAGTCTGGACATCACCATCGTAAGCGGAACGGACTTTCCTGCCGATCTTACGCCTTACGACCTTGTCATTCATTGCGGGGCGTGCATGTTCAACCGTACCTACATGATGTCCCGCGTGAAAAAGGCCAGGGAACAGGGGGTGCCCATGTGCAACTACGGTGTGGCCCTGGCCAAGCTTACCGGTATTCTCGACAAGGTGGAACACGCCTGAAACCGGCGAGAGACCGGTATGCCGAGGCAGCCGTAGGCATTCTGTTTTTTCTGTGCCTGTGGAAGCAGGCGGGCAGGAAAAGATGCCTTGCGGGCTGTGAGCCCTTCATTGCCGGGGAAGGCGATGCAGGTTGTGCGGGTGCTGCTGGAAGAATGTGACGCTGCCTGTCAGAAGATGCGTTTTTTCCTCCGCTCATGACGGCGTCTCCCCGGGGGGACGCCCTTGACGCGTAGCATCCCGCTCTTCGGACAGAGGAGAGAAACGGGCGGAATCGTCTCACGGAACCGCCGTTTTTTTCCGCGGAGATGCCGGCGGGATTCCCTGCATTTTTCGTGACCGGGGCCGTGTCGCGAAACTTTCTGCAGGAAAGATGCATCTTTTCCTGAAATCAGGAAAGAAAAAGCTTGCCTTTTAGGTCGGGTCCGGCTATAGTGCCTTTCGTTGTCGGGATGTGGCTCAGTTTGGTAGAGTACAGCGTTCGGGACGCTGGGGTCGCTGGTTCAAATCCTGCCATCCCGACCATGTTATAAAGGCATAAGCCGCATAAGGAATCACAACTCCTTATGCGGCTTTACTTTTTTCTCTCCCTCTCCTGTTCTCCCAGGATTTCCTGTACAGGACGGCGAAAAGGTATCCTTTTCGGCGCCCTGTTTTTTATTTTTCCGGCAATACAGGAGCAGATGGCGCCACGGACGGGGGAGACTGTGGCACGGACTCCGCCTTGCGCGGCCTGCATGGGCGGGTGAAGAAGGGCGCAAAGGCGCCCATGAAGTCCGACAGCGAGGCCGGTACGTTCTGGACGGAAATATCGGCGTCTCTTCTGTCGTTTTGCCGGAAAGCGGAATTCCCTTGGCTTTGGCATAGTTCCTGAAGTCTTTCTCAAGCCGGTCCGGCAGGCGAGGGATGGAGCGCGGGAGCTTCCGGCGCAGGGCATAGCCCGGGCGAAGAGAGGAAGGCGGGCAGGGGCGGAACGGATGGAACAGGTGCGCACCTTCCAGACTGTGGCTCTGACGGGCGGAAACAGACGACCAGACACAACATGGGGGTATGGCTCCTGCGGGGCTATGTGAAATATCGGCTGCCGTCATACATGCGGCCGTCGTGGGCGCGGCCATTGCGGCAGAAGGAGAAGGGAAAGGAAGGCTCGGGCGGCATCTGCCCGGGAAGATGCCGGTACCGGGAGTGTTGCCGGATAAAAATCCGGCCGGAGAATATTTTCCCCGGCCGGAGATATGTTGAGGCGCGTTTTCCAAGAGTACGTCCCGGAAGGCGACGTCGCATTGCAAGGCCGCGGAAGCGCCATGAAGGGGACCTCTCCGGGCGGGAGTGATGCGTCCGCCCGCCGGAAAAAAGAACGTTTTTGAGCGGAAAGGCTTCCTGGAGGAAGACTACAGCCAGCTCGGCTTGTTCCTGGAAATCACGCCGTCCTGCATGGTGAAGCCTTCCAGACTTCCGGCCTTGACCTGTATGCAGAGGAAGCGGATGGGGCTGTCTTTCGCGGCGCATACGCAGCGGGCTCCCGCAGGAGCGATGCGGAAGCAGTCGCCTGCCTTCAGGGGAAGTTCCTCTCCGTCGATGTACAGTTTGCCCGCGCCGTCCAGCACGATATAGAGTTCTTCGTTCTGCGTGTGGGTATGGACAAAGGGAACGGATATTCCGGCAGGCAGGTTGTTGAGGGAAACTTCCGCTCCGGTAAGGTTCAGCAGATCGTGCAGTTCGCTGCGGGCGGCCGAGAAATCGAGATGGGCGAGAGTGCAGTTTTTCATGGAAAACTCCTTTTTTGATTCGTTATCGAACTAAATGGTGAAAAATATTGCGTCATGCCGGAACCTTCGACACGACGCGGTTAAATGAGGATGCCGGAGAACGGTTCAGCATTTTCCGTCCGCGTGTTTTTCCACACAGGCGGCAAGGAGCTGTTCCAGTTTCAGGGCCTCTTCCTCGCTGAGCCGGTCGGTAATGATGGCCTGCAGACCTTTGGAAATAGCATCGAAGGCGGGTTTGAGGGCCCGTCCTTTTTCCGTGAGGCGTACTTTTACTCCGCGTGAGTCCTCAGGATCGGGAATGCGTTCCACATAGCCGTTTTTCTCCAGCTTGGTCACCAGAGCCGTTACGGTCGACTTGGTGCGGTGGGCATGAAACGCCAGTTCGCTCATGTTGCGGGAATCGCAGGTGAGCAACTGGCCCAGCACGTCGCCGTGACTGGGCGCAATGTCGCGCAGACCGGCCTTTTCGAGCTCGGCGAGAATGAACGTATTGCCGATTTCACGCAGTCGGCTGGCGTAATTGAAAATGGCGAGCTGTTTCATGACCTTCTATTTAGTTTGATATCGAATTTTTGTCAAGAAAAAAGATCACGGCTCGTGGTTCCGGCCGTGATCGGAACGGCGCGCTGCGAGGAGGCGGCAGACGCCGTGTTTTCTCTTCCTCCGCAGGCCTGCCGGAACAGGTCCGGCAGGAGAAAGCGGCGGTAAAGAGGAAGGAATGTGCGGGAAGAGGCCCGTTTACTGTTTGTTGCGGTTCTGCAGCCTGTCGCGCAGGATGATGGCCAGAAGGTTCATGCCCACCACGAGGAAGATGAGCATGAGCGCCGTGCCGTACTGCAGGGGCAGGGTTTTTTCGATGTCCGTGCCGGAGGTGGCGAGAATGTACATGTGATACGGCAGCGACATGACGGGGCTCAGGATGGAGTCGGGCATATGCGGGGTGAAGTACACGGCGGCCGTGAACATGATGGCGCCGGTTTCGCCCGCAGCGCGGGCGAGGCCCAGAATGCAGCCGGTGAGCATACCGGGAAAGGCGGCGGGAATGACCACGCGAAGTATGGTCTGCACCTTGGTGGCGCCCATGGCCAGGGAGGCTTCGCGCCAGGAATCGGGCACGCGGCGGAGGGATTCTTCGGCGGTGTTGATGATGATGGGCAGAGTGAGGATGGAAAGGGTGAGGATGCCGGAAAGCAGGCTTACCCCGAGTCCGAGGAAGGTGACGAAGAAGGAAAGTCCGAACAGGCCGAAAACAATGGATGGCACGCCCGCAAGGTTGTTGATGCCGAAGCGTATGTAGTAGGTGAGGCGCGAATGGCGGCTGTACTCATGCAGATACACGGCCGTGGCCACACCGATGGGGAAAACGATGATCATGGAGCCGAAGGCCAGCAGGAAGGTGCCTACGATGCAGGGCATGATGCCGCCTTCCGTCATCATGTTCTTGGGATAGGCGGTGAGAAATTCCCAGGAAAGGGAGGAAATCCCGTTGAGGGCAAGGTAGAGGCATACGCCGGAAAGCGCCAGCACATTGATGGCGGCGGAGGCATGGAGCAGCCCGAACATCAGTTTCTGAAGGCGCAGGCGGTATTTGTTGCGAGTGGCGCTGTTCATGGAATCTCCTGAAAGGGATGATGCCGGCCTTGCGGCCGGAGCGCATACGGAAGGGGAGGAACTTGCGGGAAGAGTCGCCGTACGCGGTGAAAGACGGAGCGAGGACATATCAGCAGCCTATGCCGGAATTGCGCTTTTCCGCGATGCGGAAGGCGGTGGCGTTGAAGATGAGCGTGAAGATGATGAGCACGATGCCGGTGGCGAACAGGGCGAAATAATGTTCGCTGTGGAAGGGGGCCTCCGCCATTTCCGCAGCAATGGAGGCGGGAATGGGGCGCACGGAATCGAACAGCGAGGTGGGAATGACGGCCGCGCCGCCGGCCACCATGAGCACGACCATGGTTTCGCCTATGGAGCGGGACATCCCCAGCATGACGGCAGTACCTATGCCGGAACTGGCGGCGGGGAGCACCACGCGGATGAGCGTTTCCCATTTGGTGGCGCCGAGGGAGAGCGAGGCTTCGCGCAGTTCGCGCGGGACGGAGTAGATGGCGTCCTCGGCCACGGAGCAGATGATGGGCACGCTCATGAAGGCCAGCATGAGTCCGGCGTTGAGCAGGTTGAGGCCGGAAGCGGCCCCGAAATAGTTCTGAAGGAAGGGAGCTACGACCACCATGCCGAAGAAGCCGATGACCACGGAGGGCAGGGCGGCGAGCAGTTCCACGAAGGGCTTGACGATACGGCGCATACCGGGCTTCGCCACTTCCGCAAGATAGATGGCCGTGGCCACGCCGAGGGGAACCGCAATGACGGTGGCCAGCAGCATGACGGTGAAGGAACCGGCGATGAGGGGAAGTATGCCGAATTCCATGGGCTCGTCGGTGGGGTACCAGCCCAGACCGAACAGGAAGTCGAAGAGGGGATAATCCTTGAAGAAGGGGAGGCCGTCCAGCAGCAGAAAGAGAACGATGCCCGCCATGGAAAGGATGGAAAGCGTCGATATGCCGGCCAGCAGCCATTGAATGAGTCGTTCCTTGCGAGTGTTCATGCCGTTATCCGTGGAATACGAAAAAAGGGGGAATTCCCCCGTGTTGTCGGCCTCCGGGAAGCGTCCGCCGGACTTTCAGCCTCCGGCGGAGCTTCTGGGGAGCCCGATCTCGTGACATGCCTCCGTACGCGGCGGGGCGCTTTTTCCCGCCCGGGTGCCGCGTCGAAAGGAGGAATGCTACTTTCCGAGCGGGATATAGCCCGCCTTCAGGACATCCTGCTGGCCGAGCTTGGGATCAAGCATGAAATCCATGAACTTGCCGGTGTTGCCCGCAGGCTTGCCGTTGGTGAAGAGATACAGTTCGCGGGAGAGGGGCCACTTCTTGGCAAGGGCGGTTTCGGCGGAAGCCTCGACGCCGCCGATGGTGAGGCCCTTGACGTTGTCGTTCAGATATCCCATACCGATATAACCGATGGCGTTGGGATTGGTGGCCACGTTCTGGGCGACGCCGCCGTTGCTGGCCTGGGTGAGGGCCTTGGGCATGACCCGGGCGTCCTTCATCACGAGTTCCTTCCAGCATTCGTAGGTGCCGGAGGAGTTGTCGCGGTTGACGACCACGATGACGGCGTCGTTGCCGCCCAATTCCTTCCAGTTGGTGATCTTTCCGGCGAAGATGTCGCGCAGCTTTTCAATGGAAAGATCCTTGACGGGGTTCTTGGTGTTGACGATGGGCACCAGGGCGTCCACGCCGATGACGGTGCGGGTGAGTTCCATCTTCTTGTCGGCGGCGAGCTTGGTTTCGCTGGACTTGACGTCGCGGGAAGACATGGCCACGTCGGTGATGCCGTCAAGAAGGGACTTGATGCCCGTACCGGAACCGCCGCCGGAAAGGACGATGGAAATGTCGGGGTAGCTCGCCATGAAGTGTTCGGAGGCCTTCTGAATGATGGGCAGCACGGTGGTGGAACCGTTGATGGTGATGGATTCGGCCGCAGCGGCGGGGGAAACCGCAGAGAGGGCGAGCAGGGCGCTCATGACGATGCTTTTGATTTTCATGGATCAGACTCCTTGTGTTTTTCCGGCGGATCATCCCGCCGGACAGAATGCAAACTAGAAAGCGATTGTTGCGGCAGTATATCCCGGATATTAATTTTTTGTATCGCTTCAACATGCCGTCCTTTCATGATATTTTTATAGGAATGTAACACTGGCTTCATACTGCGAAGCTACACAGATCAGAAACCGAAAGGGGAAACATCGTGGACAACAAACAGCCTGTCATACTTGTTGTGGAGGACGACGACGATATCCGTGAGCTGGTGGCTTTTTCTCTGGAAGAGGAAGGTTACCATGTCGAACAGGCCGCCGACGGTCTTCGCGGGCAGGAAATGGCCGAGACCCTCAAGCCGGATCTCATCATCCTCGATCTCATGCTGCCCGGAAGGGACGGGCTTTCCGTGTGCCGCGAGCTCAACAGGCACGCTGCGGAAAGTATGCCCTGTCCCATACTCATGCTCACGGCGAGGGGCGAGGAAATGGACCGCATCATCGGCTTTGAATACGGAGCCGACGATTATGTGGTTAAACCTTTTAATATCCGTGAACTGATGCTGCGCGTCAAGGCCATCCTGCGCCGCCGCAGCATGGATACCGGGAAAAAGGTCGTCGTGCGGCACGGCGTCAGCCTCGATCAGCAGGGCCGCCGTGTGTCCATCGACGGCCGCACGCTGGAACTGACCGCGCTGGAATACCGCATTTTTGAGGATTTCTTCCTCAACGCCGGCCGCATACGCACGCGTGAAGAGCTTCTTTCCTCCGTGTGGGGCTACCAGTTCGAGGGATATGAACGCACGGTCGACGTGCATATCGCCCGCCTGCGCCGCAAGCTCGGAGACGCCGCCCAGTACCTGGAGACGGTACGCGGCATGGGCTATCGCTATAAGGAATAGCCATGAAGAACACCACGTTTTCCATCAAGATATTTTTCTGTTTCTGTGTCGTCATTCTGTTTTCCGTGCTGGTGCCGTGCGGATATTTTCTGCACAGCATCAAGCAGGAAAGCATTGATCTCTCGCGGGAGGAGGCCTTCCGCGAGGTATCCTTCGTGCAGACCTGCATTCTGGACGAGGTGAAGAAGGCGGGAGGCTCGCCGAAGAGCGTCCTGCCGGAAATGCTGAAGAATTTCTACTCCGGCGGGGAACACCGCGTGACGCTTATCGACGCCGAGGGCGTGGTGCTGTACGATTCCTTTGCCGAAAACGTCGCCGAGCTGGAAAATCACCGTTATCATGAGGAAGTGGCCCTTGCCTTCGCTCATGGAGAAGGCTCCAGCGTAAGGCACAGCGCAAGCCTCGATACGCCGTTCGTCTACGCCGCAAAGCGCGTCGCCATACCGGGAACGTCCATCAACGTCATCCGCGTGGCCGCGCCGCTTTCCCTGGTGGAAACTCATGCCGCCGACAGAAGCCGTGCGCTCATGGCGGGCGCCGTGGCGGCGCTGATCTTTGCCGTGGGCTTTGCCGCCTTCATGTCCATGCGCTTCCGCCGTTCCCTGCAGCTCATGATCACTTCGGTGGAAAACCTGGCCACTCCCGGCAGCCGCAGCGGCCGCATCAGCCTGAGAGCGTTGCCCGGCGACGAATTCGCGCCGCTGGCCTCCGCCGTCAATTCCATGGCCCAGCGCATGGAAGTGCAGGTGAATCATATTCTCGCCCAGAAGGCCCAGCTCGACGCCGTGCTCAACAGTATCGCCGAGGGCGTGCTCGTGGTGGATCACGAAGGCTGCGTGCGCAGCGTCAACGCCACTCTGGTACGTCTCTTCCCCCGCGCTGCCCATGCCGAGGGCCTGCAGCCCGTGGAAGTGATTCCTTCTCCCGAACTGCAGAAGGGGATAGAATCGCTCAAGCATGAAGTGCCGGAAAAGCCCGTGCAGTTTGAAATGGACAACATGTCGGGCCGCAAGCTTCAGGTGCTGATCTGCCCCATTGTGGGAGAAAGCAAGCTGCTCATGGCCGTGGCCGTGTTCCACGATATTACGGAAATGTCTGTACTCATGGACATGCGGCGGGATTTCGTGGCCAACGTTTCCCACGAACTGCGCACTCCTCTGACGGCCATCATGGGTTATGCCGAAAGTCTGAAGCGCTACGTCACGGAAAAAAGGGCGCTGCATTTTCTGGAAGTCATCGACCGCAATTCCCAGTACATGGCTACCATGGTCAAGGATCTGCTCCAGCTCTCCAGCATAGAGAACGGTTCCATTCCCATGGATATCAAGCCCATATCCGCATCCTCCATCATTCATGGCGGTATGGATCTGTGCCGCACCTCGGCGGAAGCCAAGCGGCTGGAATTTCATGAAGAACTCAAGGAAGGCGATTTTCCCGTCAATGCCGATGCGGAATATCTGACAAGAGTGGTCCGCAATCTGCTGGAAAACGCCTGCCGCTACGCGCCCGAAGGTTCCCGCATCGTGATTTCCGTGGAGCCGGACAGGGAATCGGGCATGGCCGTGTTCCGCGTTGCAGACAGCGGGCCGGGCATTCCGCCGGAACTGCGCGTGCGGGTATTCGAACGCTTTTACCGGGTGGAAAAGCACAGGGGCGGTCAGGTTTCCACGGGCCTCGGCCTTGCCATCTGCAAGCATGTCGTGGAAAGGCACGGCGGCTGCATAGGCGTTGAGGACGGCCCCGGCTGCATCATGCGCTTCACCATTCCCCTTGCCTGAACCATCCGTCAGTTTTTTCAAGGAGTTTCTCCCCATGCAGAATGTCAAGATGGAGACGGTGTCGCTGAACTTCTTTTACGGAGCAAAGCAGGCGCTGAAGAATATCAGTCTCCGTTTTCCCGAAAAAAAGGTAACGGCGCTCATCGGTCCTTCCGGCTGCGGCAAGAGTACCTATCTGCGCTGTCTGAACCGCATGAACGATCTTGTGGCCGGCAGCAGGGCGGAAGGTGCCATCCTGCTGGACGGCCAGGATATCAATACCCGCGAATGCGATGTGGTTTCCCTGCGCCGGAGGGTGGGCATGGTGTTCCAGCGCCCCACCTCCTTCCCCAAGAGCATTTTTGAAAACGTGGCCTACGGCTTGCGTGTGAACGGAGAAAAGTCGGAATCCGTCATTGCCGCAAAGGTGGAAGAGAGCCTGAAGCGGGCGGCCCTGTGGGGCGAAGTGAAGGATCGTCTTTCCGATTCCGCGCTGGCGCTTTCCGGCGGTCAGCAGCAGCGTCTCTGCATAGCCCGCGCCCTTGCCGTGGAGCCGGAAATACTGCTCATGGACGAACCCACCTCCGCGCTGGACCCCATCGCCACGCAGCAGATAGAGGAAGGTATCGGCCAGCTCAAGGAACAGCTCACCGTCATCATCGTTACGCACAACATGCAGCAGGCGGCCCGCGTTTCCGATTATACGGCCTTCTTCTACATGGGCGATCTCATAGAGTCCGGTGAAACGGACATGATGTTTACCCGTCCCCGCCTGAAACAGACGGAAGATTACATCACGGGGCGCTTCGGATAGCAGACGGCATGTGCCGCAGGCATGACGGGCCGTCCGGTCACGCATGGGCACGGAGTTTTGCTCCGGTTCATGCGGAAGGGCGCGGCAGGCAGGGCCTGCTGTGGGCATGTGGACTTCCGGCAGAACCGTGAGCGGTGTTTTCCGACCGCATTGCGGGTGTTCCGTATGAGGCGAGGCGGCCCGAAAAGGCGCAAGGATGCGCGGCACGGTTTTTTCTGCGGACGGCGCCGCGTGCGTGATGTTTACGGAACAACCCGCTCTTCACAACATTATCGGTCGCAGGCGATTTTTCCGCACGGTTTTTCCGCGCAGGGACGGCTGCGGCCTCAAGAGGTAGATTATGAAGGATCAGATGTACGCATCTCCCGCGCTTCGCGGCTTGAGAACGGAACTGCTCACCATGGGCAGCCTGGTGCAGATGGCCTACAGCAAGGCCCGCACCGCCCTTTTGCTCCGTGATGTCGCCGCCGCCGAAGATGTGGTGAAAAGCGACGATGCCATCGACGAGATGGAACTGGAGCTGGATGAAAAGTGCACCAGCATCATCGCGCGTACGCAGCCTGTGGCCAGAGACCTGCGCTTCATTCTTACCGCGGTTCGCATGGTGCTCGATCTTGAGCGCATCGCCGACGAATCCGTGACCATAGGCCGCCAGATTCCTCTTCTGCCGGAATCGTTTTCTCCCGAACTGGAAAAGGATCTGGCCCGTTATCTTCAGCTTGCCTTCGATATGCTGGATACGGCGCTGGACGCTTTCCGCAAGGAAGACGTGCCCCACGGTATGCAGGTGTTCCAGCACTCGGAGGAAAGCGTACGCCTTCTTCTTTCCATGTATGAAAAACTGATGGTGGACGTGCGCGCCTCCGTGGTCGATCCTTCCGCCGCCGTGCCGCTTATTCTTGTGGTACGTTCCGTGGATCGTATCTGCCGCCGTTCGGAAAATATCGTGGAGCACCTGTGCTTCATGTGCGACGGCATTACCGTGAAGCATCGTGTGAAACTCTCCGGCATGGATGCCTGATCGGAATCTGAAGGCAATGCCCCCGCAGAACATGCCGTACTGCGGGGGCATTGCCGTTTTTTTTCTGCTGCATCGCGACCTCATGGTCGCGTTTTTGCGTTAAACGCCGTGAGACCGGGCGGAAGAAAATCTTCCGTGTGGAAGAAAAATTCCTTTTGACAGGGGAAGAGTCCCTCCGTCAGCATGTTCGTACAGGCCGTTTTCAGGGGCGGCTGAACCGGTTAAAAAGAAGAGACAGGGGGCGCATGAAACATCCTGCGTAGAGGAAAAGGCGCTTTTTCTATCCCATGCCCTGAGAAGCCCGCCCGGGCCTTATGTTCCGTACCTGAAATCCCTTTGCCGGGGCGGTAACGGCAGGGCCCTGCGCGAACGTCTGCGCTCATATCGGGCAGGAGCTTTACGGCATAAAAGAAGCTCCACCGCATTCCGGCAGGGACTTTTGTCTGCCAGGGGAGAGGCGTTTTTCCGCGGGGATATATCTTCGGGAGATGGCGTGTATTCAGGCATTGACGTTTTTCGGCGGCAAGTTTTTCAGAGAAAGGAAGTTCCGGGGGCGTGGCGGTGTCGTCGGTGGAGCATTCCGGCAGGGGCTATGCTGTTTCCGGCGGTCGTTATGTCTTTTTCTTTCATGGCGGAAACGTTTCCTGCGGCGTTCAGGGGAATTCGATGTTTGAAGTGGCCCCCGGCTATGGCTGCGGAAGGTGGTACGATGCCCGTATTCCGCGTTCGGAATAAAAAAAAGACGCCGGTCTTTGCGATCGGCGCCCTGTGAAGACGTCAGGAAGTCGACGGGCCGCCCTGCGGAGGCCGGGGAAAGATCAGTCCTTTCTCAGCAGATGGAACTTGTCGAAGAGCTTGAAGCCCAGGCTCATGATGATGGCGATAATGGTGGCGAGCACCATGCCCTGAATGGTGATGGAACCGAAGCTGAGCTTGGCTCCGCTCAGACCGATGATCATGATGACGGAAGTCATGACAAGGTTGGAAGATTTGCTGTAATCCACCTTGCGTTCCACCAGTACACGCAGGCCCGAAGCCGCGATGACGCCGAACAGCAGCAGACATACGCCGCCCATGACCGGCACGGGAATGCCCCGGATGAGTTCGGAAAGCTTGCCGACGAAGGAAAGCAGAATGGCCATGACCGCCGCACCGCCGAGCACCCATACGCTGTACACGCGGGTAATGGCCATGACGCCGATGTTTTCGCCGTAGGTGGTGTTGGGCGTCGCGCCGAAGAAGCCGGAAAGAATGTTGGAGCATCCGTCGGCGAACAGGGAGCGGGAAAGACCGGGGTCCTTGATGAGGTCGCGTCCGACCACGTTGCCGGTAACGAGAAGATGACCGATATGTTCGGCCAGCACCACGAGGGCCGCCGGAGCGATGATGAGAATGGCGTTGAGGTCGAAGGTGGGCGCGTAGAATTCCGGCAGCTGGAACCAGGGGGCTTCCCTTACGGGCGTCAGATCCACCATGCCCATGAAGAAGGCGAAAACATACCCGCAGATGACGCCGAACAGCACCGGAATGATGGCAAGAAAGCCGCGGAATGCCACGGAGCCGATGACGGTGACGGCCAGCGTGAACATGGAAACCATCACGTTGTCCATGTTGATGTTGTCTCCCGTGAGTCCCGCCATGGAAGCTGCGGTGGGAGCAAGTTCCAGGCCTATGACGGCGATGATGGAACCCATGGCTGCGGGCGGGAAGATGACGTCGATCCATTTCGTCCCCACGGCCCGGATGAGCGCGGCGAACAGAATGAAGAGCAGGCCGAACACGATGAAGCCCGACTGTGCCGAGGAATAGCTGCTTGCCGCCATGATGGCCAGCACCGGGGAAATGAAGGCGAAGCTGGAACCGAGGTAGGAGGGAATTTTACCCCTGGTGAGGAAAAGATACAGCAATGTGCCTATGCCGTTCATGAACAGGCAGGTGGTGGGGTTTACCTTGAACAGGAAGGGCACGAGCACGGTGGAGCCGAACATGGCGAACAGGTGCTGTATGCTCAGGGGGATGTTCAGAAGGAGCGGCGGGCGTTCCTCAACCTGGATGACATGGTGTTCCACGGTGATATCCTCGCTGGAAAAGTATGTATGAGTCGCGCTTCGGCATGTTCCGAAGTGCCGGTTCCCGGTGGACGCTTTCCGGCGCAGCGCCGGGCGGCGGCTTCCGCTCTGGTGCCGTGCGGCGGATGTTGCGAAAAAAGCTGATATTCCGGTGTGCTGTGTAAAAGGTTTTTCTGAGACGGGACTGCCTCAGGCTGCACCTCCGCGGGCAGAGAAACACCGGGACATGTCTTGTATGGGGCGGATTCAGGGCATGAACGTTGCTTCAGGCCTGCTCCTTCATAAGAGCGAGCCTGCGGCCCATGTCGAAGGCTTTCCGGCAGTCTTCGGGGAAGACTTCGTCATGGTATTTCTTTTTTTCCGCAGGGTCGTAGCGGTCGGCCTCGTAAAGGCTGTAGTCGCTGAACTGCCAGGCGTTGGCGCTGTAGCAGATTTCGCTCTTCACGCCCAGCATTTCGCCCATGCGGGCGTGTATCGTGGCAAAGCGGCCGACGACGGAATCCGCAAGGTCCGCGGTCACCCCGAAGGTGTAGACGAAGGCTGAGGGAATCCTGCGGGGAAACACCCAGCGGTTTTCCCTGTTGTAGAGCATGTGGCTGAACAGAAAGCGGTGTTCCAGGGCGAGAAGCTCGGGCGTCACGTCGCCGTAGTAGACGGGGGAGCCGAAAATAATCCCGTCGGCCTCCTCCATCATGTCGAGAAAGGGAGAAAGTTCGTCTCTCATGGCACAGTGCCCGTGCCTTCCCGATTTGAGCTTGCAGGAAAAGCAGCTGACGCAGCCTTTGTATTTCAGAGGATAAAGCTGGACAAGGCGTGTCCTGGCTCCTGCCGACTCAGCTCCGTCCAGAGCGGCCTGCAGCATGGTTGCGGTGTTGCCGCAGGCTCTGGGGCTGCCGTTGAACGCAAGTATCATGGAAGCTCTCCTGTAGGTGGGGCGGAAGAAAAAGGTATGCTTTCGGCAAGCATTCTCATGAGAATAAAGCGGAACATTTTCTCTTGCAAGTTGAAATCGCTCCGTCGTTCCGGCTGCGCCTTGCCTGATGCGGACGCTTCCGTTATGGTTCGGGCATGGATATCATTGCCCGTATACATACCGATCTGCCGTCGAAGTTCGGCGTGCCCCGTCAGAGCGGCCTTGTGCAGGAGCTGAAGGGGCGTATCGTGTTCACTCCCGAGTACAGAGACCCCGAGGCCCTGCGCGGAATGGAGGATTTTTCCCATATCTGGCTTATCTGGGAGTTTTCCGAAGCCCGCTGCGAGCGCTGGTCGCCCACGGTAAGACCTCCGCGCCTCGGCGGCAACATACGGCTCGGCGTGTTTGCCACTCGTTCCCCCTTCCGGCCGAACAGCATGGGGCTTTCCTGCGTGCGCCTGGAAAAGGTGGTGCTGCACGGGGAGGAAGGGCCGGAGCTGCATGTTTCCGGCATAGACCTCATGGACGGTACGCCCATTTTCGATATCAAGCCCTATATTCCTTATGCCGATTGCCATCCCGAAGCTACGGGCGGCTTTACGACGACGCTTGCCGATGTCACTCTTGAGGTGGATTTTCCCGAAAAATGGCGGGCGCTGTTCAGTGTGGAGCAGCAGGCCTCCATTACGGGCATACTTTCGCGCGATCCGCGTCCCCATTATCACCGCGATCCCGGCAGAATATACGGTATGCCCTTTGCGGGAAGGGATATCCGTTTCCGCGTCCGGGACGGCGTGGCGGAAGTGGTGGATGTGGCAACGGAAGGATAACCGGAGGCGCTTTTCATGGCTGCACGGCGGCGGAGGGGCTTTTTCCTTCGCCGTTTTTCATCGGGAGAAGCTGCGGAGCCCGGCCGTTTGAGAATATGCGGCAGGGACGTGAATACCGTTCTCCCGGAAAAGCCTGCGGAATTTTCCTCACGGGCCGGGGCCGCCGTGCGCATTCGCGGGAAGCGCCATGCTTTTTTCCGATGATTGCCGCAGAGGGGCATGGAGATCCGAAACTTCCTTCGGGAAAGGCGTATTCCGTCGGAGAATCCTGCTTGCCGGTTCGGCACGGGGGCCGTACCTGCGGAGAAGAGTATTTTTATATGATTCTCGTCATGACGGCAGTTTTCAGGCGAGGGCCTTATACAGGAGCATCACGGCGGACAGACTGAGAAAGATGAGAAGCAGCCGGATGAATACGCGCTGGTTCAGATACCGTCCTATGATATATCCCAGCTTCTGGCCGATGAAGACTGCGGCGATGCCCACAGCGGCGAGTTTGAAGAATTCCGGGCGGTACAGGCCGGCAAACCACTGACCGGCCAGCGTGGCCCATCCGCTCACAAGAAAGAGCATGGCCATGGTGCTTCTCGCCCTGTCAGGCTGCCAGTCCTTGAACAGAAGAAAAATGCCTATGGGCACGCCGCCTACGGAAACGGAGGAATTGGCAAAACCGCTGGCAAGTCCCGTAACGAGCAGCGAAGCGGCGGAATCCTTGATACGGAACGTCGCGTTTTTTTTGATGAGCTGCAACACGACGAAACAGGCGATCATGAGGCTTATGCCTATCTGCAACCACTGTATGGGCACGACCTTGAGCGCGAGAGCCCCCAGAAAGCATCCCGGAACACAGCTTGCCCAGAGCCACAATACATCCGTCCAGACAAGTCCCTTTCGGTACAGCCAGGCGAGCTGCGTGCTGCCCGGCGCGCCGATGATGCAGCAGGTCAGTATGGCATCCGTAACAGGCATACCGAGCAGAACGACGGGCAGGGCCGCCATCATGCCGCCGATTCCCGCGATGCCGCTCACAAGTCCGCCGAAAAGCCATCCGAAGAAAATATAGACATAGGTTGCAGTGATCATCGCAGGCCTCCAGAATTTGTGCCGATCACATCCCCTGTACGGGCGAAGCCGACCTTAGAATATTTTCGTATCCTTGAAAAGGTATCATTTCCGCATGTTGTCGAAGGCCGCCCCCGTTTTTTCCGGCACAGGACGGGCAGAAAAAACGCTCACCGGCAAGGGGGGGACGAGTCCGTGCCGATGAGCGGTGAGGGGCCGGGCATCCGTTCCGGCATGGAGGATGCCCGGCGTTTCGGGGGCGCTACAGGAAGATTTTCCCCGTCAGTATGACGACGGCGGTCACGATGCACAGGGAGGCGACAACGAGAATCGGCGCCGTCCGCCAGATGGCTCTGGTCGTTATCCAGTCGTTGCCGTGGAGCATGGCGGCGGTCGAGCTTGCGGCGGGGGTGAGGAAGGCAAGGCAGCAAGCCACGGTCACCAGAATGACGGGCTGTTCGGCAAGCATGCCGTTTGCCGTGCAGTAGGAGAATATGACGGGCATGAGGGCTACGGAAATGGCCGTATTATTGATGAACTGCGTGAGTATGACGCCTACGATGCCGATGCATATCAGGAACTTGATGCCGGAGCCCGTACCGAAGAAGGGCGTCAGTATTTCCAGCATGAAGGCCGTAATGCCGCTTCTGGGGTCGGATATGGGGCCGGAAAGCGGCAGAACGAAGGCCAGAATGAAGATGATGGGCCAGGCCACGCCTTCATTGACCATGGCCCGCCACGGGCAGAGCGCTTTGCCGTTGACTTTTATGGCCGCAAGCAGCGCCACCAGAAGAACGCACACGCCGGTATTGCCGATTTTTTTGAAGAACACCGCAACGGCGAGATCCCTGGGAAGAAATCCCGGGAGCATCATGAACAGTATAAGGGCGATGAGGAAGGCGAAAAGGAGCTTCTGCACGCCGGACAGCTTCATGTCCTCATCGGTGATGAGAGTTTTGATGTCCAGACCGGTAAGCTTGCTCAGATCCGGCCGGAGCAGAAACTTGCCGATGAGAATGAACGCCAGCAGGCAGAGCAGGCAGGACAGGAAGGAGGCGAACATGTAGATGGTGTAGTTGACGGTGGCGCCGGAAAGGCCTTCATAAGCGCTTATGGCGACCAGCGGGAGCGATTTGAAGGGGATGAGCGCCATGCCGAGCTGACTGGCGAAGACGGCGCCGATCACCATCATCATGGGGTAGCCCTCATGCTTTTCATAACCGCAGAATTTGAACATGCCGTACATCAGGCTCCAGCCGATGACACATGCGGGCGTGGCGCTGGACAGGCCTCCGAGAACGGATATGGCCAGAAGCAGGGCGAAACTCAGCAGCCACGGCCTTCCCTTCACGCATCTGCGGCTTACGAACCACATGGAAATCCACCTCGTCACGCCGTAACTGTCGAGAACCGTGCTGAAGACGAAGATGAATATCATCATGACGACGGTCGGGTCGCCGAAACCCTTGTTGAAGAGGGTGTTGATGGGCATGATGTCCAAGAGACCTATGGCGAGGAGTCCTATCATGCTGGGCCAGATGACGTCTATGAAGATCCATGCGTACACGACGCCGATGAGCGCGCCGAGCACATTCATGCCGTAGGGGGTCAAAGGAGGTGTCGGGTCCAGCCTGCCGAAGAAGAAGGTGATGGCAAGAAAGACGGCGATATGGAAACAGCGCTTCACGTCTATGGAAGCTTTTGCGGTACGTTCCGGGGCGGCCATGCGGTCCTCTCTGTAATCAGGTGGCAAAAAGGGAAGAGCCGCAGGAGCTCTTCCCGGGATCAGGGCCGTTCAATACGGCAGGGGGGTAGGTCTGTTTCTGATGGTGTCGACCTTGATGGCGTCCTTCGGGCAGTAGATCTGACAGAGGAAGCACGACTGGCAGTCTTCGCGATAGCAGATTTCCGGCACGGTCTCACCGGCGCGAAACACGTCGAGAGGGCAGATTTTCACACAGGTTCCGCAGTTGACGCACTTTTCCGAATCAATGGTAAAAACAGGCATGGAGCACTCCGTAATCAGGTATGGGCAGGGCGGTTAGAGCGGATAGACGGGGAGCCCGTAGCGCTCGAATTTTTCCGTCTGAACAGGTTCTCTGGTAATCTCGATTTTGCCGTCCTTCAGCTTCGACTTGAGCCACACGTTCCATTCCTTCTTCATTTCGGGGTAGTCCGTGCGGTAGTGGGAACCGCGGCTTTCCTTTCTTTCCAGTGCGCTGGTGAAGGTCAGCCGGGCCGTCGTCAGCATTCCGCAGAGTTCATGATACAGCATGAGCTCGTGCGTATTGCGGACGATGATTTCGTTTTCAATATCTTCTTCAATCCGGTCAAGCGCAGTCAGCGCTTCCTTCAGGTTTTCCCCGCTGCGGATGATGTTGTATTTCGCGGGAATCACGCAGGACTGAATACGGTAGATGGCTTCGTCGATGGAAAGACGGCCTTCATGTCCGAGCTTGGCGAAGGTCTTTTTTCTGACGGCCTCCACCTGTTCCTCATCAAGGGGCAGAAGTTCCGTGCCTTCGCAGGCTTTGGCGGCTCCCTCACCGGCACGGAAACCGGAGATGCAGGCCCAGCCGAGATGAACGGCTCCTGCGCCTGCAATGGAACCGATGAGCAGTCCCTGATTGGCCATGTCGCCGGAAGCGAAGAGGCGGGGTACCGTGGTATCGCAGGCAAAGGATTTCAGCGTGAGTCCGCTTCCTGAACTTGTGGACCCCATGAATCCGGGAATCCATTCGACGGAATCCTCGAACGGATCTATGCCGCAGCTTTTGCAGGCAGCAAAGAAGGTGGGAACGATGCGGTAGCTGAGTTCGCGGTCTTCCGCGCTCATGTTTTTTAGGTTGAAGTATATGGGGCCGCGTCCTTCGTTCACTTCCGTGGTCATGGCGCGTACGAGAATGTGCAGAAGGGCGCCGTCCTTGTTTACAGGGTCGTACCTGTCCATGAACGCTTCCCCCAGAGCGTTGGTGAATCTGCCGCCGAGCCTTTGGAAGCGGCTCATGCCGCAGATGTCGAAATCCCTGGCCGTGGAGTTGTAGCAGTTGGAAAATTCCATGTTGGTGAATTCCGCTCCTGCCCGAAGAGCCATGGTGTTGCCTTCGCCGGATTCCATGTCCTGACCGTGATACTGCCCCTTGAAGCTGCAGCTGCCGGTGCTGAGGATGGTGTTCTTGGCATGAAAGATATGGAACTGCCCTGTGCGGACATGGAATCCGGTCGCTCCGACGACTTCGCCGCTGTTCGTGAGCAGATCGGTGACCTGCACGCGGTCGACAATGGTCACCCCCAGTTTTTCCAGCCTGGCGCGGAGTTTTCTCATCATTTTGAATCCGGGGAAGACGACGGCGTGATTGTGGCCGCGGCCGGGCTTGCGTTTGAACCTGCCGTCGGCATCCTTTTCAAAATCCATGCCCCAGGTGTTCATCATGTTGATGATTTCCGTGGAACTTTTCGCGTACCATTCCATCCACTCCGGGTCGAACATGCCGTTGCCGTTTCTGTTCCAGCGTTCCAGCCATTCCTGAAGACTGTCCTGTTCTGGATCGAAATACAGCATGTCTCCGGCGGCAAAGCAGCTTTCGCCGCTGCCTCCCACCCATGCCTTGTCGACAAGAACGACGCTGCGGCCCGCCATGGCCGCAGCGCAGGCCCCCATGCATCCGGCCATGCCGCCGCCGAGAACCAGAACGTCCGCGCTTTTCTGTTCAGTTTTGGGAATCATAGTGTCTCCTTGCGGTAAGATGTTTCCTCCTGCAAAGCAAAATTTGTGCCAATATATTTAATATGTTGATTTAAAAGAGTATTGCCTTTTTCGTCGTTTTTTCTGTCTTTTGTTTTTGTTGCATTATGAAACAAAATGTTGCATCTGTTTAAATACTCATGAAACAAAAAGTCCTTTCCGGGGGCACAGGCGGTTTTTTATGAAGGACGTTTTTATTCTCGCCACACATCGGTCGCTGGTACAGAAAGCGGAAAGCCTCATTGCCGGGGGCGGACTTGAGCGGATTGATGTCGTCTTCTGCAAAACGGTGAAGGAAATACTTGCGTTCGTGACGGAGGATCTTCCGGGAACGGCGGAGGTCCTCCTCACCATGCCCGGACCGGCGCTGCTTGTGGAAGGTGTCCTTCAGGACAGGATTCCCATTCTGTCCATAGAATACAATAACATCGACATCATCCGAGGCCTTTGCGGCGCGCTTTCCGTCTGCCCGGGAAGCGTGGCGCTCGGCCATTATAAGGAAGAGAATCCCCGCATCGGAGATATCCGGGAAATGGTCGGTCGCCCGTTCATGAATTTTCTTTTCGGCGACGACGACAACGCCAACAGAAATATTCTCCGGCAGGTCAAAGAGCAGGGCGTTACGGCCGTGGTCGGAGGAGGCTATATCTGCAATATTGCGCAGGAGATGGGGCTTTCCGTCTTTCCGCTGGAAGTCAACCTCGCCACACTGCGGAAAACCATACGAAATGCGCTTTCCATTGCCGATACAAGACGATTCGCCCGCTACTCCCGGCGCAATACCGACATGATTCTGAAGTATCAGGCGGAAGCCGTCATGACGGTCAACAGCGAAAACAGGGTGACATTCTTCAACAAGAGTGCCGAACACATATTCGGTATGGCCGGTGAAACGGCGCTCGGGAAGCTTTCCACACAGGTGCTTCCCGACAACCGTTTCGCGGAAGTGCTGGCGGACCGGTCCCCTGTGGAAAACTTTCTTCATGCGCTGCCGCACATGGATATTCTCGGTGATTACCGGCCGGTGCTGGATAACGGCATCGTTATCGGAGCTGTGGGAACCTTCAGTCCCATGACGGAAATTCAGAAGAAAGAGGAACTCGTCAGAAAATACTACACGCCGAAAAACGCGGGGCCGCGCTTTTCATTCGATGATTTTCAGGGCGATACTCCCCGCTTTCGTGCGCTGCTGGACAAAGCCCGCTGCTTTGCCCTGACGGATGAAACGGTTCTCATTACAGGGGAAAGCGGTACGGGCAAGGAGGTGATGGCCAGCAGCATACATAACGCCAGCAGGCGGCATGACAAGCCTTTTCTTGCCATCAACTGCGCGTCTATTCCCGCAACGCTTATGGAAAGCGAGTTGTTCGGCTATGAACCCGGAGCCTTTACCGGCGGCAGAAAAAACGGCGCGCCCGGCATGTTCGAGTCGGCTCACGGCGGAACGCTGTTCCTTGACGAAATAGGAGAAATGCCCTTTGAGCTTCAGGCAAAGCTGCTGCGCGTCATTCAGGAACGAAGGGTGCGCAGGATAGGTTCATCGCGGGAACTCCCTGTTGATGTCCGTATCGTCGCCGCCACCAACAAGATTCTGGAACATGAGGTGGCGCAGCACAGATTCAGAGTCGATCTGTACTACAGGCTGAATATTCTTCATATTCACATGCTGCCTTTGCGTGACTATGCCGACAATATAAGCGATATTGCCGGAAACATGCTTTCCCGGCTGGCTCCGGAGTCTTCCTATGCCGATCAGAAGCATTTGCGGAACCTGCTGAAAAAGCTGAATTCCTACGACTGGCCCGGAAATATGCGGGAACTTGAGAATATGGTGCGGCGTTATGCGGCGCTCAGCCCCTACCTGAGGCGTCCCGTCAGCCTCGGCGATATCTTTACCCGACCCGACCTTCAGGAAAAAACGATCGGCTCCGTGTCTTCCCGCAAGGATCAGGAACTGCAGAGAATACGGGAAGCCTTCGACAGACTGCACGGAAACAGAACACAGATAGCCCGGGAACTGGGGATTTCCCGCTCCACGCTCTGGAGAAAACTGAAGATGCTTCATTGAGCCGGGCATCATGCATCGCTCATACCATGATGAGCATGGTTGATGCGGATATGCTGCCGGGAAAATGCCGTCCGGTTCTTGATCGCCGGATATGATTTTCAGAAAAGGATACTTCTCTGGTATGCCGTCATGCAACCGGTACATACTGTACCGGTTGCATGAGAAGAAACGGCTGAAAGCATGAGATATGCGGCCATGCCGCAGGGAGAAAAGTTTTTTTGAGAAGCGGTATGCTCCGCAGTCATTCACGCAAAGGAACCTTTTTGTGAGAATGACGTATGGACTGGCTCCCTTGTACGCACGGCCTGCGGCATACAGGGAAGGCGTTTCTTTCGGCTTGTTCCGGCCGGCGGGGAGAAACGGGCGGAGATGAGGGGGAAATGTTCTGATACATTACTAATATATTATATAATAACAGCGTATTGCATCATGTTTGCACCTCAAAAACTTTTTAAAAGTTTTTGAGGTGTTGTTTAAGATTGAAAACTCCCCGCTATGCGGGGAGTTCCAAAAAGGCGAAGCCTTTACATAAGTTAAAAAAGGGGTTCCTTTGTGCGATAACCAGTTGTCTCGACTCGAAATCTATACACAAAGAAACCCAATAATGAATGACCAGAGTTTAAACCATACCCGTTGGAGCTGCAAGTATCACATTGTTTTCGCTCCGAAATTCAGACGCAAGCTGGTATACGGAAGGTATCGCAGAACGATCGGCGAAATTCCGAGAAAACTGTGTGAATACAAAGGAATAGAGATAGTGGAAGCAAATGCGTGTGTGGACCATATTCATATGTGCGTCAAGATTCCGCCCAAGTATAGCGTGGCGCAGATCATGGGGTATTTGAAAGGGAAGAGTTCTTTGATGATATTCGAGAGTTTTCCGCATCTGCGCTACAAGTTCGGCAATCGCCATTTCTGGTGTACCGGTTATTTTGTCAGCACGGTGGGAGTAAATGAGGCGACCATCATCAAATATGTGAGGGAGCAGGAAGAACGAGACAAAATAACAGACCAGTATAGCCTGGTAGAACGGCCCGTCAGCTCGTTTACGAGCAGCAGAAAATAACTCTTCGGCAAGAGTCGAGACAGAGCCCTCTTAAGAGGGCAGCCGGGTAACAGACCCTTATAGGGTCAAATCAAACCGCCCCTTGAAGGGGCGGTCCTGACTGTTTGTCAAAAACACAAGGGGAAAAGAAGAAAAAGCAGTTCCGTTTTGTTGTATAAAAACATATAAAAATCAATAAAAACAATATGTTATGCTGAATTTTCTTGCCATGGAAAGACTCGTGTGCTACACCTTGAGCACGCGGAAAGAGATTCTGCGCGAGCCGCTGTGACCTCATGCAGACCGTGGCGAAGCAGGCAGGGTGGAGTAGTCAGCTTTGCGCTGTGAAGTAGCTGTGGGATAGTGAAATGAGGAAAGTCCCGCCTTTCCTTGGGCCGGGCATGAGGGCGGCCGGAGACGGCCGCCCCGTCAGCAACATTCTGCCAAAAGGAGTCAGACCGTGGAAGATAGGGAAGTTATGGAAATATGGAGTGAAATCAAGAAGTTCGTCGAACAGAATCCTGGCATATACACGACGCGGTGGAAAAACGGTCGCGAGGGAGTCCGTTTCAGGGCAGAAAATATCCGGGGTGATATTTATATCTCCGTTCAGGAACATAAGGGCGGAAACACCTCCGGGGCGGAGAGTGAAACGGCACCGGACTACAGATGTATCGGGCGACTGAAGAATGAAGACTTTCCGGCCCTGTATTCCCTTTATCTGCGCAGAGAGAAGGGGGAAGCGGTCAGCCGGGAAGCCGGCAAGGTAAACAGACGTCCGATTTATTTCTGGGGGCTTATTTACTGGGCATACGAAAAGAAAAAGAAGCCTCAGCTGTAAAAGCCGGGCAGCTCATGGGAGGCGGTATGCCTTCCGAGAGGGGCCGGTCTTCCGTCATGCCATTTTCGTATCGGCAAAACAGGCGATGTACGAAATTTGCGTCAACTCATGGCGTTATTTCGGTGTCGTCTGCGACGGTGAAGGTTTTGCGTGTTTCGTATGCTTTCATCAGGAAGGGGGAGAACAGAGTCAGGAAACTGCACATGCCGTGCGAGGTGTGAACATGCTCTGGACTTCCTCCTTCGTTTTTCGACTGGGGGAGAGGCCGGGGCGCGGGCGTTTTCCACGGTGCTGCGGAGTTTGTTTCTCAGTCCATGCGTTCAAAACGATACCGCTGTCTGACATCTGGATACTTTGTTTTATCCACCTCAGACATGAACATATCGAGAGGCCTTGCAAAAACCTTGAGAGCGTCGTTTTCTTTCAGGTCATAGCGGGCTTCATAGATCACCAGCGTTTCCCTCGTTTCGGAATGCGTGGCAAAGCCCAGTATTTTATAGGTGTACATGGGGGAATCGGCGGGGCAGCGTTCGTGCTTGAAGTGGCGGACGATGTCACCGGCCTTGAAGGGCGGGCGGGGATTGAATTCTGACATGCCGGTCTCCTGAAAGAAATTGTTTCTGTGGCCGGATGAGCGCTGCCGTATGTTGTTGCGGCGCAGCCATGACCGTTGCTGAGAAGAAAGTGGTCGATACACCCTGGTCATCAGTGGCCTTGGGATATCAGGGGAAAATGCAACTGGCAAGGGCGGAAACGCGGACATAGGGTTGAATCCTCGGCGGGAAGAGGGCCGGCATGATATTTCAAAACAGGGGGTATTTTTTTGTAGATAACTATAACTTGTTGATAATAAATAAAAATAAAAAAATGAACCATTGCCGGAATCTGGAACGATGTCTTGATAGCCAGTCCTTGTGAAAACATGGGAGGAGGTATCGCAGATATATGTTCCTTGAAGGTGCAGATCAAATCCAGTCCGCAGACAGCCCTGAAGCCATGTATGCCAGGCGCAGGGCCGCACATTGGATTCTTAATATGGCGGAGGAATCGCCGGTTCTTGATACCGCTCTTTTTCGATGTGTGCATTGGATATGCGGAAGTCTTCGATCCGTTCTCGAAGATGTGGAGAGACGAATTTCAACGCTCGAAAGCAGGGCGGGCAGAGCCGCACATCATGCCGTTCTGGAAGAACTCGGCAAGGATGCACATCATCATGTGGAAGGGTGCAGCATTCTTGCGGATGAACATCCGTATGTCTGTTCGTACTGCTGGGAGCAGATTCAAAAGCAATGTCGTCACGTTGCAGAGAACAGGAATGTTTCTCTGGCTGTGGAATATATTGTGGCGGGAAACGAACTGAATCGGGTATTCGGTCTTGATGAAGATGGCATCGCTGTTTGCGAGTTTGCGTTTATTCTTCAACATTTTCCTGAGCTTAAAATGTATTTTGCTGCCGGTCTTGGCATATTCGGGCCGGGCGGCCTCCGGCTGATGGCACAGATGTTGAGCATGTCACAGGATATCCTGTCGGATCATCTTGGTATGTTGCTTTGTTTTGGCATACTCGAGTATGATAAAGATCGTTCTTTTCATCTGATACCGGCGGTCAGTGCCTTCTGGTCGTCACGGTTTTCTGTGGACGCTTCCTTCTTCTGCAGCGCCTTCAAAGACGATCTGCTGCCGCTTAAGTCTTTCCGCGTTCCCGGTGAAGAAGTGCGTCATGTATGCCGTTTATTGAAAGAGCACGTTGATTTTTCAGTGAATATTCTGCTTTATGGTCCATCAGGATCCGGTAAAAAGACATTTGCGCACAGTCTGGCAAAAAATATTGGAATGAAGGTCTGCCTTGTCAGCAGCCGAGGAAAAAACAGCGAGGGGGAATGCCGGGCTTCGTTTCTGGCCTGCCTGCATAGGGCGTCTTTGCAGAAGGGAACCCTTATTGTCGTGGATGGCGCTGAACGACTGCTCAGTACGGATTTTGATGTTGAGGGTGTTTCCGGTAGTCAAAGAAAAAATACAGCGGATATGATCTTCGCTTTTGAGAAGTCCGGCCAGAAAATAGTGTGGATTACAGATGATGTGGAGAAAATTGAGCCGTCGGTCAGACGTCGTTTCATATACAGTATACATTTTGAGTCGCTGGGGGTACGGGAACGCGTAGAGATGTGGCGCCATGTACTGAAAAGGCAGGGGTTGTCCCGGCGTTTTGATAAATCATACATGACAGGCCTTGCCATGAAATATCCTGTACAGGCAGAAGTCGTACAGAGCGCTATTATACAGGCATCTTCCTTGTATCCTTCAGGAAATAGATTTTATACTGCGCTTGATCGCATTCTTAAAGCGCATCTTGCTCTGCAACATGGAGGAAGGCTTTCTTCAAAAAAAGTATACGGAGCCGTTTCTGATTTTACATTAAATGGCGTATGTATGGAGGAAAATATTTCTGTATTCATGGAGCGCTGTCAGCGTATGGATGCAGCCATGCGTTCTGGCAAAGTGCTGCGTCCGGGATGCGGAACCATGCTTTTCTATGGTCCGCCCGGTACGGGGAAGACGGCACTGGCCCGTTTTGTTGCGGAAACCTTGAATCGTGAATGTATCGTGAAGCGTGCCAGCGATCTGTTAAGTCCTTTTGTCGGAGTGAGTGAACAGCAGGTGGCGGAAGTTTTTGGCGAAATGGAAAAAAACGGTGCCGTGCTGGTCATAGATGAGGTGGATTCGTTTCTTTATTCGCGTGACGGAGTACACCATTCCTGGGAAATTACCCTGGTCAACGAGTTTCTTACTTCATTGGAGGAGTGCCATGGCTTTTGCATATGCACTACGAACAGGAGAGAGTATCTCGATAAGGCGGCAATGCGGAGATTTTCGTATAAATTAAAGTTCTGCTATGCTGATTTTTCCCGCGTGAAAGCTCTGTACCGCAAACTTCTTGCTCCTTTGTGTAAAGCACCGATGTCCGAAGCTCTTTGGCTGAGGCTCTCAAACATGCGATACCTTACCCCCGGCGACTTTCATGCCGTACGGGCAAAATATGATCCCCTTTTTACAAAACCGGAAGAGATTACTCATGAACTTCTTGTACAGGCGCTCTCTCATGAGATGTCTCTGAAAATGGATTCAAAAGAGCAGACTTTGGACATTGTCATTGATTAACTAATTGATTTTTATATAATTAAATAGCATGAGGCCTGTGAAAAAACTTTGCAACAAGTTTTGTCCTTTCAGGATATATTCATTCTGCGGCAGTGTGCGGCGTCAACAAAGTCCATGCTCCTCAAGGGGTAGTTGCGGATGCCCGGGCAACTGCTTTTTATGCGCCATGAGCGAAACGTTGTTCCGGGAATTTTCGGTGATACCGGAAAGCTCATGGCATATCCCGGGAATGTATCCAAGCTGCGCATCCAGTACGAACAAGCCGCGATTAAAAGAAAAACCCACTGTAAAAAACAGCGGGTTATAAATATCTGGCGGAGAGGAAGAGATTTGAACTCTTGGTACCTTTCGGGTACACACGATTTCCAATCGTGCTCCTTAAGCCGGGCTCGGAAACCTCTCCGCGGCGGAAGTCTTTCTAGTATAGAAAGGGGATGCTCGTCAAGTCATTTTGGAGTATGAAAAAAGTTGAATAAATACATATAAATAAAATTATAATAAAGATGCTTGGATAAAAATTTTTCCACCGGCTCGGATGGGACCATCCTGTCAGTAAAATCTGCAGAAACGGATGGAGTGCTCCGTTCTATTTTTTTCGTGCTTCCAACGCTTCCAATTTTGACGGAACGTGTCTTCGCTTATGCGGAGGCGGGCACACCTTTTTGGGGAAGTCAGAATTTCCATCAGGCGTTTCTCTTGTCACCGCGAAAATGGTGCTGGACTTTCGGGATAAAAAAGCCCCGCCTGATTTTCAGACGGGGCAATATTGAGGATATCTGCGAAAGAGGGTTAGTCCTTCAGCAGCCGCAGGTATTCTTTTTGAGCTTCAATCTGGCAGCGGCAGAGGAACAGGATGAAAGGCGTCATGTGTCGGTGGGACGTTTCCAGAGTCTCAATGTATTCCGAGCGGAGCACAGGGGGAATGACTGTGACCAGATGGCCGCTCTGAAGCAGCGCCAGATTCATGAGCAGCCTTGCTACTCGACCGTTGCCGTCAACAAAAGGATGGATGGCCACAAGCCGCTGATGAAGGCGAGCTGCGTATTCGACAGGATGATACATCTCCCTCCATCGCGGCGCCTGCTCCACGAATTCCTTCATGAGAGCCGGCACTTCTTCGGGACTCGGAAACTTGTGGGCAGAGCCCGTCACGAAGATGCGGCTTCCTCTGTAGACACCGGCCTGTTCTTCCTGAATTTTGCAGAAAAACAGCCGGTGCAGGGTGAGAATATCCTGTTCGGAGAATCCCGTGCTGCGTTGGAGCGAGCAGACGTAGTCAAAGGCGGCGGCATGGCCGACGGCTTCAAGATGATCGCGCAGCGGCCTCCCGCCAATGGTGAGGCCGTCTTCCAGAACCACCTTGGTTTCCGACTCAGTGAGCGTGTTGCCTTCCAGTGCGTTGCTGCTGTAGGTGAGGCCTATTTTGTAGTATTCGCGCAGAGAGGCAGCTTCTGCTTCGTTCAGAGGCCTCAGACTGTTGATCTGCGTCTGAAGTTCGTCGATCCGAGAGAGTGATTCCGTCAGTGACATGAGATGCTCCACCAGTATGTTCTGCTCAGAAATAGCAGGGGAAAACATGACTGGCAAGAACTGGTAGGGACAAGAGCCGGACTGACCGGATTGTTTCCTGGGTGATGAACTTTGACCGTGGAGTATTCCAGCTGATGTGTCAGTCTTGATGAATGATCCACAGGCCGTATTTCTCGGCGGCCATGTGTTCGAGGATACATCCTTGCGCATAACGTCAACCTTCCATAAAATTATGGCATCGGTCTTGTTTATTGCCTCGGAAGATTTTACGAATCGATACAGCAGACAAAACAGGAAGCAAGCATCCGTTGGGAAAGTCTGACAGGCCGTTGAATATTCCAATATGCTTGGAGTCCGCTTATGGGCATCCGGTAGCAGAAATTCAGATATTGGATGTTTATACACCTTTCTGAACACGAATGGTAAGTAAACATTACAGGTTCACAAGAGGAACTACCGGCTCGGCAGTATTCTTTATCGCGCTGACGTAAACGCGTTAAAAAAAGAAAGGCCCGGATTCCGGGCCTTTCTTTTACGGGTTACCAGGTGGCTACGCAGCCGTCAGTACGGGATTCGGTACCGCCTGCAAGGGTACCGTCTTCCATGCGCCAGATAATTTCGCCTCGACCGAAGTCACCGGCCAGAGTATCATAGCTGATATCGTGTCCCATGCGTTCGAGCTTGCGGAGGTCTTCCACAGGGTAGCTTCCTTCCACCACAACCTTCTTGTCGCGCATCCACTGCCAGCGGGGTGCGTCGAGGGCCTGCTGGGGATTCATGCCGAAGTCGATGCAGTTCATGAGAACCTGCACATGCCCCTGAGGCTGCATGAAGCCGCCCATGACGCCGAAAGGACCGACAGCCTTGCCGTCCTTGGTGACAAAGCCGGGGATAATGGTGTTGTAGGGGCGCTTTTCCGGCGCCACGGCATTGGGATGCTTGGGATCAAGGGAGAAGCTGCACCCGCGGTTGTTCAGAGAGATGCCGGTGCCGGGAACGACCACGCCGGAACCGAAGCCGCCGTAGTTGCTCTGAATGAAGGATACCATGTTGCCTTCGCCGTCGGCGGTGCACAGGTACACGGTACCGCTCTGCTTGAAGTCCCCGGCTACGGGCTGCTGAGCCTTGTCGGTAATGAGAGCGCGTCTCTTGGCGGCGTATTCGGTGGAGAGCATTTCCTTCACGGGAACCTTGCTCACGCGGGGATCGGCGACGTACTTCAGGGTATCGGCAAACGCCAGTTTCATGGCTTCAATCTGCACATGAGCGGTTTCGGGGCCGCGATGGTCGAAATGATACCCGTTGAGAATGTTCAGCGCCATGAGGGCGGTAATGCCCTGTCCGTTCGGGGGCAGTTCCCATACGTCATAGCCGTGGTAGTTGACGCTGAGGGGTTCCACCCATTCGGGATCTACGGCCGCGAGGTCTTCAGCAGTGATATAGCCGCCGGTGGCCTTGGAGAATTCCACAATTTTCTTTGCGATTTCTCCGGTATAAAAGGCTTCGGCGTTGGTTTTTCCGATAAGCTCGAGCGTGCGGGCATGATCGGGCAGTTTCCAGAGTTCACCGGCCTTGGGCAGCTTGCCGTTTTTGGAGAAGGTATCCTTCCAGCCCTGGAACTGGGGATCCTTCTGCGCGATATACATGGGGCCTCTCAGATTCCAGAACTGCGCCACCGTGGGCTGGACGGTGAAGCCGTCGCGGGCATAGCTTATTGCAGGGGCCAGAGATTCGGAGAGCGGGAGCTTGCCGAACTTCTTCGCCAGAACGGCCCACGTCTTCGGGGCTGCGGGGACGGTTACGGCCTTCCAGCCGAGGGTGGAAATCTTCTTTTCACCTTTGAACACGTCGAGGTTCATGGCTTTGGGAGAGCGGCCGCTGCCGTTGATGCCGTACATCTTTCCGTTCACCCAGAGGATGGAGAAGTTGTCGCTTCCTATGCCGTTGCTGGTGGGCTCGACAACCGTCAGGGCCGCGGCCGTGGCGATGGCCGCATCCACGGCGTTGCCACCTTTTTTCAGCACTTCAAGGCCGGCCTGCGCGGCAAGAGGATTGGAAGTGGCGACCATGCCCCTGGACCCGTAAACGACATTTCTCTGTGCCGGATAGGGATAATAGAGCGGGTCAAAAGATCTCAGCGGATCCTGAGCGGCGGAAGCGACCGAACAGGTTCCCATGCAGAGAGCCATCACGGCAAGCTTCAGCGCACCGCAGGGTTTGGAGAGTGAAAACATAAAACTCCTCCTTTTCCAACCGGACTTTTATCAACCAGGCAGGAGGGCCTGCATCTGTTCCTCACATCATGCGGAACAGTCCATTCCGCGGCGTCCGGTTTTTCCACGGGATGGAAATATTGTCGACAATGAAGATGCATTGCCGAATGAAATTCAGCTTTATCACCAATTGAAGCGCCAGTCATGGAATTTTAACCAACAAAAAAGGGTTACATTTTTCAATGTAACCCTTTGAAATGTCTGGCGGAGAGGAAGAGATTTGAACTCTTGGTACCTTTCGGGTACACACGATTTCCAATCGTGCTCCTTAAGCCGGGCTCGGAAACCTCTCCGCGACAGGAGTGTTTCTAGTATAGAAGCACTCCTTCGTCAAGCAAAAAAACGGCTTTTTTCCACTTTTTTGCTCAGTGGATGTTTTTCAGAAGAATTTCACCGAATTTCGAGCAGGATACGGCCTGAGCGCCGGGCATTTCGGCGGCGAGGTCGGGGGTTACGGTTTTGGAGGCGATGGCCGCGAGGATGGCGGAACGCACCTTGTCGGCCGCTTCGGCAAAGCCCATATGTTCCAGCATGAGAGCGCCGGAAAGCAGAAGACTTCCGGGGTTGGCGATATCCTTGCCTGCCGCGGTAGGAGCCGTGCCGTGGGTGGCCTCAAAGAGTGCCAGCCTGTCGGACATGTTGACGCCGGGAGCCATCCCCAGTCCGCCGACCTGCGCGGCGAGGGCATCGGAAATGTAGTCGCCGTTCAGGTTGGGCAGCGCAAGAACGCTGTACTGGTCGGGGTGGAGCAGGGCTTCCTGGAACATGGCATCGGCGATGCGGTCCTTGATGATGATCTTTCCCCTGCTGTTTTCGGGAGTGGCTTCCTTTTCAGGAATGGTGATGTCGCCGAATTCCTCCCTGGCCACCTCATAACCCCAGGCACGGAAGCCGCCTTCCGTGAATTTCATGATGTTGCCCTTGTGTACAAGGGTGACGCTGGGAAGCTTGTGATCGATGGCGTACCGGATGGCGCTGCGGACAAGGCGCTTGGAGCAGAAGGCCGACATGGGCTTGATGCCCAGAGCGGAACCTTCCCGGACTTTCGCTCCGAATTCGCTGCGGAGAAATGCTCCCAGCTTTTCCGCTTCCGGGGTACCGGCCTGGTATTCAATGCCTGCGTACACGTCTTCGGTATTTTCACGGAAAATGACCATATTGACCAGTTCAGGGTGCTTCACCGGAGTGCTGATTCCCTGGAACCAGCTTACCGGACGGATGCAGGCATAAAGGTCAAAGGCCTGACGCATGGCCACGTTGAGACTGCGGATACCGCCGCCCACGGGCGTTCCCAGTGGTCCCTTGATGGCGACGGAAGCCCTGCCCAGCGTGTCGAGAGTTTCCTGGGGCAGGGGGGAACCCGTCTTCTTCATGGCCTTTTCGCCTGCCAGAAGTTCGATCCATTCTATTTCGTGTTCGCCGCTGGTGGCTGCCTTCATGGCGGCATCCAGCACGGGACGGGTCACATTCCATATTTCCGGGCCTATGCCGTCGCCTTCAATCCAGTAAACCGTGTGTTTCATGATGGCCTTCTTTATAGAGGAAGTTGTTCCGCCGCAGGGCGGGGTTTTCTGAGAAAATAGCGCTCGGCCATTTTCCTGTGATGAGCCGGCATGGCAAGGGATTCCGTTTCGTTCCAGAGGACGAAACGGTGAGAAATGTCGCCGAGAAGAGCGGAAAGTTCTTTCACGGTGAGTTCCTGCTCCGCCGCCACGCGGAAGAAATGGGCCGTAAGCCTGTGATTGGTATAGTTATGCCTTACTTCGCCCAGAGGCGCGAGGATTTCTGCAGCAATACCCATTCCGGCAAGCCGCTGCAGCAGGGTTTCCTGCGGAGTGGAGGTCTGTACCACGGCGCCGGGAAATTCCCACATGTTGCCCCACAGGCCGCCCGAAGGGCGCTGAACAAGGAGCACATGCTTCTGACAGAGCAGTATGCCGTGGGCGGAACTCACAGGAATGACGGCGCTCTTTTTTTCCGCAACGGGGCGTTCCCTGGCAAGGCCCAGTCTGTGGGCCTCGCACCATCGTGCCAGAGGACAGAGCGCACATCGCGGCGCTTTTCCGCAGATCAGCGCTCCCAGTTCCATAAGCGCCTGGTTGTAGAGTCTGGCCTGCCCGGAGGGAAGAAAACGCCGGACTTCCTGTCTGATGAAGGCGGCCGCAGGATGTTTTTTCACGGGAGTGTCGATATTGAGCAGACGGGAGAACACCCGTTCCACGTTGGCGTCGATGGTGACGATGTCCTGTTCGTAGGCAATGCCGAGAATGGCCGCCACCGTGTATTCTCCCAGTCCGGGAAGGGAGGAAAGCTCCTCCTGGGTGGAGGGAACCTCGCCGCCATGTCGTTCCACCATGGCCTTGGCGGCCTGATGGAGGAAGCGGGCCCGACGGTAGTAACCGAGACCTTCCCAATAGCGCAGGATTTCTTCTTCCGGCGCTTCGGCCACATCGCTGACGCAGGGAAAGCGCTTCATCCAGCGCTGGAAGTAGGAAACGCCCCGTTCCATCTGCGTCTGCTGGAGCATGACCTCGGAAATCCAGACCTCATAGGGCGTGTAATGAACACGCCACGGCAGGGGGCGTTTGTGCGCCACGAACCAGTCAAGCAGCGCTTCTGTCAGCGCGGTGACGTCACTTTGGGAAAATACCTGAAACATTGGGGCAGTATATACGGCAAGCACGGGGCTTACAAGGGCGTGACGGAAAGTTTTAAAAGAAATCCCCGTGCATATGGGGAAGCGGAAGAAACATGTTGAAAGCAAGGGCGGGAAAGGGGATTTCCGCAGGGGAGTAGGGATTTTTTCGTTCCGATGACGGCGGAATTCCCGGAGGGCGTCGAGGAACGATTGCTTTTTATGGTGTAGTGCTTCATAATAAGCAGACTGTACCAGTTGCCTGTTTGAGCATACGGGCGGAAGTATCGTCCGCAGAGAGGATCGTTATGAATTTTGTTTTTATTTCTCCACAGTTTCCCCAGTCATACTGGAATTTTTGCGATCGCCTGAAGGCTCGCGGCGTGAATGTCCTCGGCATAGGCGATACGGCCTATGACGCTCTCTCCCCGGAGCTTCGGGCGTGCCTTACGGAATATTATCGTGTGGACTCCCTTGAGGACTACGATCAGGTGTACCGTGCCATGGCCTTTCTTACCTTCAAGCACGGGCGTATCGACTGGGTGGAAAGCAATAATGAGTACTGGCTCAGTCAGGATGCCCGCCTGCGTGACGACTTCAATATACGAACCGGCATGAGCAGAGCGGAAGTGGCCAATGTACGTCGCAAGTCGGCCATGAAGAAATTCTATCAGGAGGCCGGAGTCCCGACGGCGCGCTGGCATCTCATCGACGATCTTGAGGACGGCAAGAATTTTGCCCACGAGGTGGGTTATCCCGTGTTTGTGAAGCCGGACGGCGGCATGGGCGCTTCGGGCAGCTACAAGATTTCCAGCGATGAGGAAATGGAGCGCTTCTATGCGGGCAAGGAAAACGTGCCCTATATCATGGAAGAATACCTCAGCGGAGATATCTGGTCGTATGACGGCATTTCCGATTCCGGGGCCAACGTCATTTTCGAGACCTGTACTTCCTGGCCGCCCTCCATTGCCGATATCGTGAACAACAAGGATCATCTTGCCTACTACACGGCCAGCAATCTGCCCGACGATCTCAGACTTGCGGGCCGCAATACCATCAAGGCTTTCAATGTCCGCAGCCGTTTTTTCCATCTGGAGTTTTTCCGGCTCAGGGAGGATAAGCCCGGCCTTGCGAAAAAGGGCGAACTTGTGGCGCTTGAGGTGAACATGCGTCCTGCGGGCGGCTGGACGCCGGATATGTTCAACTATGCCAACAGCGTGGATGTATATTCCATCTGGGCCGACATGGTGACCCATGACAAGACGTTTGTGGATCTGGACAGACAGAAGTTCTTCGCCGTGTATGCGGGCAGGCGCGACGGCAAGCCCTATGCGCACACGCCGGAGGAAATCCGTTCCCGCTATGCAGGCCGCATCGTGATGGATCTGGATATTCCCGAGGCCATTTCCGGCGCCATGGGCAACCATCAGTGGACGGCCATTCTGGATACCGCCGAGCAGAAGGATGAATTCATCCGTTTCGTGCAGGAGACCTGCTGATGGAATACAGGCGTCACAGCCAGTACAGCCGTATTCTGGGTCGGGAACTGCCGTTTGTGGTGTTCGGACGTACGGGCAGGCCGGTCATGGTTTTTCCTACGCAGAACGGGCGTTGCACCGATTTTCATGAATTCGGTATGCCTGAAACCGTGGCGGAGCATATAGAAGCCGGTCGCGTTCAGCTTTTCTGCATGGATTCCATTGACAAAGAAACCTGGTCCGACAGGGACGGCGACAAAGGCCGCCGGGCCTGGCTTCAGGAATTGTGGTTCCGTTACTGTACGGAAGAATTCACGCCCCTCATGCTTCAGATGAACGGTACGCATCAGGCTCCCATTACCATGGGATGCAGCATGGGGGCCACCCATGCGCTCAATACCTTTCTGCGGCGTCC
Organism: Mailhella massiliensis; assembly: GCF_900155525.1. Classification (NCBI taxonomy): domain Bacteria; kingdom Pseudomonadati; phylum Thermodesulfobacteriota; class Desulfovibrionia; order Desulfovibrionales; family Desulfovibrionaceae; genus Mailhella; species Mailhella massiliensis. Next base: position 453,404 of record NZ_LT706951.1, read on the forward strand.
GGATCTGTTCCACGGGGTCATCGCCCTGAGCGGCGCGTATGATGCGCGCTACTTCTTCGGCGATTACATGGATTCCAACCTCTACAACAACTCCATTGTGGATTATATGGCAGGGATTGCGCTGGATCATGCCTATATTCCCATGTTCAATGCCCGCGCCATCTATGTGTGCACGGGACAGGGGGCCTGGGAGGAGGAAATGATCCGCACCACGACCATGGTACGGAAGATTTTTGAAGAAAAAGGCATACGCGCCTTCATCGACTTCTGGGGCCGTGACGTGGATCATGACTGGCCCTGGTGGCGCAGGCAGTTCCCTTATTTTCTGAACAAGATACTGTGAAGACATCCGTCGGAATGGCGGTCGTTTTCCCATACGGAAAGCCGGGCGTATGAAGCGTCCGGCTTTCTCTGTTCTTCTTTCCGTCCTTTCTGTGTTCCGCCGTCTGTGAACTCCTGCGGAGTGCTCCGGCGTAGGCTCGTTTTCCCCATAGCTTCGGGACAACTTGTCCCGAAATCGTTTGCTGTGTTTTTCTCCGGCCGGGATGCTTCGTTTCGGCAGGTTATTCGTTTTTCAATGTGCCGCCCGGTGCTGAACTACCTTGGGTCTACAGCTGAATAACCGTTCGTTTCGCATATCCGCATATCCGAAAGAAGGAAACTTCAGTAAAAAAACAGGCAGTTTCCGGCATTCGGATTGTGGTGGAATGGAAGAATCGGACTTTTCGGAGGTTTCTGTATCATGATAAACTAGGATAATGTCCATAACTGATTATGAAAAAATATATGATTTATGGGTCAATATTCCAGGAATGGGATTAAATTCAACGGATGACAGTAGAGAATATATTGAAAAGTATTAAAAACGCAATCCAACATCAAGTTTTGTGGTAGAGTGTAATGGAAATATAAACTGGAATAGATATATGATTTTCATAATATATGGAAATTGTTAAATCCTAGGGCTGACAAGGAGGGGATGAACGAAACTGTCCCTTCAAAAGGCAACAGGGGAGCAGATTCCTGCCGGGCAAACGAAAAACGTCCGACGGGACCACGGGGTCGGATGAAAGGGCATGTCTCTGATCAATCGCGGGGCGGAAAGGGAGAAAATAAGGCGTGGGGGCAGGAAAACGGACGTATCCTTCCCTTGGAGAGGCTCTTTGCAACGGCAATCCCTTCTTCGCGAGGTTTTTCTGGACTCCCGGCATTCCATGATGCGAAGGAAAGCGTCGGAACCGGACGGAAGCGGATGACGCCGTGCGGCGATGATATGTACGGTGGAAAGGGGGAATACTTCCGCTCTGGAGGAAACGAAACTTTTTTGACGGGGCTCCGGCGGCACTGTTTGCGCCATGCCGCGTGAACGAAATGGAGTGTTGCACTCCCCGGAGAAGATTCCTGACCGTAACGCTGATGCGACATGGCTGGCACGGCGGTCGGCAGGTACTCTTTTGCCTGCATCAAGCGTAAACGCCGTGCGATTTGTTCTTGCGAAAGATGGTCGTGGGGGGTCGGGAAAAAGCGTGACTTTTCAACAAAAGATGTTCAACACGGAAGAATGAGTTTGTACGGTCGTTCCCGGGGGAAAAGAAAGGTGAAAAATACCTACGCCGTCCGTACACGGAGAGCGTTTTCCTCAGCAGAATCCGTTTTCCCGAGGAACAGGAATTTCCGGGAAAAACGATGTCGAAGAAAGCCGGAGGGATCGGCTTTGCAGATTCGGGGAAAAGTCTCCGGGCGCGGACGGCGTCGCAGAAGTCGGCGCGGGACAGGCCCGCGCCGGAAAGAAAGCATTAGAAGTAGCGCTTCAGCAGGCCGGCGAAACCGGCGCCGTGGCGGGCTTCGTCCTTGGCCATTTCATGCACGGTGTCGTGGATGGCGTCGTAGCCCTTGGCCTTGGCCTTGCGGGCGGTTTCCATCTTACCGGCGCAGGCGCCGGCTTCGGCTTCGGCACGCATCTTCACATTGGTCTTGGTGCAGGGCACGAGCACTTCGCCGAGCAGTTCGGCGAACTTGGCGGCGTGTTCGGCTTCTTCAAAGGCATAGCGCTTGAAGGCGTCGGCGATTTCGGGATAGCCTTCACGTTCAGCCTGGCGGCTCATGGCAAGGTACATGCCCACTTCGGTGCATTCACCGGTGAAGTTGGCGCGCAGTTCTTCCATGATGTCGGCGTCTTCCACCTTGCCGTCACCCACATGGTGTTCCGTCACGAAGCCGGCGTTGCCTTCTTCCACGCGGAATTTGGAGCCGGGGGCCTTGCACTGGGGGCACACGAAACCTTCGGGGAGGCTTTCCGCTTCAACGGTATAGCCGCAGACAGGGCAGACATACTTTTTCATGATCATATCTCCTGGTGGGATGAGAAGGGGCGCAGGGCCCCGATTGCCGGAGGGGAAAAGTTCTTCCGCCCGGCATAAAACGCAGAGGGGGCGGAAAGAATCTCTCCGCCCCCGGTTTTCAGATTACTTGGACAGTTCGGTCAGCTCGTCGAATCGTTCCTGGTACTGCTGAGCCAGAGTGGCACGCAGCTGCTTGGCCAGTTCGGGCTTGGCCTTTTCCAGCTGGGCGTAGCGGTTTTCGCCGAGCAGGAATTCTTCCAGAGTGCCGTCGGGAGCCTTCTTGTAGTCAAGAACGAAGGGATTCTTGCCTTCTTCCTTGAGAGTGGGGTTGAAGCGGTACAGAGGCCAGTAACCGGTCTGCACGGCGAGCTTGGCTTCTTCGAGGCTGCGGCCCATGCCCTTGCGGATGCCCTGGTTGATGCAGGGAGCGTAGGCGATGATGAGCGAAGGACCATGGTAGGCTTCGGCTTCCTTGAAGGCCTTGAGCACCTGGTTCATATCCGCGCCCATGCTCACGCTGGCAACGTACACATAACCGTAGGTCATGGCCATACGACCGAGGTCCTTCTTGCGGACGGGCTTGCCGGCAGCGGCGAACTTGGCGATGGAGCCGAGCGGGGTGGCCTTGGAGGCCTGACCGCCGGTGTTGGAGTACACTTCGGTGTCGACCACGAAGATGTTGATGTCGGCGCCGGAAGCGATGACGTGGTCAAGGCCGCCGTAACCGATGTCGTAGCCCCAGCCGTCGCCGCCGAACACCCAGAAGGACTTTTTGGTGAACAGATCCTGCATGGTCCAGAGCTTTTCGAGAACTTCGCTGTCTTCCACGTCGGTGAGTTCGTCGAGGATGGCTTCGCCGTATTCACGGGAGAGCTTGGCGTCGTCCTTGTTGTCGAGCCAGCCCTGCAGGGCGTTCTTCAGGCCGTCGCTGATGCCGGGCAGTTCCAGAGCTTCGCTGCAGGCGAGAGCCAGGCCTTCACGGCGCTGCTTGTAGGCGTCGTGCATGCCGAGGCCGTATTCGGCCGCGTCTTCAAACAGGGAGTTGCCCCAGGCCGGACCGTGGCCGTCCTTGTTCTGGCAGTAAGGCGTGGTGGGAGCGGAGCCGCCCCAGATGGAGGTGCAGCCCGTGGCGTTGGCGATGACCATGCGTTCGCCGAAGAGCTGGGTGAGCAGCTTGACGTAGGGAGTTTCGCCGCAGCCGGCGCAGGCGCCGGAGAATTCCAGCAGGGGCTGGCAGAGCTGGGAACCCTTGAGGGTGTTGCGATCCACCAGATCGTCCTTGATGGTGATGTTTTCTTCGGCGAACTTGAGGTTGGCAACCTGGGCGTCCAGCTGGGTTTCCAGGGGCTTCATGACCAGAGCCTTTTCCTTGGCGGGGCAGACGTTGGCGCAGGAACCGCAGCCGAGGCAGTCCTGAGCGTAGACCTGCATACGGAACTTGAGGCCCTTGAGTTCCTTGCCCATGGCGTCGATGGTGACGAAGCTTTCAGGCGCGCCTTCGAGTTCTTCTTCCGTGGCGAGCACGGGACGGATGGCGGCATGGGGGCAGGCCATGGAGCAGCGGGTGCACTGAATGCACTTGGTGGCATCCCATTCGGGCACAGCCACGGCTACGCCGCGCTTTTCACAGGCGGTGGTGCCGAGGGGCACGATGCCGGTGGGATCGAAGGCGGACACGGGCAGGGAGTCGCCCTTCTGGGCGAGGATGGGACGAACCACGTTGGCGATGTAGGGATCGGCGTCGTTGTAGATGGAAGGAGTATCGACGGCGTCGGCCCAGGATTCGGGATACTTGATCTCGGTGAGGGCTTCAAGGGCCTTGTCCACGGCGGCGATGTTCATGTTGACGACCTTGTCGCCCTTCTTGCCGTAGGTCTTCTTGATGGCGGCCTTGATGTAGCCGATGGCTTCGTCAATGGGCAGCACGTTGGCCAGCTTGAAGAAGGCCGTCTGCGTGACCATGTTGATGCGGTTGCCGAGACCCACTTCCGCAGCCACCTTGCCGGCGTCCACGTTGTAGAACTTGAGGTGCTTCTGGGCGATGGTGCGCTTCATCTGGCCGGGCAGTTCGCGATCCATGTCTTCCACGGTGTGCCAGCTGGAGTTCAGCAGGAAGGTGCCGCCTTCCTTGATGCCTTCAAGCACATCGTACATGTGGACGTAGGAGTCCTTGTGGCAGGCGATGAAGTCGGCGCGGTTCACCAGATAGGAGGACTTGAGGTAGGACTTGCCGAAGCGCAGGTGCGACACGGTGAAGCCGCCGGACTTCTTGGAGTCGTAGGCGAAGTAGCCCTGGGCGTACATGTCGGTGTTGTCGCCGATGATCTTGATGGCGTCCTTGTTGGCGCCCACGGTGCCGTCGGAGCCGAGGCCGAAGAACTTGCACTGCACGGTGTTGGCAGGCACGGTGTCGATGTCGGCGCCCACTTCGAGGGACAGGTTGGTCACGTCGTCATTGATGCCCACGGTGAAGTGGTTCTTGGGAGAGGCGACCAGCATGTTGTCGAACACGGCCTTGGCCATGGCGGGGGTGAATTCCTTGGAGCCGAGGCCGTAGCGGCCGGCGATGATCTTGGGGAAGACGCGGATCTGATCGCCGTGTTCCACAAAGGCGGTGCAGACGTCTTCATACAGGGGTTCGCCGAGAGCGCCGGGTTCCTTGGTGCGGTCGAGCACGGTGACGGTCTGCACGGTGGCGGGCAGAACGTTCAGCATGTGCTGGGCGCTGAAGGGACGATACAGACGGACCTTGATGATACCGACGCGTTCGCCCTGAGCGTTGAGGTAATCCACCACTTCTTCCATGACGTCGCAGGAAGAACCCATGGCGATGACCACGCGGTCGGCTTCGGGATCTCCATAGTAGTCGAAGGGCTTGTAGCTGCGGCCGGTGATGGAGGCGACGCGCTTCATGGCTTCAACCACGATGGCGGGCACTTCATTGTAGTAGGGGTTGCAGGCTTCGCGGTTCTGGAAGTAGATGTCGGGGTTCTGGGCGGTGCCGCGCTGATGAGGATGTTCGGGGTTCATGGCGCTGTCGCGGAACTCCTGAACCTTTTCCCAGTTCACGACCTTGCGGATGTCTTCGTAGTCGATGACTTCGATCTTGCGGATTTCGTGAGAGGTACGGAAGCCGTCGAAGAAGTGGCAGAAGGGAACGCTGGAGTCGATGGCGGCGAGGTGAGCCACCAGAGCGAGGTCCATGGATTCCTGGGGGTTGTTGGAGCACAGGAAGGCGAAGCCGGTCTGGCGGGCGGCCATGACGTCCTGATGATCACCGAAGATGGACAGGGCGTGGGAAGCCAGGGCGCGGGCGGAAACATGGAAGACGCCGGGAAGAAGTTCACCGGCGATTTTGTACATGTTGGGGATCATGAGCAGCAGGCCCTGAGAGGCCGTGAAGGTGGTGGTCAGCGCACCGGAAACCAGAGAACCGTGCACGGCGCCGGCGGCGCCGGCTTCAGACTGCATTTCGCGGATGGCGACCGTCTGGCCCATCAGGTTCTTCTGGCCCTTGGCGGACCATTCGTCGGCCAGTTCGCCCATGACGGACGAGGGCGTAATGGGGTAGATGGCGGCAACGTCGCTCAAGGCGTAGGCAACGTGCGCGGCGGCGGTATTGCCGTCCATAGTCTTCATGTGTTTAGCCATAAAGTCCTCCTCATAGGATGCCCGCCATGCGGCGGAAAAATGCCCGCGTGAAACGCGGTGATACGCCATAATCTGACGGCCGCAACAGGAACGGGCAGGCGTGATTCGCGTGCCCTGCGGCCGCACGGAAGGAAACTAATACTGTTTGAGCAAACAATCAACCGTTTTTCCTCTCCCAAGATATCAAAAAACTCATGTTCCGTAAAGATGGCCGGGCGTCCGGGGGAAGAATAAAAAACGAAATTATCATTTACCGGTACCCCGGAAAGAGGCAAGGATGGAGGGGCGGGCCTGCTTGCGGGCGAAAAATCTCTGCGGGCGTTGCGTCCGCTCAAGGGGGAAACATGGATTACAGCGATTCCGTCGATAGGCTCAGCCGGATTCTTGTCCGGGCACATCGCATCATTCAGCTGGAACTGCTCCGGCAGGGAGTGGACGATCTGGTCCCCTCCCACGGGGCCGTGCTGGAACATCTGCATCAGGCTGGCATGGCACAGCCCGTGACGGAGCTGGTGGTTGCCCTTAAAAGACCCAAGTCCTCCATCACCAAGGCGACGGACAGTCTGGAAAAGGGCGGTTACGTCTTCAAAAAGCCCAATCCCGGCGACGGCCGGAGCTATCTTGTGGGGCTTACCCCGGCGGGCAGCGACGCGCTTCTGCAGTTCCGCAAGGCCTACGCCGTGATGGAGAAGCGGCTCTTTGCCGCCATATCGGAAGACCGGAGGGAAGCCTGTATGCAGGTTCTGGCGGAAATGGAAGGCAATCTGGAAAGGTATCTGTAGGAGGGAGCGGAGTCCCGGAACAGGCCGCGCGGGCAGCCTGAAACGGGCTTTCTCCGGTCCGCCCCGGTGCGGCATCCGTGAAGCGCAGGGGCCGGGACAGCTTTTCTTCCCGGTGGTACGTCATGTTTCCCCACAGTGTCTGCGGGAGGAGAGAACCCGCACGGGAAGCGGGAAGAGGCGTATCCGGCACGGAATTCCGCTTTGCCCGCAGGTCTGCTCCTGCCTGCGGATATGAAGGAGGCTGAGGGCGGAGCGTGGAAGGCGGGGAAGTGTTCCGTTCGAGGAGATGATGCGGGGCGGCTGCGCGTTTCTGTACCTGTCGTGTACGGAAAAACCTGGTTCGGAAACGGGCCGGGGATGATTGAAAGGGGAAATCGTGCCTGCCCTGAGGCCGGGGCACATGCTGCGGCGCCGGTTCCGCCGTCAGCCGTCCCCGGCCTTCAGGTCACTTTCTGCGGGAACGTTCCGCAATGCCCATAAGGGCGTAGGTCAGGCTTGCGGCGGCGAAGTCCGAAACGATGTGACCTTCCCGCGGCGCAAGTTCCACCACGTCGAAGCCCAGAAGATTGCGCCCGGCCACGGCTTTTTCCGCAAGATCCAGGGCCTGATACCAGCCGAGCCCTCCGGGAACGGGAGTGCCCGTTTCCGGGAGGATGGAAGGATCGAGTCCGTCCACGTCGAAGGTGATGAAGATGTTTTCAGGAAAGCCGTCGGGCAGGATTTTTTCGGGGATGCCCCTGCGGCAGAGCAGCGGGGCGTCCCAGGCAACGACGCCGTGCTTTTTGCGCGCCGCCATTTCCTCACTGCAGAAAATGCGGTTGCCGAGCTGCACGAGGGGCAGCTCAAGATCCGCCACGGCCCGCCGCATGACGGAGGCGTGACTCCAGCGGCTTCCCTCATAGCTGTCTCTGAGGTCGGCATGGGCATCGAACTGCACCACGCCGAAGGTGCCGAAACGCTCCTTCAGAGCAACCATTTCCCCGTAGGTGAGGGAATGTTCCCCGCCGAGCACCACGGGCATGGCACCCGCATCCAGCGCCGCAAGCACGGCGCGGCGTACGTTTTCCATGACCTCTTCCGGCCTGCCGGAGCAGTCCACGGGATGCTGGGTGAAGATGCCGCCTTCTCCGGGGAAGCTCGTGCCGTCATACAGCTCCAGCTGGTCGGAGGCTTCGAGAATGGCTTCCGGGCCGCGGGCCGTGCCGCCCGCGTAGCTTACCGTGGCCTCATAGGGCACGGGAATGACGTGAAAGCGCGCCTTGTCGGCGGGAACGGCGGGAACTTCCGAGGAAAGGAAGCGGTTTTCGTATTCTTTCAGCATGAGAACTCCTGAAGCTTGTTGACGGTGGGGAAACGGCGGAGCATGGCCGCGCCGTTCTTCCGTTTTGTCCGGGGGGGCCGCGTTCCGCCTTACTGTTCCTGTGCGGCAAGACTCTTGCGGAAGATGCGGCGCATGTGGCGGCTTACCCATTTTCCGAGGTTGTCGAGGTACACATAGTACACCGGGGTGATGTAGAGCGTGACGAGCTGCGAGAACACAAGGCCGCCGGCCACGCAGATACCTATGGGCTGACGGGCTTCCGCACCGGTGGCGCCGATGCCGAAGGCCAGGGGAAGCGCGCCCATGACGGCCGCAAGCGTGGTCATGAGAATGGGCCGGAAGCGGATGAGGCAGCCCTGCACGATGGACTCTTCCGTCCCCATGGAACCGCTTCTTTCCGCGGCGAGGGCGAAGTCCAGCACCATGATGGCATTCTTCTTCACGATGCCGATGAGCATGATGATGCCCACGAAGGCCGTCATGTTCAGTTCCGAATCGAAGAGCCAGAGACAGAACAGCGCGCCGAATCCGGCGGAAGGCAGACCGGAAAGAATGGTGATGGGGTGTATGAAGCTTTCATACAGAATGCCGAGCACGATGTAGATGAGGATGAGCGCCACGATGATGATGAGTATCATGTCGCGCACGGAATCCTGGAAGTCCTGCGCCGTACCGGTAAGGCTGCCGGACACGGAGGCGGGCAGAAGTTCGCCTGCCACACGTTCCACATCGGCCATGGCTTCGCCCATGGCATAGCCTGCGGCCACGTTGAAGGAAATGCTCACGGCCGGGAACTGTCCTCTGTGGTTCACGGAAAGGGGGCCTGCTTCGAACTGACGGGTGACCAGCGTTTCCAGAGGCACCAGTTTGCCCTTGCTGGAGCGCAGGTAGATGCCGTCCAGAATACTGGCGCTGTCCTGAAGCTCGCGCAGCACTTCCATTTTCACGGTGTAGTCGCTCACGTCCGTGTAGATGGTGGAGATTTCGCGGGTACCGAAGGCGGAATAGAGGGCGTTTTCAATCTGCGAGAGCGTCACCCCCAGCATGGTGGCCTTGTCTCTGTCCACGATGAGACGGATGGAAGGGTTCATGAGCTGGAGGTCGGAACCGATATCGCGCACGCTTTTGACATGGTGCAGGGCTTCTTCCACTTCGCGGGCGGCGTCGTAGAGTTTCTGAGTGTTGCTGCCCACCAGAGTGTAGGTATATATGCCGGTGCTGCTGCCGCCCGCTCCCTGCATGTTGGCGTTTCTCAGGGAAACCATGAGGGTGGGGTTGTTGCCGAGCGCCTTTCTGAGGCGTTCGATGACCACGTTGATGTTTTCGCGTTCGGACACGGGCTTCAGGCGCACCATGATGTTGGCGGTGTTGGTGTCGGCTCTGGTGCCGCCGCCTATGGTGGTGGTGAAGCTGCGTACCGCGGGATCGGCCAGAATGATGGGATGCAGCTGCTGTACCGCGCGCGTCAGCGCTTCGAAGGAAATGGACTCCTCGGCCTTGGCGAAAACGCGGATACGGCCGCCGTCGATGGCGGGGAAATAGCCCGTAGGCACCAGGGTGGAAAGCCACCAGGTGGCCCCGATGAGCGCAAGCGACCCCAGGAAGGTGAGGAACTTGTGCCGCATCACGCAGTAAAGACTGCGGGAATACAGGGAAAGCAGCCCGAGAAAGACATGCTCCATGGCGGCCTTGAAGCCCGAATGCTTGAGATGCACCGACTGATCCGTAAGGAAGATGGCGCTCATCATGGGCGTGAGGCTGATGGAAATGAAGAAGGAAATGGAAATGGCGATGATGATGACGGCCGCAAATTCAAAGAACATGCGGCCTGCGGTGCCGGGCAGAAAGAGCAGCGGAATGAACACCGCGCCCAGGGAGACGGTCATGGAAAGGATGGTGAAGCCTATTTCCCCCGCGCCGTCCATGGCGGCCGTCAGGGGGGATTTGCCCATTTCTCTGTGTCGTATGATGTTTTCCAGCATGACGATGGCGTCGTCCACCACGAATCCCACCACCAGAATGAGGGCCATGAGCGACATGTTGTCGAGGCTGAATCCGGCGAAGAACATGAGCGGGAAGGTGGCCACCACGGAAAGCGGCAGCGCAAGGCTGGGAATGATGGTGGCCATGCCGTCGCGCAGGAAGAGGTAAATGACCAGAACCACCAGGAGTATGGTCAGAAGAAGGGTGAACTCCACTTCTTCCACGGATTCCTTGATGGGAATGGAGGTGTCTTCCACCACGGCCATGTCGATGGAGGGGGGCAGGGTGCTTTCGATGTCGGCAAGCAGGTCGAGAATATCGCTTACGATCTGCACGGTGTTGCCGCCGGGCTGGCGCGTCACCTGCACGATGACGCCCGGATCGCCGCTGATGAAGCTGGCCTGGTTGGTTTCCTCCACGCCTTCCTCCACGTCGGCCACGTCGCTCAGGCGCACGGGCGCGCCGTTGCGCCATGCCACCACGATTTTCGCGAAATCCTCGGCCCTGACCAGCGAACCGTTGTCCTTGATGTTGCGGATGCGGTCTCTGCCTTCCAGCTTGCCGGTGGGAAGCGTGACGTTGGCCGCGTCTATGCCGTTGCGTATTTCTTCCGCGCTTACGTCGCGGGCCTGCATGAGGTCGGGCCTGAGGTTCACGCGCACGGCATAGCGCTTCGCGCCGCGCACGTCGGATTTGGAAACGCCCGCCACCATGGAAAGACGCTGGGAAACGTAGTTTTCCGCGTAGTCGGTAAGCTGCTGCCGGGTAAGAGTGTTGGAGGTGAGCGCTATCTGTATGACGGGCAGGGAGTCCGGGTCCAGCTTCATGAAGCGGGGCATCTGCGTCATGGTTTCCGGCATACGGGAATAGGCAATGGAAATGGCCGACTGCACGTCGAGCGCCGCGCCGTCGATATCGCGGTCAAGTTCGAACTCCACGCGGACCATGGTGCGCCCGAGCTTGTTGGTGGAGGTCATGTTCTTGACGCTGGAAATGGTGGAAATCTGCTTTTCCAGCGGTTTGGCCACGGAGGTTGCCATGGTTTCCGGCGAAGCGCCGCTCAGCGTGGCGGAAACGATGATGACGGGGTAGTCGATATTGGGGTTTTCGCTCAGCGGCAGGCGCAGATAGCTCATCCAGCCGAAGATGAGTATGCCCATCATGAGCAGCGTGGTGGCCACGGGCCTTTTGATGAACAGCGTCGACATGTTCATGAGCGTTCTCCCCCGGCGGGCACGAGTGCGGGTTCCTGCAGACGTACGGGCATACCGTCCTTCAGGCGGACATGGCCTTCAAGAACCACGGATTCTCCCTGGACAAGGCCGCTGGAAATGACGGTGACGCCCTCGTTTTCCACGTCCGTAGTCACCAGCCGGATGCGGGCGATGCGGTCGTCCCCCACCACATAGACGAAGGGGCCGTCCGGCCCGAGAAGCACGGCGCGGCTCGGAACGGTGACGGCGTTTTTTCTCGTGTCGAGCGTCAGGCCCACGCGGAGAAATTCTCCGGGCCACAGCGATACGTCTTCGTTGGCGAAACGGGCCTTCAGGGGCACGGTACCGGTATCGGGGTCCACATTGCCCACGAAGATGACGTCGCCCTGAAGGGGCTTGCCGTCCTTGCTTGCGGCGGAAACCCGGAGCCCCGTTTCACGCACGTTGCGCCGCACCAGAGGAAGGTGCTTTTCCGGGATGCTGAAGGTGATGTCTGCAGGCTGGAAGGCGTCCAGCACGACAAGGAGCGTCTGCGCGGTGAGCACGTTGCCCGTATCCACCTTGACGTCGCCCGCTCTTCCGCTCATGGGAGCGCGGACTTCGCAGTAGGAAAGGTCGAGTTCGGCCTTTTCCAGCGCAGCCTCGTCTTCCCGCACGTCGGCCTGCGCGCTGACCATGGTCACGCGGGAGGCATCGGCCTCCGCCGCGCTGGAAAATCCGCCTTTTTTCATCTTCAGGGCGCGGGCGTAGTCGTCTTTGGCCTTGGCAAGTTTGGCCCTGTCGCTTTCCAGTCTCGCCTGCGCCTGATGAAGCGCAATTTCATACGGCTCCTTTTCAATGACGAAAAGAAGCTGCCCCTCCTGCACCCGCTCGCCGTCCTTGATGAGCGCCTGCTGAAGCTCTCCGCCCGTACGGGAAACGATGTTTACCGTTGCGGAAGGTTCCACCGTACCTACGGCCTCTATTCTGTAGGGCACGTCCCGTATTTCGGATACGGCAAGCGTGACCAGCGCCGTGCGCACCGCCGGTTTTTTGGCTTCCTTATTTTCACCGGAACATGCGGAAAGCAGCACGGCACAGACGAGGCAGAGGAAAATTCGAGCGGACATGGGCACTCCTGGCGAACTTTTACTGGTATGACTCTATCACTTGTATACGAAGAGAGAATTTTTCCTGTCAAGGAAGAGGAGTATGATGCGCTTCGCGGCACATGCCGCGTCCTTTTTCCCGGCGCGCCGCGGGAACGCGGGCGGCCGGAGGGGAATCCGGCCCGGACCCGTTTCCCGACCCGAGGGCTTTTCCGGGTTCCGGCAGGCTCTGCGGTCAGTTCTTCTTTTCCCCGGCCTTGTGCGCAAGATGCGCCATCTGGCGGCAGATGCCCATGAAGATGTCCATTTCGTGGCGGCGCAGATCCGCCCTGTCGAAAAAGCGGGCCAGGGGCAGGAAGAAATGCTCGGGGTTGTCTCTGGGAATGGTGCCTATGTCCATGAGCATGTTCTTGAACGCATGGAAGAAGAATTCCCTCTCCTCGCTGGTGACGCGGCGCGACAGGTTGGGGTGGCTGTCGATTTTCGCGGTATCGGGCAGAGCCAGATAGCATTCATAAATCATGAGCAGCACGGCCTGCGCGAGGTTCAGGGAGGAGGCATCGGGCGCGGTGGGGATGGAAACGAGCCTGCCGCAGTGTTCCAGATCTTCGTTGCTGAGACCTCTGTCTTCCGGGCCGAACATGATGGCCACTTCTTCCCCCAGGGCGAGACGCCGGGCTATTTCCGCGGCAGCCTGCCGGGGCATGATGAGCTGCTGCCTTGCTCCGCCGGTGCGGGCCGTGGTGCCGATGACCAGCGTGCACGGAGCCACCGCATCGTGCACGGAGGAGGTGACGGTAATGGAATCGAGCAGCGGGCGACCCTGACTGGTGGCGGTGGGCAGAGCCTTTTCATAATCCCAGCGGCGAGGTTCGGCGAGATAGAGGGGGGAATGCCCGAAGTTGGCCGAGGCCCGGGCGGCCATGCCGATGTTTTCCGGGAAGTTGGTACGCACCAGAACAAGGCGCAGTTTCTGCATCATGGCAAAGATTTCAGGAGACTGTTTCATGGCGTTGTCGGGCAGGAAGGCCCGCTCCTTTTATGAATGAAGGTATCGTGCGCCTCCCGGCGCGCGGTTTAGATATTCGTGGGCCAGACATGGGAGGCGGTAAGCGCCAGCATGGCCATGCCGAGGCCGAATTTGATGACCATGCCGAGGAATCTGCCTACGAACGCCCCCTGTGCGGCGCGCATGGCCAGCGGATACGGCTGGCGGCGCAGAAGAAGCTCGGCCAGAAGGCAGCCCGCCCATGCGCCGAAGAGCGCGCCGAAAACGGCTCCCAGCCCGAAGAGGAAGGGGGCGCCCAGCATGGCGCCTGCGATGGTGCCGATCATGCCCGCGACTGTGGAGACTTTGGAGGAGCCGTATTTTTTCGCTCCCCAGAGCTGCGCGCCGAATTCCACGGCTTCTCCGGCCACGGCAAGGCCGATGAACGGGATGAAGAAGGCCGCGCCCATGCCGCTGTCCGGGACAAGCAGCGCCCACGCCGTCACAAGGGCCACCATGGCCCAGTTGCCGGGCAGGGTGATGAGGTTGAGCAGAACGCACACGCCGAGCGCCAGCAGAAGAAGGGCGGCGAAAAAGAAGCTCATGCCCGTTCTCTGCGCGTAAGGCCGAAAAGCAGACCGAAGCAGCGCTCATAGCCTTCTGCTTCGGACGTGAACAGCCTGCCCATGCCCTGCAGGGAACGGCGTTCCGGTCCCAGTATCCATGTGGGACGGAACCCTTCCGCTTCGGCGGGAAAATCGCCGCAGATGCAGCCGTGGCCGCCTTCCGCGCGCACTTTTTCATCGGGAAGCCAGTTCAGGCGCAGGTCGTTCAGGTCGGCAAGGAGCGCATCGCGGCGTATGCCCGTATGCTGTTCATACAGTCCGAGCAGCTTTTCCTGATAGATCATGAAGGCCTGTATATGCCTTTCCCCCGCCCAGAGCACGGTTACTCCTTCCTGCCAGGAGCGGTCGCGGACTTTTTCAAGACTCAGGGCAAAAAGCACGGCGGCCATGCCGCCGTCCGCGCCGAGAACCGTTCCAAAGGTCTTTTTCGCTTCGGCCATGAGGGGGAAGACCTCCCAGCCGGGCAGTTCCTCCCTGAGAAAGAGTTCCGTGTTTCCGCCGGTGCGGCGAAGCTCATCTCTCCAGCGCGTCATGCGCGCCCCCCGGGCTTCTTCTTCCCCGGAGGCGGCGTTCATGCCGCACACGAGCGTGAGTTCCGGCATGGGCAGGCGGGAGGAGTTCAGAAATTCCAGAGCGCCGTCCACAGGATGCCCGGAAACAAGCATGGTCCGCGGCCATGCGGAGGGGGCCGTCCCCGGCAGAGCCAGAAGAACCGCCGTGCGGCGGCTTCCGTTGTCCAGTAAAAGAGTCGGCCCCGTAAGGGGCGCGTCGTTCATCATGGAAAAGTCAGACATGGTTTTCTATGCGCGGCCGGGGGGCCGAGCCTCCGTTTGCGGGAAGAGTCCGTTCTGCGGTCTCCCGGAAGAAGAATGCGGTATGCTGCCGGCAGGTCCCGCGCTGCGGGAAGAGAAGCGGCGCTTCGTGCCTTTGGGGCGGGGAGCCATGCCGGAAGGAAGCCGGCGGCTTCTGTAAGGGAATGTTCCTGCACGGAATCTGCCCCGGGCGCAGGGAAGGGAGGCATACCGCCTGAACGCGAGAAGCCGTGCCGGTTGCCCGGCACGGCATGAGAATGCGTTGTTACAGCAGCGAACCGTTCCAGTTGAATTCGCTGGTACGTCTGAGCGGCGGCAGATTCGGCGGAAGGCTCTCCTCCAGACGGGCGAAGAAGGCGTAGCCTGCGCCTTCCAGTTCCTGCCTGTGGGCGGAGAGATCCATGGGCCAGGCGGGATAGATCCACAGGTTGTGCCCGTAGTTGCGCGACCAGAAGGCTTCGCCCTTGGGACTGAAGAAGGCCTCGTTCGCGCGGGCCTGATTCATGCCGTGACGGGATATTCCCACCGGCCAGTAGCCGGAAAGCACCATGCCCATGGGCAGGCAGCACTGACGCGGCAGGGAGAGGTAATCCTCGCCGGACAGTTCGGGGCTGGCGAAGGCGGCCTCAAAACCCATGCCGGCAAGAACGGCCACCGCCGCCGGGTTGGAGATGTTGCAGAACGGCCCGGCCGTGAGGTGGGGTCTGCGCTTGTCCGCATCCATGGGAAAGAGTCCGATCTGCCACGGCGCGTTGCACACGAAATGCGTGGCTCCTCCGCGCAGGGCCTCCACGATGAGGCGCTGCCACAGCGCGCTTTCATCCGGCCAGATGACGGGGGGCAGCCACCACGAGATGCGCGGCATGACCGTGCGGGACACGGCGCGCAGAGCGTTGGCGGACATCCACAGCGCCGTCATCACGGAGCGGGAGGAGCGCGTTTCACGGCCCTGGGGCAGGCTGGAGCGCACCAGATAATCCTGCTGACGTCGGGCGCGGACGGGGCGGGGCAGGTGCGGCGTCCATTCCACAAGGGGGCTTTCCACCTTGCGGCATTTTTCCAGCTTCTTTTCCCATTCCTGAAGAATATGCACAAGCTCCGGTTCCCTGCGGTCGATGAGGAAGACGGGAACGCCGGCCTTCGGCATCTTGTGGCGGGCGAGGCGCAGCGTGCAGGTGCCCGCCTTGGGGGTGCGCCGCGTCACGGGTACGGTGTCGTGCCAGGGTTCGTCTTCATAGCCTATGCGCAGCAGGTCCTTGGGCAGCAGTTCCAGCCGCGGCTTGATGAAGGGCAGGGAGGGCGCGCCGTTTTTCTTTTCAAACTGAATCTTGCCCACCAGCATACCGGAACTTGTGGGTTCGTCGGGCGTGGAAATCTGTGCATCCCTCTGCGGCAGAAAACGCGCACGGGTGACGGGACGGCCCAGCGCCATTTCCAGAAGGGATTCGGCGTCCTTCTTGGCCTGGGGCCAGTCGGGCGTGCCCAGAGCGTCGAGCAGCATACGGTAGGCCGCCACCACATGGTAGACATAGTGGGGGCCTTTTTTGCGGCCTTCTATCTTCAGGCTGCGGATATGGGGTATTTCCGCCAGAGTCTTGACCAGCACGTCGAGGGAAAAATCCTGACAGGAGAAGAAGCGGCCTTCGCGGCTTTTCTGCCTGTAGATGCGGCGGCAGGGCTGCACGCAGCGGCCGCGCAGACCGCTTTTGCCCCCGAGATAGCTCGACCAGTAGCAGCGGCCGGAAACGCACCAGCAAAGAGCCCCGTGAATGAACATTTCAAAGTCCATGTCTTCGGGGGCCTCCTCGTTCATCAGGCGGATTTCGTCGATGGAAAGCTCGCGCGGCAGCACCACGCGCTGCACGCCGAGCTTCTTCACGGCCGGCAGGTCGCGGGGATGGGAAATATTGGCGAGGGTGGAAAGATGCAGTTCTCCCTCGAACCCCGCCTGACGCGCCACCTCGATGAGCCCTATGTCCTGAATGATGAGACCGTGGGGCTGGGCGTCGCGCTGGAGTCTCTTGATGAGTCTTCCGGCGGAAAGAACGTCGCTCCCCTTGATGAGGGAGTTGAAGGCCACATAGATTCTGCGGCCGTTCTGGTTGGCCAGATCCACCATGCGCGCAAGTTCGGTGGTGCTGAAGTTTTCCGCCCCCGCGCGGGCGGAGAAGTTCTTGAGGCCGAGGTAGGCGGCATCCGCGCCGGCGGCCATGCCTGCCAGAAAGCAGGACATGTCGCCGGCGGGAGCCAGGAGTTCAGGCAAAGTGCTTTGTATCATGCTGTCCTATGCTGACGGCTGACCTCCGGCGCATGTCTGCCTGGCCACGGCCATCATGAGTTTTATCCGGTTTATCTGGTTCACTTCGCTCGCGCCGGGGTCGTAGTCCACGGCGGCGATGTTGGCTTCCGGGAAGCGGCGCTTGAGTTCCTTGATCACGCCCTTGCCGGTGATGTGGTTGGGCAGACAGCCGAAGGGCTGCATACAGAGGATGTTGCGTATGCGTCCGTGCAGAAGCTCCATCATCTCCGCGGTGAGCAGCCAGCCTTCGCCGGTCTGCTGCCCGAGGGAAACCACGCCGTTCACCTGTTCGCGCAGTTTGCGGAAGGGAAGCGGGGGAGAGAATCTCCTGCTTCTCGCAAGCACGAACCTGAGAGGCAGCCGCAATGTCAGAAGGGTGCGCAGGAGCAGGTTGCTCATCGTGGCGCGGCCCATGCTGCCGTTGTGGTGCCGCCAACGATACACTTCATCGTACAGTCCGTACAGAATAAAATCGGTGAAGTCGGGCATGACGGCCTCGCCGCCTTCGGCTTCCACGACCTTGACCGCGTTGTTGTTGGCGTCGGGATGATACTTCAAAAGGATTTCTCCCACAAGTCCGACGCGGGGCCTGCGGGGTTCATCCCTGAGAGGCAGGGCGTCGAACTCGCGCACAAGCTCGCCCAGATGCCTGTAGGTGCTGCGCAGCGCGCCGTCGCGGATGTCCTTGTCCAGAACGTCCGCCCATCGGGCCGCCAGCGCTTCCGCGCTGCCTTTCACGCTTTCATAGGGTCTTGTGCGGTACAGAAGGCGCATGAGCGTATCGCCGCATAAAAGCGCCTGCACGCCGCGAAGCAGCATACGCCCGGTGACGCGGAAGCCGGGGTTGCGTCCGAGTCCCGCAAGGTTGAAGGATATCACGGGAATGTCGGTCAGGCCGCATTCCCTGAGCGCCTTGTACAGAAAACCTATGTAGTTGGTGGCGCGGCAGCCGCCGCCCGTCTGGGAAAGGATGAGGGCTATGCGGTGCCTGTCGTATTTGCCGCTCTGAATGGCGTGCAGGAGCTGACCGATCACGGTGATGGCCGGGTAGCAGGCGTCGTTGTTCACATGGCGCAGGCCTTCTTCCACGGCTTCTCTGGAAACGGAATGCAGAAGCTCCGCCTTGTAGCCGCAGGCGTGCAGCATGGAGGGCAGGAACTGGAAGTGTATGGGGGACATCTGCGGAATGAGGATGGTGTGGGTCTTCCTCATGTCTTCCGTAAAGTCCGGGGGCGTCCAGTCGTCTTCTTCCACGGGAGCCATGGGCAGAAGGGTGGCGAATTCCGGCAGGGCCGCCTGCGCGCGGTTGTGCCGGCGTTCCTTCATGGTGGCAAGCAGCGAACGCACGCGGATGCGCGCCGCGCCGAGGTTGGCGCCTTCGTCGATCTTGATCTGCGTGTAGAGCCTGCCGGAACCGGCGAGAATTTCCTCCACCTGGTCGGCAGTCACGGCATCGAGTCCGCAGCCGAAGGACACGAGCTGCACGAGGGAAACCTGATCGGACTGCGCGGCATAGGCGGCGGCGCGGTACAGCCTCGCATGGAAGGTCCACTGGTCCACCACGCGCAGCCGCCCCGGATCGGGCATGAGGTGGGCCACGGAATCTTCGGTGAGCACCGCAAGGCCTGCGGCCGTGATGAGATCGGGAATGCCGTGATGGACTTCCGGGTCCACATGATAGGGGTGCCCGGCAAGAATAATGCCCATCTTGCCCGTCTTTTTAAGGAAGTCCAGTACTTCCCGGCCCTTTTCCTTCAAGTCATCCTTGAACTTTTTCTTTTCGCGGAAGGCGTCTTCCAGGGCTTCCTGAAGCTCCGCGCGGGGGATGCTGCGGAAAAGGTCGAGCTGAAGGAGCATGTTGAGGAGCCCGTCCAGCTCCACGGGCAGGAAGGGGCAGATGAGTTCCACCCCCTGTTCCCGCAGCTTTTCCACATTGTTCTTCAGAAGTTCGGGGTAACCGCCCACCACAGGGCAGTTGTAGCGGTTGTCCTGCGTGAAGAATTCCTTTCTTTCAAAGGCGATGCAGGGGTAGAAGATACGGTGCACGTCCTTCTGGAGAAGGTCCATGATGTGGCCGTGGCTGAGCTTGGCAGGATAGCACACCGTCTGCGAAGGTATGGTGGCCATGCCCTTGGCGAACATCTTCTTGGAGGAGGGGGCGGAAAGCACCACGCGGAAGCCCAGCTTCGTGAACAGCGTGAACCACATGGGGTAGTCCTCGTACATGTTCAGCACGCGGGGAATGCCTATGGTGCCGCGCGGAGCCTTGTCGGGAGCAAGCGGGGTATAGTGGGCGAACAGCCTCTTGTACTTGTAGTCGAAGAGGTTGGGCAGGCTTTCATCCGAGGCGCTTCTGCCCGCGCCGCGTTCGCAGCGGTTGCCGGACACGAAGCGCGAACCGTCGGAGAATCTGTTCACGGTAAGCAGGCAGTGGTTGGAACAGCCCTTGCACCGGGTTACGTTGCGCTCGGCCTGGAAGGAGGCGAGCTCCTCGCGGGAAAGCAGGGTGGAACCCTCGGGAGATTCGTTCTCTCTGGCAATGAGGGCCGCGCCGAAGGCGCCCATGAGACCGGCGATGTCCAGCCGCAGCACCTCGCGGCCGAGACTGAGTTCCAGGGCGCGCAGCAGCGCGTCGTTCTTGAAGGAACCGCCCTGGGCGATGACATGTTCGCCGAGTTCCTCGGGGCTGGATATCTTGATGACCTTGTAAAGGGCGTTCTTCACCACGGAATAGGAAAGCCCGGCGGCGATGTCGCCTACGGAACGGCCTTCCTTCTGCGCCTGCTTGACGCGGGAGTTCATGAATACGGTACAGCGCGTACCGAGATCCACGGGCTTTGCGGCGTGCAGCGCCTCATCCACGAAGGAGGGCAGATCCATGCCGAGGGATTTGGCGAAGGTTTCGATGAAGGAGCCGCAGCCCGCCGAACAGGCCTCGTTGAGCTGGATGCGGTCCACCATGCCGTCCTTCACATGGAGGCACTTGATGTCCTGTCCGCCGATGTCGAGCACGAAGGAGACTTCCGGCAAAAAGAACTGCGCGGCCTTGCAGTGCGCCAGCGTTTCCACTTCGTCCACGTCGGCGTGAAGCCCCGCGCGGATGAGTCCGCCGCCGTAGCCGGTGACGCCCGCTGCGGCGATGCGCGCATGGGCGGGCAGCATGGCGTAGACGTCCTTGAGAATCTGCACCGCGGCTTCGAGCGGGCGGCCCTGGCTCGGCGCATAGGTGTGGTAGAGAATGCGGCCCTTCTCGTCGGTCAGCACGGATTTGATGGTGGTGGAACCGGCGTCGATGCCGAGGTACACCCGCGCGGGGTGTTCCGCGCTTCCTTCAAGCTCGGAAAGCGAGGCGCGTTCGGCGATATGCCTGTCGTGTCTTTCGCGGAAGGCGCGCAGTTCTTCATCATTGCGGAAAAGCGGCGGCAGGGAAACTTCATCGGAGACGTGGGCGCCCGTCGTCAGTTTTTCAGCAAGAGCCGACAGCTCTTCGGCTGTCCATACACGCTCTCCAACCTGCTGCTCGTCGCCGGGAAGCTCGTGCTGAAAAACGGAATGCATGGCCGTCCCCATGGCCACGAAGTATTCCGCATAAGGCGGGAAGACGGCATTTTCTTCCGAAAGGGCCAGAGTTTCCACAAAGCGCTGCCGCAGACTGCCGAGGAAGGCCAGGGGGCCGCCAAGGAAGGCCACCTTGCCTTCTATGGCGCGGCCGCAGGCAAGGCCGCTCACGGCCTGCTCCACCACGGCCTGGAAAATGGAGGCGGCGATATCCTCCCGCGCGCATCCTTCATTAAGGAGGGGGAGAATGTCCGTTTTGGCGAACACCCCGCAGCGCGAAGCGATGGGATAAATGGTGCGGCTTCGCGCGGCGAGTTCGTTGAGCCCCGCGGCGTCGGTGTTGAGGAAAGCCGCCATCTGATCGATGAAGGCGCCCGTGCCCCCGGCGCAGGTTTCGTTCATGCGCTGTTCCACGCCGCCGGTGAAGAAGGTGATTTTCGCGTCTTCCCCGCCGAGTTCGATGGTCACATCCACATCGGGAATACGGCGGCGTATGCTTTCCGCCGAAGCGATGACTTCCTGGACAAAGGGAATGCCCAGTTCCTCGGTAAGGGAAATGGCGCCGGAACCGGTGGCGGCAAGCGTGAAGGTATGACCGGAGAGTCCTCCGTCGGCAAGAGCCTCACGGAAGAGCTGGGCCACAGTGGAACGCACATCGGAAAGATGGCGCTGGTAACGCGCGTAGAGCACGCGGGTAGACGGGTCGAGAACAACAAGCTTCACCGTGGTGGAGCCGATATCAAGACCAATAGCCAAGGTCGACCTTGTATCCATACAAAGACACCCTGAGGGAATCGAACCTTCCCACTATAGGGGAAAGGCCGGAAAAAGGCAAGCGCCTCTTCCCTTGTCCGGGGAAGAGGCGCAGAAGAAACGAAGGGCGGAAGCCTTCGGTACATGCCCCGGAAGCGTTCCGTTGCACGGCCGCGCGGTTCGGGCGCGGTTATTCCTTCATGCCGAGGGCGATGAGCGCAAGGTGCGCGGCTTCCTGCTCGGCGCGCTTGAGACTGCCGCCTTCGGCGACGAAGCATCTGCCGTCGGAAAGTTCAAGCTGCACGCGGAAGGTCTTGGCGTGTTCCGGGCCCGTGCTGGAAAGGGGCATGTACACGGGCAGGGAATGAAGCTGGGCCTGCGTGGCTTCCTGCAGGCGCGTCTTGTAGTCCTTGCTTTTTCTGTCGCTTTCAGGATCGGGCCATTTTCCGGCATAGAGCCGGTGGATGAGGGCGGAGGCTTCCTCGTGTCCGCCGTCGAGATATACCGCGCCGAGCACGGCTTCCATGGCGTCGGCAATGAGGGCGGGGCGTTCTCTTCCCCCCTGGGCTTCCTCGCCGCGCCCCATGAAGAGCATTTCTCCCAGCCCGAGCCCGCGGGCAAGTTCCGCAAGCTTGCCCTCGCTCACCAGGCGGGAACGCAGGCGCGTCATGCCGCCTTCCCTTTCCTTGGGAAAACGCTTGTAGATTTCATGGGAAACATTGACTTCCAGCACGGCGTCGCCAAGAAACTCCAGCCGTTCGTTGTGAACGGTGTTGTGTTCGTTGGCCCAGGAACTGTGGGTGAGCGCCGTGGCCAGGAGGGAAATATCGCGGAAGCGGTACCTGAGGCGCGCTTCGAGTTCCGAAAGGCGTTTCAACGTGTCGGGGGAAAAGGCAGACCTTTGCATGACAAAACTCCTCGTACCGGAAAGAAATAGGCCTACATGCCGCAATTGGCAATAGCCCCGTGCCGACTTGACAAGAAGGCCGGTACTTCCTACTTATCTACCACAACATTCAAGGAGTCCTGCCATGGCCTATGATATTCGTCTTGTAAAAATCGTGACCGGTGAACTCATCATCGGTAAATTCGACGCCGAAGCCAACGCTCTGACCGACGTCGCCATCATGCAGACCGTACCCACCCAGCAGGGCGTCCAGCTCATGATGCTGCCCTACGGCTATCCCTTCGATCAGGAATTCAACGGCCGCATCGAGGCCAAGCACTTCCTTTTCGAATACTCCCATACTCCTCAGGAAGTGCAGGACAAGTATCTGGAAGCCTGCTCCAAGCTGTCGCTTTCCTCCGGCGGCCTGAACCCCAATCCTCAGCAGGGCGGTTCCGGGCTCATCCTGTAGTTTCCCGCTCACAAGCATGAAAAAAGCTTCCGGCACCCGTCGGAAGCTTTTTTTGTGTTCTTGTTCCCGGTCGTCCGTATTCTTCTTGCGCCCGACCTTCCGGGGGGCGTCATGCTTTCCGGCAGCTCCCTGCCGGAGACGGAACAGGGCTGTTTTCGGAAAGGGGAGGAAAAGATTTTCTCCCCGTGCAAAAGCCTTTTCCGGCGGGGACGGAAAAACGGCGTTCCGGGGCCTCGTTAAAGAGCGGTGAGCATGTATTTCCGCACCAGCGCACGGGCGGCGTCGCGGCAGGCCTCGTCCGTCTCGTTCTGCGCGGAAAGGCGGAGCAGGGGCATGGCTTCGGCCACGAAGTCCGGCCTTGCCTCCAGAAGCCGCGCAATGGCGTGATAGCAGGAAATCCGCAGGGGCGCGTGGTCGCAGAAGCCGGTGCTTTTTTCTTCAGGAGCGTCGTAAATGTAGTGGAGGAGCACGCGGCGGAAGGTATCGGCCAGGGGCGGCACCTGGGCCAGGGTTTCTCCGAAGGCTTCGGGAATGCCCCATCCTATGTTGCCGGATTCCTCGTTCATGTGCCACATGAAGCGCCGTACGATGTTCTTTGCGTCTTCCGGGGAATTCCTGTAGACTTTCGCCATGACGCCGCCCATGGCGAAGGCTGCGCGTTCCGCCATGCTGCCCCCTTCCGTGAGGCAGGCGAAAAGGGCGTTGGCCAGAGAAAGGGGGGATTCCTCCCCGCATTCTGCGGGAAGGGGCTGATCCTTGGACCAGCCTTCGCTGCGGAACCATGCACGCAGGGTATTTTTCAGAGAGCGGAAACGGGGCATGAGGGTACTCCTTCTTTGCATGGGGAACATACTATGGATGCCCGGGCGATGTCCAGTTTTCCCGGTTTTTTGCACCCCATGCAATTGGGGCTTGACAGAAAGGCGATTACAGGACAATTATTCGAGTTCCTGTTGCGCTAACCAGCCCCGCCCAGCGGGGAATTACTTGGAGGATTCCTATGAGCAAAGTTCTTCAGAACGCCGTCAAGACCGAAGCCGGTGTTGAAGTGAACGGCATTCCTGTTCAGCCCATCGTTGAAAACTGCAGCGGCTGCGACCGCGTCTGCGAATTTGAAGGTCAGCAGTTCTGCTCCAGCTACCCCATGCCTGCCAAGAAGTGGACTTCCGGCAAGTGCAACTTCGCCACCCACATCAAGGTGGAAGTCGCCGCCAAGGCCAAGGTCAACCCTCTGAAGGCTTCCAAGCGCGCCGCCAAGGGCCGCTAAGCCGACACGTTTTACAAGGCCTCCGGGCCTTGTGCTCAGGCCATCCGGCGGGGTGCTCCGGCATCTTTGCGCGCCTTTCTCTGAAGAAAGGCGCGACCGTCTTTTTCTTTCCGGCCTCCTCACCGGGCATTGCGCGTCAATGCCCGGTGTTAGGCGTTTAATGGAGTTCTTATGTCTCTGGAACAAAAGAATGCGATGCTTGAGGCGCTTTCCGGCTGCGCCGGGCGTGTTTTTGAACTGCAGAGCGCGCTGACCGCCATGCGCGGACTCGGCCCCGAAAACGGAGGCGACGGGGAAAAGAACAAGGCCGACTACCTGGAAAAGTGGCTCCGTTCCTTCGGTGTCGACAGCATAGAGCATGTGGACGCCGCGGACGAACGTGTTTCTTCCGGCATACGGCCCAACCTCATTGCAAGAGTTCCCGGCCGCACGTCGCGCACCCTGTGGATACTCGGGCACATGGATGTGGTTCCCGCAGGCGAGGAAAGCCTGTGGCATACCGATCCGTGGGTGGTCACGCGCGACGAAAAGGACCCCGATCTCATCGTCGGACGCGGCGTGGAGGATAATCAGCAGGCCGTCGTCTGCGGCTGCCTCATCGCTGCGGCGCTCAGGGAAAAGAACATCGTGCCCGATCTCGGCCTTGGCCTTATCTTCGTTTCCGATGAGGAAACGGGCAACGCCTACGGCATACAGCATCTTCTGCGTGAAAAGCCCGACTTCATTTCCGAAGGCGACCTCGTCATGGTGCCCGACTCCGGCAGTCCCGACGGCTGTTTCATTGAAATCGCGGAAAAGGGCATTCTGTGGCTGCGCGTCAGCATAGAAGGGCGGCAGTGTCATGCCTCCCGGCCCGACGACGGCAACAACGCCCTCACGGCGGCTGCGGCCATGATCATGGGGGCGGCCGAGGTGGAAAAGCGTTTTTCCGCAAGAGATGCGCTTTTCTCGCCGGATCGTTCCACCTTCACGCCCACCCGGCATGAAGCCAACGTACCCAATGTGAATACCATTCCCGGCAAGGAAGTGTTCTATATCGACTGCCGTGTGCTGCCCTGCTATTCGCTGGACGAGGTGCTTGCCGCCTTCCGCGCTCTTGGAGCGGAAATAGCGGAAAGCCGTAACGTCCGGGTGGAGGTCGAACCCTACATGCAGGAACCTGCGGCCGCGCCCACGCCGGAAGACAGCCCCGTGGTCTGCAGCCTGAAAAGGGCGGTGAAGGAAGTTCTGGGGGTGGACTGCCGCTGCGGCGGCATAGGCGGTTCCACCGTGGCCGTCAATTTCCGCGAGCGCGGTATTCCCGCGGTCGTGTGGTCGCTCATTTTTGAAAACTGTCACAGCCCCAACGAGGCGGCCCGCATCTCCTTTGCCCTCAAGGAAGCGCAGGTTTTCGCTTCCATGCTGTTTGAAGCGTAGGCGGACTTGTCATGCGCTGCATACAGGTCGTCAACGTCCGCTGGTACAACGCCACCGCATGGTACGGCGTAACGCTTGCGCAATGCCTGCAGAAGGCGGGGCATGAATCCCTCGTGGCCGGACTTGCCGGCACGCCGCCGCTTCTGAAGGCGAAGGAAATGGGGCTTCCCACCATAGAGCTGCCCTTCAACAGCCAGTCTCCCGCAACGATTGTGAAGCTGTGGCGCGGCATGGGCGATCTGGTGCGTTCCTTCAGGCCCGACGTGGTCAACTGCCACAGAGGCGAAGCGTTCGTGCTGTGGGCGCTGATGAAGAAGCGTTTCGGCTTTACGCTGGTGCGTACCCGGGGGGATCGGCGTCTGCCCCGGGGCGGAGCCGTCAACCGCTGGCTGCACTGCGAGGCCGCCGATGCCGTCATCGCCACCAACAGCCTCATGACGCGGCATTTTGCCGAAGCGCTTCATGTTCCTTCCTCCCGCCTGTACACCATTCTCGGCGGGGTGGATACGGAACGTTTCCACCGGGATGAAGATGCCCGGCATCAGATGCGTGAGCGTTACGGGTACGGTGACGACGATATCGTCATGGGACTTCTCGGCCGTATGGACGTTGTGAAGGGCGTCAAGGAAAGTATCGAGGCTCTGGCGCTTGCCCGCAGGCTTTCCCCGGAGGCCCGGCGACTCCGCTTTCTCGTCATCGGCTTTGATTCGGAGTTCGGCACGGCCGATGTGGCCCGCTGGACGAGGGAACTGGGGCTGGGCGAGCTTGGGGAAATCGTCACCGTCACGGGCAGGGTGGAGCGGCCGGAAGCCGTCATTTCCGCTCTGGACTTCGGCATTCTGGCTTCCCTCGGGTCGGAGGCCATCGCCAGGGCGGCTCTGGAAATCATGGCGTGCAACGTGCCCCTCATTTCTTCCACCACGGGGGTCATGCCCGACCTTTTGCCCGCGCGGTACTGCTTCGCTCCCGGCGATGTTCCGGCCATGGCGGAACGCATGGTGCAGGCGCTCGACGAGCCGTGGCGCAGGGAACTGGCCGGAATATGTCATGACCGCATTTTCCGTGGCGGCCTGAGGCTGGAGGACTTTCTTTCCTCCACATTGCAGGTGTACGAAGAGGCTTCACACCGGATCTGAGCTGCCCGGAGATGATAGGGCCCGTCTGCTTTCCGGCAGGCGGGCTTTTTTTACGGGCGTCGATCGTCCGGGCTTTCCCTGTGCCCGGGGAATCCGTCGCCCGGCAGGGGGAGTCTGTGGCGGATTGTACGGCAGAAGTCATTCCTCCGGCATGGCGCAGGTCCAGAGATTGGCCCGGACGAAATGCGGATCGTAGCGGTTTTCCTCAAAGAAGTCCTGAAGCGGATAGCCGAGGAGAATGAGGCATACCGGGCGCACCATGCCCGGCAGGGCAAAGGCCTTCATGAAGGCCGCTTCCCGTTCTTCCACGGGGTGAATGCCGCACCACAGCGAGCCTATGCCCATGCCCCGTGCGGCCAGCATGACGTTTTCCGCCGCTGCGGCGCAGTCCTGCGGCCAGAAGACCGTCTGCGGAGAAGATGACGTGTCGCAGCAGACGAGCAGCGCAAGCGGGGCTTCGCGTGCGGGACCTGCCGAAGGATGAAGTGCGGGCAGCCTGTCGAGATGCTCTCTTTCGGTAACGGCTATGATGCGCCTGGTGCGGGCATTCTCCGCGGCAGGCGCGGCAAAGGCCGCTTTGAGCAATACGTTTTGTTCTGCTTTTCCTACGGGCCTTGCGGCAAACCTGCGAATGCTGCGCCTTGTGAATATGGCGGTGAGCGTGTCCGTGCTTTCCATGGTTTCTCCTTTTTTTTCAGCATACGAAAAAGAAGGAGAAGAAAAAGACCGCAGAGGCGTGATACTCATCTCGGGCATGAGTATCACGCGGCGTTCAGCAGGATTGCTGCTCCGGGTCCTTCTCCCACAGCGTGATGGCACGGCATACTTCTCCCTTGTCTGCGCTTCTCTGTATGGAATGAAGGCGCGTACAGGGCACGGGGCGGCCGAACACTTCCTGCGGGGAGCCGGCAGGGGCGAGTGCCGGAGCGCACAGGCATTCCAGCTTATCCTGCGGAAAACTCTCGGCCCTGAAGGTGATGTCCACAAGGCGGGGCGTCAGGGGTTCCTTCCAGTTGTGCAGGAGCGCCGGAGCGGGGGGAAGGTTTTCCAGAATCCAGGCAAGGTATCGCGTATTGTTCACATGCCCGTTGATGTCCAGATCATCCCTCCGTACGATGAGAGGACAGCGCGAGGCTTCTTCCGGCCTGATGCGCGGAATGACGTGGCAGGCGAAGGGTTCGCAGGGGCGCGGCGCTGCGGGGTACTTCGGCGCGAGCTGATCGGGCAGGCGGGCCATGCAGCGCCCGGCAAGCTCCATGACCGACCATGCGCTTGTTCCCGTGACGATGAGCGTTCCGTTTCCGTCGCGGACTTCATAGCCGCGATGACCGAAGCGGTCCATGGTGGAGGGCCAGGTATGGATGACGAGTTCCTCGCCTGCACGGGGAAGCCGGACAATGCGCAGGGCAAGGCGTGTAAGCACCCAGGTAAGTCCGTGAGGAAGGAGCGCCTCTTCGCCGAATCCCAGTCTGTCGGCGTTTCTTCCCGCCGCTTCCTGAAGCCAGTTTCCCAGCGCGGCAAGCGTGGCTACGCCGTTTTCTCCGATTTCCCCATAACGAACCATGAGGTGCAGA
This sequence comes from Mailhella massiliensis, assembly GCF_900155525.1. Lineage (NCBI taxonomy): Bacteria > Pseudomonadati > Thermodesulfobacteriota > Desulfovibrionia > Desulfovibrionales > Desulfovibrionaceae > Mailhella > Mailhella massiliensis. The sequence goes on from NZ_LT706951.1 coordinate 481,572, forward strand.
TCGGAACCGTTCTCCGGGCAGAGGTTTATTTCGGACATGGGCCGCCTCGCTTTCTCGTTGTTCCTGCCGGAATGCAGGGAACGAGTCGCCGCGCATTTCGCGCAGGTCAGTAGTTTTTCTTCCATTCCAGGCCTACTTCCGTTCTGGTGGCGGAAGTCTTTGCCTGGGCTTCCAGTCCGGGGGAAAGCTCTATTTCCACCACGGCTTCGGTTTCGCTTTCCTTTCCCAGCCCCTGTTCCACGCCCACATAGACGTTGTCGCGCACATAGGTGCCCATTTCCAGAGAGGTGCGGGAGGTGTCGGTATCGGCGGTATCGTCGTTTTCGGAGTTGAACTTGAGCACATCCAGTCCGAAGACCTTGCGCCCCAGGTCCATGACGCCGCCTCCGCCGAATCCGGCGAGTTCCGCCGCGCCGGCGGCAAGCTGCAGGGCCTGTACATGGCTGAGCGAATTCGTCGACTGGCCGAACATGATGTGGGAAATGATTTCATCCTTCGGCAGCTCGGGTTCGCTGGAAAGTTCAATTTCCGGCTTTGCGGCGGTACCGCTGAGCGTGATGTCGGCCGTGATGTCGGCGGAAGCGTATTCCATGACCACATTCAGCGCGGGGCTTACGGGCCAGCCGCCGTCGAAGGTGATTTCCCCTTCGGAGAGTTTGAACCTTTTGCCGAGAATGTCCAGCGTTCCGCGTACGGCCTGAATGCCGCCGGTGACCGCCGGCCGGATGACGGGGCCGCGCAGGCGGATGTCTCCCTTCCATTCGCACTCCAGCCCGTATCCTCGGAGGAAGAACTGGTTGGGAATATGTATGCGTACGTTGAGCCTGCCCTTGAGCGGCGGCGCTTTTTCTTCCTTTTTCCGGTCCGGGTCATAAATGGGCAGGGTGACGATGTCCCCGCCGGGGAGTCTGGCAAGCTGCACCTGTCCCTTGTCCACGGTGATGTCGGCCCGGACGGAGGGATCGAGCGCCGTGCCGCTGACGGTGAAGGCGCCGGAAAGCATGACGTTCGCATCCTGCCTGCGCAGGGGGGAGAGTTTCTCCATCCGGCCTTCCACGTCGAGTGCCAGGTCGTAAGGCGCAAGGGAGCCGGAAAGGTTCAGCGTGCCCTTGCGGCCGTCATCGGCGGAGAAGGTGAATTCCAGCCTCCTGTCCGAGTTCCGGGTCAGGGGCAGCGCTTCCGCTTCGGCCTTCAGCTTCATGTGCCTAAGTTCCACGCCCTGGGCTATGTCGGCGAAGCTTCCGTTGTCCAGCCCTGCGTCAAGGGTGAGCAGCGGAGCAGCGGGAGTGCCGGAAATATAGGCATTCAGATTCAGGCGGCCGGAAAGCTTCTGATCCACCGTGGGCGCCAGCTTCCATATCTGCGCCAGTTCTCCGGCAAGGGCAATGCTTCCCTTCAGGCGTCCCTTCATGTCCGGCAGAGGCACGGACCCGTTCGACGTGAGGGGAATGCTCAGGTCGATGAGCAGGGTGTCCAGCCCCATCGCCTTCCGGCCGGTCTCGGGCAGAACCAGTGCCAGTTCCAGCGCGCGTTTTCTGCCGGAGACCAGAGAGCCGGTCAGCTCTCCGTCCAGCGGAGGCAGGGAGGAACCGGGAATCAGCACATTCTTAAAGTTTAACATGAAGTTTCCCGAAGGGCGCTGCGTCGTTCCCGCCAGAGAAACATGACCTTCCACCATACCCTGAGGAAGTTCCGGGACAAGGCCGCGCATACGGCCGAGGTCCAGTCCCTGCAGCGCGGCTTTCACGTCGGATTTTTTCGGCGTCCAGGAACCGGCAAGGTTCAGCGTGCCGGAGGGCAGCAGGGAAAGGGACAGGGAGGAGCAGGAAACGCGTTCCTCCTGATAGCGGAGCGTTGCCGGGGCGTTCAGTCTCAGCCCGACGGATTTCGTACCCGCAAGGCCGAGAACGGAGGGGGCGGCTTCCGCGTTCAGCGTCTGCACAAAGACTTCTCCGGGCTTCCAGCGCAGCCGTATTTCGGAGCGTATGTCGCCATGACTTTCCGCATGGGCCTGAATTCCCTTTTCTCCGCCCTTTACCACGGCGGCCACGCGGGCAAGGGAAAGCCCCGGAAGCTTGAAGGTGTGCAGGTCCGCACCGAGGTCGATATCGGGCTTTCCCCAGATATCCTTTGCCTTGAGAGATGTTTTCAGGCCGGCAAGGGAAAGACTTTCCTTCCCGGAAACGATGTTCAGCCGGTCCAGCGAAGTTTTCAGTTCCAGATTCTGCCCTTCAAGGGAGGAAAGCTTCATCTCCAAGGTGAGGGGGGAACCCGTCATCTTCATGCCGGAAAGGCGGGCAAGGGGAGTCCACTGCCGGATACCGACCTTTATGCCGCCTTCAAGCTCGGGCAGGGGGGTACCCGCAAGGGCCGCAATGGTTCCTTTTTCCGGCACGGGGGCGGAAAAAGGCATAAGCGCCCGCAAGGCTCCTTCCACGACATTGTTTTCCAGATGCAGGGAAAGCCGGTCCAGCGCAAGCAGAAGCCCGGGCCTCTGCTTTTCCGCATGTTCCGCCACATTCCAGGCGGCGTCGAGCGTGGTTTTCTGGCCGTTGGCACGCAGGGATACGCCGAGGCTGCCTGCAAGAAGAGGCAAGGGCTCTTCCGCATTTTCGGCGTTCGCAAGCGTGTTCTTTTCTGCTTCCTTTGTTGGTGTTGCGGCTGTTTTTTCCGTCGCATCGCTTCGGGGCGCAGCCGTTTTTTCCAGTTGCGCAACAAGTTCCGGCAGTTCCTTCAACAGCCGGGGAATATCCGCATGGGGAATATCCAGCCGGGCATCCGTCTTTTCCAGCAGCAGGCCGGGAAGGCCGAGTCTGTCGCCGGAAAGGGAAACTCCGGCGGAAAGCGCGTTCATGGGGCCGGAAATATCCGCCTTGAAAACGGTTTTTCCCGAAAGGTCAGGGGATATGTCGGCGGCATCGTCCAGAACCGCTTCCGCATGAAGCCGTGTACTTGCGTCGGCAGTCAGGGCCTTGCCCGGAAGGGCAAGTTTTCCGTCCGCCGCCATGGTCATGCGTTCGGCCTGAAACGAAAATTTTTCCAGCGTGACGCCGAGATTTTCGCTTCCGAGGCTGACCGTTGCGGCCGAAGAAAGGGTGCAGGCCCTGCCGAGAAGGGCGGACAGCATGGTTTCGTTCCAGGCCATGTCGGCAAGACCGAGGTCGGCTTCCGCGTGCAGGTCGAGGCTGTCCTTCTGCGTCGTCCGTATGTTGAAGGATGCCGTGAGCTTTCCGCCTTTTTGTCCGGCAATTTTCCAAAGGGCCGCATCAGGGGCCATGTCTATCTTCAGCGAGGCTTCTCCCCGGTAAAGGTCGGCGGCACGAAGGCTGAACGCCGCCTGTGCCGCAGCCGTCAGGTTCTTTTCTTCCTTCTCCGTATCCTGCATGTCGCCGGAAAAGTCCGCCGTAATACGTTCCGGGGAAAGCGCGGCTTCCAGCGAGAAACGGAGTGCTCCGTCAGACTCGGCATGTTCGGGAAGGAGGGCAAGAAGGCCGAGATCGGAGCTGTGAAGGGTCAGCCTGCCTTCCGCTTCCGGGGAAAAGTCCGCCTTCAGCACAAGGGGCGGACAGACAATATCGTTGCGACGAACTTCCAAGGAAAGTTCCGCTCCGTTTTTTCCGGCGGAAGCCTCGGCGGCAAGGCTTGCCGTCAGGCTTTTGCCGAGCAGTTCCTGCGGAAGGGAAACTCCGTTGATGCGGAAATGCTCGACGCGTACCGCGGGCAGCCAGGAAGGCCAGCGGCGGAAAAGACCGCCTGCGTCGGCAATCGCCTGCCCGGGTTCGACGGAGGAGGTTGCCTCTTCCGGTTCATCAGAGGGAACGGTTACGGGCAGCCGCAGAAGCTGCGGTTTTTCCAGAGACAGTTCCGCCACCACAAAGGCCCCGGGCAGGGCCGACCAGTCGAGGGAAATGCCCAGGCTTTCCGCTTCCAGCCAGACGCCGTTCTTATCCTTTAAAAGAATGTGCGAAACTTCGCCCCGGGAAGGAATCGGCCCGTGGAAGGATTCCACGCTTGCGCTCAAACCTCCGGGGAGCTTTTCGAGCGCGCCGTTCAGCATTCCGGCAAGCCATGCTTCTCCGCTCTGCGTTCTGAGAAAGAAAAGGCCTCCTCCCCCGGCAGCGGCAAGAAGGATCATGATTCCGGCAAAAAGCTGCAGAGCACGGCGAAGCAGGCGTCGTCCGCCGCGTGCCTTTTCCTGCGTTTTCTTCTCATCCGGCTGAGGAGCGGCCTTGTCTTCGGTCAGGTCGTCATGCTTATGTTCGTTCATCAGAAGCTCTGTCCGATACTGATGTAGATCTGATATCCTCTGTCGTCGGTCGTCTTGTCCAGAGGAACGGCGACATCGAGGCGCACGGGGCCGATGGGCGTGTAGTAGCGGAGGCCTATGCCCGCACCCCACTGAAAGTCCTGAAACAGGCGCGGAGTTTCCCGTTCATAGACCATGCCGCCGTCAAGGAAAGGCACGATGCCCACGTTTTCGGTGACACGGAAGCGTGCTTCAAGATTGATGTCGTGGAAGGATCTGCCGCCTCTGGGTTCGCCGTCGCTGTCCTTCGGGCCTATGGCCTGATAGGCGTATCCGCGTACGGAACCGCCTCCGCCGCAGTAGAAGCGGAGCGAAGGGGGAATGTTGGCCATGGAAACACCGAGGAAGGAACCGGCGGAAGTTCTTGCCGCGAACACCAGAAAGTCGTCGTCAAAGGGAGCATAGTAGCCGGAGGCGGTCACCTTGGCGGATACGCCGGAAAACTCTCCGTTGTAGTAACCTGTGGTGGGCGCGACATCCCATTGCAGATAGGTGCCCCGTTCGGGATTCATGATATTGTTGCGGGTGTCTCTTCGCAGGGTGAAAATAAGGCTGGCGTAACGGTATTCATCCTGCTCCACCCGGGTTACGGAGCCTTCTTCACCGAAAATTTTCACGCTGCCCCACCAGTCGGAGGAAATTTTACGCTCCATGCCCGCATAGGCATTGAAGGCCGTGGTGTCGTAGGCGTCGGTATCTTCTCTGAGGTAGGAGGAACCGGCCAGGAATTTCTGGTCGGGCCGCCCGAAGGCCGGCTTTTCAAAGTCGGCCTGCACGCCGCGCCTGTCCTGAGCGAAAGGCGTTTTCAAGGTCAGCTTTTCCCCCGCGCCGAACAGGTTGCGGTGCTGCCATTCGCCCTGAAGCCCCACGCCCGTATCCGTGGCGTAACGCGCACCCGCGCTGACGGTGCGGAAGCTGGCCTCCCGCACGTCCACCAGTACGGGAAGGTTCAGGCAGTTCTTTGCCTCCAGAGGAGTCCCCTGATCGGCAGGAGCCGGTTTCACGTCCACAAAACGGAAAAGGCCCAGCTTCTGAAGTTCCCGGCGGTAGGCCTGGAGCCGTCTGTCGTCCCAGGGTTCTCCCTGCTGCCAGGTGACGAGCCGGGTAAGATATTCCGGTTCCACCTTTCTGGTGCCGCGGATCACGGCCTTGCCCATGACGGCGGCGGGGCCGGGATCGACTACCACGTCGGCGTTCAGTGTTTTTTCAGACTTGTTCAGCGTATATCGGGTATCGGCCACGGCCGCTTCGGGGTAGCCGGAACGGTGCAGCGCTTCGGGCACTTCGTCCACGGCGGCGAGCACGTTGTCCGCTACGGCGGGCTGATCTTCGCTCAGGCCCGAGAGCTTTTCGGGGGGAGCGGCGGGGGTTATGCCGGGAAAGGGCGGCAGCGGTGCGGGCGCGGGATGATAGGAAAGTTCCGTTCTGCCCATGTGGTAACGCGGGCCGGGCAGAAGGGTGAGGGTAACACGGGCCTGCCCGCCCGGTTTGTCCGCTTCCGCAACATGGGCGGAGGCCGTGCCGTCATAGTATCCGAGGGATTGCAGAAGCTTCACCGCGGTCTGTTCGTCCGCGCGGGCCCTGCGCATCAGGCCGAGCAGGCCGTCGGGCGCCTGAGCCTTCAGCAGCACAAGCTGACTGTGCTTTTCCATGGAGGAACGAAGTTCCGGGATTCCGTCCCCTTCCACACGGATATCCACAACGTAGGGCATGGGGTCGCTGTCGAAAAGCGGCGCGGATTCTTCCTGCCGGTCCGACGTCTGACTGATGAGGCCGCAGCCGGAGAGCGGGCACAATAAAAAACATGCGCCCAGCAGGAACAGAGTCTGGCGGATAGTGTGGGACATGATGCAAGCACTAGCATGGCTGTGCCGGACTTGCAAGAGAAGGAGAAAATCCCCGAGGGGCAATCATGCCGGGGAACGAAAAGAAGGCGGCGGAGGGAGGCGTTCCGCATGTTTTCAGCCGTTCGCTATGCTTCTGCCGGAAGAATACCGCGTACGGCGCGGGGCGGGAAGCTCCGGGCGCTTTCGGCGCAGCGCGGCGGGAGGGCGTTCGGCCCCGCCTCCGGGAAACCCTGTTTTGTTCGTCTTTCCTGAACAGAAAAATACGGTGCCCGCATCCCGCCGGTATGCTCAGGCGGCTTTTATGCCAGTGTCTGGAGAAACTGCCGCAGTCTCGGATGACGGGGCTGTTCAAAAAGGTCTCCGGGAGCGCCCTGTTCGAGGATTTCTCCCTGATCCATGAAGATCACTCTGTCCGCAGCTTCCCGGGCGAAGTTCATTTCGTGGGTCACCACCAGCATGGTCATGCCTTCCCGGGCGAGCGCCCCCATAAGTTCCAGCACTTCTCCTGTCATTTCCGGGTCGAGGGCGGAGGTCGGCTCATCGAAGAGCATGAGACGCGGTTTCATGGCCAGAGCGCGGATAATGGCGACCCGCTGTTTCTGTCCGCCGGAAAGTTCATCGGGAAAGGCGAACTTCCTGTCGGCAAGGCCGATGCGCGCAAGCAGCTCTTCCGCCACGGCCACGGCATCGCTCCTCTTCATGCCGCGCAGACGAACCGGGGAGAGAATGAGGTTGTCCAGCACGTTCAGGTGGGGGAAGAGGTTGAACGACTGAAACACCATGCCCATATCCTGCCGCATACGGCAGATGTCGCAGTCGCGGGCATAGATGTCCCTGCCTTCCACCAGAATCTGGCCTTTCTGAATGATCTCCAGGCGGTTGATGCAGCGCAGTACCGTGGACTTGCCGGAACCGGAAGGGCCGATGAGGAATACCTTTTCCCCTTCCATGACATCGAGGGAAACATCGCGCAGAGCGTGGAGCGCTCCGTAGCTTTTCCATACTCCGCGCAGGGAGACAAGGGGAGAAACGGAAGAATTCATGGCATGACGGGGGAAGAAGGACCGGGATGTCTTTTTTGTGCAACAAGGCCTTTTCCGTGTCAAGAACGGCGGATGCTCCGCAGCCGTAACGAAGGGTGGGAGAAGCGACGCCAAAATATGCAGGTTCCGCCTCTGGCAGGCTGTGGCCGGGCGTGGAAGGCCCGTCTCTGATGAATGACGGCGTGGCCATGCCCGTTTCCTTCGGCGCTCCGATTCTGCACGCTGGACAGATGATGCCGCCTGAGTATACTCCGCACAAAGAAAAGGAGAACGTATGATACAGGCATTTGTCTGTCTGGGGTCCAACATGGGCGACGCGAAGGCCCATCTTGCCCGTGCTCGGGAGGAGATAGCCTCCCTGCCGGGGATTCGCATTGCGTCGGCCTCCTCGCTGTACAGCACGGAACCGCAGGGGCGGAAGGATCAGCCCTGGTTCTTCAATCAGGTGCTGTGTGTCGCATGTGCGGAGGGCGTAACCTCCGTGCAGCTGCTGGACGCACTTCTGGAAAAGGAACGGCTTCTGGGCCGTGTGCGCGATGTTTCCGATCATTTCGGCCCCCGAGTCATTGACATGGATCTGCTTCTTTTCGGCAGGGAAGTCAGAAGCGGGGACGAGCATCTCATTCTTCCCCATCCGCGCATGGCGGAAAGGGCCTTCGTGCTGATTCCGCTGCTGGAAATTGCGCCGGATCTTGTGATGCCGGACGGGACGGGCGTGAAAAGCCTGCTTGAAAAGCTGCATTATCGGCTTGAAGGTTCCTCCATTTTCCAATAGATTCAAACCGACCGCGCTGATCCCGCAGCGCCATTGCCGCAACGACAACTTCGCTCAGGAGAGAGTATGCTCATTAAAGTCGTCATTTTCGCTCTGGTTTGCTATGTCCTGTACCGCCTGTTCATGAACGACAACAAGAAGCGGGCCGAAAAGGAAGCCCAGCAGGAAAAGAAGCGCATGGAATCGGGCGAAATGGTGCAGGACCCCGTATGCGGCACCTATGTGGACAAGAACAGCTCCATCACCGTGCGCAACGGCGAGCAGACGTTGCACTTCTGCAGCTACGAATGCCGTCAGAAGTATATCGACAAGTTCAACGAACAGCAGAAGCTCAACTGATTTTCCGCTCCGGCATCAGGGCGTTTCCCGGAAGGCAGTTTCCGGCGGCTTTTCGTTCATGGAAGGCGCAGCCTGCGGTTATTACCGGGGTATCCGCCATGCCCGAGGCTCATCTTTCTGACCGCAATGATAAAGGCCCGACCGTATTGGTCGGGCCTTTATCATTTTCCTGTTTTTCCGATGTCCGGGGCGGAAAAACAGCCCCGGTTTTCCGGCTGCGGAGGCATGGGCTGCCGGTATGCTCATGCCGTCGGACGGCGTGCGGAGAAAGGGAACAGCTTCGTTTCCGGCATGGCGCCTTCGCCTGCTTCTGCACCGTTTCCGCCAGGCGGCTGCGGAAAAGCCTGACGCTGCAAAAACGGTGTTACGCCGTTTCTTCCCTGCCGTTTTTTTCCCTGAAGGCGCAGAACCAGCGTTTATCCTTGCCTATGGTATAGGCGGAGGAGGCCGTTTCCTCCCAGAGCATGGAGTCTTCCGCTTTCAGCGGTTCCCTGGAAAGAAAAACGATGTTTCCGCCTTCGGTCAGGTGCCCCTGTACGAAATGGAGCAGCTCCTTCCAGGGCATGAAGGCCCTGCTGACGATGAGGTCGGCTTTTTTTCCTTCCATGAACTGTTCGGCCCTGCCTCTGAACACATGCGTATCCTTCAGCGGATGACGTGCAAGTACGGTGGAAAGGAAAATGGTGCGCTTGTCGCGCGATTCCACCATCCAGTAGCTTCCTTCCTGCCACACCATGCGGAGGGGAATGCCCGGCAGGCCCGCTCCTGACCCCAGATCCCACGAAACGGGCGAGGGAGGAAGATGGGGGAACACATGCTCCTGCAGAAAGCGGGAAAGGTGGAAGCTGTCCATGATGAGTTCGTCCAGCGCATCCCGCCAGTGCCGTGCTCCCACAAGATTCATCCTTTTGTTCCACTGCATGAGCAGGGAAAGGTATCCCGCAAGCTGCGAAGCCTGTTCCTCATTCAGGAGAAAGCCTTCTTTTTCGCACAGCGTCCGTATCAGGGAAGGGGAGCAGTTTTCAGGCTTTGCCATCGGCGGCCACCCATGCGTCGAAGCTTTCCCTGATGAAGCGCACGATGGAAGCGTGCTCCTCCTTGCCCGGGCCTCTGACTTCCAGCGCTTCCCCGAAACGCACATGCACGGGAAGCTGCGGCTTGATCCACCCCATGTCCTTGATGAGCGAGCCTTCGCCCCAGGCGTCGGTCTTGAGCGCAATGGGGATGACGGGAACATTGGCCTTGCGTGCCAGTTTCACGCCGAGAGAATTGAAATCCTCTTCCTTCACATCCTTTTTGCGGCTGCCCTGAGTGAAGATGATGACGGACCTTCCTTCTTCAAGGAGTTTCTTTCCGCCTTCAAGCACCGTGGCCAGGTCTTCCCGGGGGTTGGCACGGCCTATGGCCAGCGGGTCGCGTGCGGCAAGCACAGGTCCGAGGCAGGGGTAGCTGAGCAGGGATTTCTTCACCACGAAGGTCACATCCTTGCGGGGCTGTATGATGCAGGGCAGAAGAAAGGTTTCCAGCGTGCTCATGTGGTTGGCCTCGAAAACGCAGGGGCCTTCCCTGTCCAGGGCTTCCACTCCTTCGATGATGATGGAGGTCCCCATTTTTTCCATAAGCTCGCCTACAAGGAAGCTGTCGTACACCCAGCGTTCGGCGCTGTAGTTTCCGGTGGAGGCCACTCGCCCCGCACGGAACATGATACCCGCCAGGGAAAGATAGAAGCGAAGGGAGGGCAGGCACGGTTTCGGGCGTGCTTCCGAACGGTAATTGCGGGAAAAATGTCGTTCCATATATATCCTTCCGGTTAAGTTCGGGGTTATTTCTTTTCCACGGGCGCGGCGCGGCGGTGACGCTTGTGCCAGGCGTTGAGCCGCGGTTCGTCGCCCTGATCCTTGCTCTGGTAGTAGCGTCTTGCCATCACCGTTTCCGGCAGATAGTCCTGATCGACCCATGCGCCGGGAAAGTTGTGCGGGTACTGGTAGTCCTTGCCGTATCCCCACTGCTTCTGCATCTTGGTCACGGCGTTGCGAAGGTGCAGGGGCACGGGCTGTATGCCGTTGTTTTTGATTTCCCTCGTCACGTTGTGGTAGGCGGCGTAGGTGGAATTGCTCTTGGGCGCGAGGGCAAGGTAGACGACGGTCTCGGAAAGAGGAATGTACCCTTCCGGCATACCGACGAATTCCACGGCCTGCTGGCAGGCCACGGCCATGGGCAGGGCGTGCGGGTCGGCCAGTCCCACGTCTTCCGAGGCGGAAAGAATGAGCCTGCGGCAGATGAAGCGCGGGTCTTCCCCTCCCTCCAGCAGGCAGGCGAGGTAGTAGAGCGCGGCGTCGGGATCGCTGCCGCGTATGGATTTGATCATGGCGGAGGCAAGTTCATAGTGACTGTCGCCGTCCTTATCGTGTCTGGCCACGATTTCGGGCATGACCTTCTGCACCCCCGCAAGGGTGCGCTGTTCTTCCGGCAGGGAGGAAACATACTCCACCAGATTGAGCAGACTGCGCGCATCACCGTTGGAAAGCGCGCACAGAAATTCCAGCACGTCGTCGGGAAAGGATACGCCCGTCTTTTCCGTGCCGCGTTTTGCCAGAGAAAGCAGATCGTCGCGCCCGAGAGGCTTCAGCCGCAGCACATGGAGGCGGGAAAGGAGCTGCCTTGTCACGCTGAAGGAAGGGTTCTCCGTAGTGGTGGCGATCATGGTCATTTCGCCGCTTTCCAGAATGGGCAGGAAAAAATCCTGCTGCGCCTTGGAAAAGCGGTGCAGTTCATCCAGCACCAGCACTTCCACGCCGGAAAGCTGTCGGCGCAGTTGCTGAATGCCTGCTTCGGGAGCGGAAAGACGCAGCATTTTCCGGCCCGTGGCCCGGGCCAGAATAAGCGCGAGAGTGGATTTGCCGCATCCGGGAGGCCCGAAGAGCAGAAGGCTCGGCAGATGTGCGCCGCCGAGCAGCGCCTGTATCTGCGCGCGCAGATGGGGCTGCCCTACAAAATGTTCAAGCTCTGCGGGGCGGAGACTTTCCGGCAGCGGTCGGTTCATGATAATTCTCCGGGGTGCTGACGTTTCCACCAGTGCAGGCCCAGGGCCATCATGGCCGCCGTTTCCCAGCGCAGAACTCTTTCCCCCATGCTGAGGGCCTGAAAACCGGCTTCGATGAGTCTTCCGGCTTCCTCCGGCGTAAAGCCTCCCTCGGGGCCGATGACGCAGAGCGTCTTTCCCTTTCTGCCGAGGAATTCTTCCGACATGAAGGACTGGCCGGGAAGACCGCTTTCCAGAAGTACCTGACGATGCTCGAACTGCTTCGAGGCCTGTATGAGTTCCTCAACCCCGCCGGGAAGCGTGCGAAGTTCCGGCAGCCAGGGGTTCCGGCACTGTTTCGCACCCGCTACCAGGGAGGCGTGCCAGGATTCCTTGGCGTCTGCGGGAACGGGGAACTGGCTGCGTCTGGCCTGCCAGAACCACAGTCCGGCGGCTTCAAGCTCCACGGATTTTTCCAGAATCCAGCCGCGGCGGGCTTCCTTGCCCCAGCCTACGGCAAGAATCACGCCGGATTCCGGCCGGGGGTACCGTTTTTCCTCCACTTTAATAAGCTGGGCGGACTGCCTGCCTATGGAGGCTATGCGGCAGAGGGCCTCTCTGCCTTCTCCGTCGAGGACAAGCACCTCGTCGCCCGGATGCAGGCGAAGCACGCGGCCCATGTGATGCGCTTCCGCGCCGGAAAGTTCGAGCCGTTCGCTCCATTGTTCGGGGGGGAGGTAAAAGGTATGCATGGCGGTCTCCTGAAATAACCAGTCGTCTTTTTTCATCATAGCCGCTGTGCGGCGTTTTGAAAAGTCCGGCTTCCGGCCTTTTCCCGGCAGGCGCCCTGTTCCTTTTCTTCCGCCGGAGGCCGAAGAGCGCAAGGCGTAAGTTCAAGCGGCACTTTAAAGACAGGCTCCTCCCCCGGTGTTTTTCCATGGGCGGCGCATATTTTCTGTTCCGGCAGGGCATGGAAAAGCATCTGAGGGAACGCGGGCCGGCAGGGACACAGGCCGGGAAAGTCACGGAGGCAGGAGATGCGCCGCGCCCGGCAGACGGAGCGCCGTTTCTTTCCTGTGCTGCGTGGCGCTGTCTGCGGGGAGGGATATGCCCGGAGTGCTCCTTTCCCCAGTACGGAGGGAGGAGCGCAGCGCGCCGGAACGGAATGCCGGGCAGAACGGGTTCTTTTCAAGAAGGAATCTGCTGTGTCTACAGGGCCTTGATCAGGATGGAAATTCCCACAAAAAGCCCGAACACGCCGAATGCCCGCTTGAGCATGTCGGCGGGAAGCTTCGACCAGTGGGCAAGCCTTGCGCCGACCACGGCCATGATCATGCTCGGAATCATCAGACCTATGGTTCCGGGCACATACATATATCCCAGAGAAAATTCCGGCAGGCCTTCATGCCCCCAGCCGAGAATGATGTAGCTGATGGTGGAGGTGAGGGTAATGGGCAGGCTGAGTGCGGCGGCGGTACTCACGCAGTCGCACCACGCATATCCGGCCCAGGCCAGAAAAATGATGAGCTGAAGGGAACCGGCCACTCCGGTAAGGCTGGAAAGGATGCCTATGCCCAGACTCACGGGAATATAGAAGTTCTGTGCTCCGGTATGAGGCCGGGGCTTGAAACCCATGATCATCTGCACGGCCATGACGACGATCATGATGCCGAAAATAAGTTCCAGCGACTGTCCCTGAATTCTGTGGGCGAAGAGAGCTCCGGCCACGGAGCCGACAACGATTCCGGCGAGCATTTTTTTCCATACGTCCCAGCGCATGGACCCCATGCGGACATGGGCGAGAAAAGTGGTCAGGGAAGTGACGAGCATGGTGGAGGGGGCGGTACCCACGGCAAGGTGCTGAACCAGATTGTCCGATACGCCCATGCTGGAAAACAGCATGTTGAGCAGCGGAACGATGATGATGGCTCCTCCCACACCGAAAAGGCCGGAAAGGATTCCTACCAGAGCGCCGCCCAGAACAAGAATACAGAAAACAGACATGACGACCTCGCAGTCAGAGGTGAAGATGCTTTTTTCATGGTCCTTTTGAGAAAGGGCGTCAAGAACATGTGAGTATCCTTGCGGAAAGCCCGAAGGGAATACACGCGTATTCCCTTCTTGGGAGACGTCAGGCGAAGAAGTGCAGCCAGAGCAGGGAAAGGGGCATGGAACACAGAAAGGCGGGCAGCATACTCAGAATGGGAAACTGCATGATGCCGCAGGTGCGCAGTCCCGTGGCAAGCATGATGAAGCCGCCGCACCCCGAGAAGTTGTCCAGCAGAAAGGGCGTTGTGTACTGTCCCACAAAGCCCGCCGACAAAAGCACGAGGCACTGCACAAGGAACTGAGGCACGCAGAGAATACCGATGATGGCCCCGGTATTGGCGGCGATGAACAGGGCCGTGGGAAAGTCCAGCAGAGCCTTGATGATGAGCAGAGACGGATCGCCCGTGAGTCCTTCCTGCATGGAACCGAAGAAGCCAAGTCCGCTGGCCGCGAATACGACGAGAAAAATGGAGAACTGTTCCCGCATGTATTCAAGGGAACTGCGCTGTTTCTTGCCGAGGCGGCTGAACAGCGTGGAAATTTTGTGGGCAAGAATCATGATGAGGTATTCAAGCCTCAGCATTTCCCCTATCAGCGTTCCGAGAAGCAGGGCGCAGACTACGGGGGGCAGAGCCTGCGTTTTACCGATCATGAAAACGCCCATGCCGATATTGATGCAGCCGAAAACCAGCATGAGATGCTTGCGGAAGGTCTCGCCGAGAAGTCTTCCGATGTAGCTGCCGATGATGGAACCGAAAAGAATGCATAGTGAATTGACTACGGGACCGATCATGTTTTTCTCCTTGTTTTACTGAGAAGGGACTTATGCGGATGCACAGGTATTTGTTGATGTATTTCTTGTCGCTTTTCCGTGCGGAGGCGGAGAAGTCGGTCACGGTTATTTCCGTGCGGAGAAAAACGGCGCCCGTTCAGGCGGAGGGAGACCGCGGGGAATCCCGATGCGTGCGCAGCGGCATACCTGCGGCATGTTTTTTTTTCAGGGAAAGAGCCTGAGTACCCGGCCCGGGGAAAAGCCTGAGAAGGCTCTTTTCCGGCAGCGGAAGAGGAACTCTTTCACATCTCGGCGGGCGGCGATACGCGGCGGAAGGGGAGTATTTTATGAAAAAGCTTTTCTGAAACGGACGACGCCGCTTCCGGCAGGCATATATTCGGGACTGTCGCCGGGGAGGAGCGGATGTCCTGGCAGGCGTTTTCCGGCGGAAGAAGTCCCGGGAGCGCGGCGCAGAAAAGATCCTGCCGTGCGGAAAACGCACGGCAATCTGCGGACAACGGCTCCGTATATGATGTGTTTCCCCGAAGGAACACCCGGGGCGGTCACACGCTAAATCTCAGCCCCCTCCTTCGTCAAGAGCTTGTGTCTGACGGAAAAAATGATGATACTGACGGCGATTACCTTGTGAATTTATGGATATTTTCAAGGGTTGCCTATCGACAGGCATTTTGTTTTGCCTTGTGCATTCCGTTCCGCATGGCGGAACAGCATGTTTCGTAAGACTCTGCCGCCGTTGCGGAGAGTCTTGTATTCCGCATCCGGCATTGTTCATTTTTTCTTGCTTTCCCGGGAATGAAACCTCTCCAGTTTTTATGCTGAAAAATTCGACGGTATGAGCCTCGAGGCAAAGCCTGAAAAGCTCTTCCTCTCTGAAGTGGGCGTATGGACGGGAAATTCTGAAAGAGCCTGGACAAGCTGAGCGGGGAGCAGTGAGGTTTTCGAGACCTTTTTTCCCGGCGGAGCGTCCGGCGGAAAGATATAAGACGTTCACTTTAAAACAACAGTAAAAATAATATGTTGCAATAAGTTTCAGGGTGAGATGCACAGCAAACCCTTCAAGTTTCACTGGAAGGAAAAGCTTGCCCCTGCCGCGGCCGGATGCTATTATGCGCCTATCCCTCTTTTCCCGTTAACTTCGTTTACGTCATGATCGTCAAAAATCCCGTTGAATCCATTCTTGCGCTTGCCGCCAGTGTGTTCGAGGCCTATTCCGTCGTGTTGTTTGAAGCTCCCCGCACGGGGCAGGGCGCTCAGATCATGGCCGCCTACAGTCAGGGCGACCATATCGATCAGAACGCCGTGATTTATCCCGGCAAAGGTCTTGCGGGCTGGATACTGCGCAACAGGTCTCCCATCGTGGTCGGTTCCATCGATGAGAATCAGGCCTATCTCGGTTATTACAAGGAAGACTGGGAACCGGAAATCTGTTCCTTTCTGGGCTGCCCTTTGCCCGACGGCGGCATTCTCTGCATCGACAGCTGCAAGCGTCATGCCTTTTCTCCAGAGAAGCAGAAGCTCATCGCCGTCTTTGCAGACATGCTTTCACAGGTACAGGGGATGGAGGGAAAGGCGGAATCCGGGGAATCCGGGAACTACCTCCATGCGCTGGAACATCTGGTGGAACTTCGCCACAACTACCCCGGCTGGAAAAGTTATCTCGGCATGGTGTTTCCCGTGCTTCTGGAAGCCACGGGGTTTACCTATGCAGCTTTCGCCTCCCGTGTGGAGGGAAGTTCCACCTACATCATGGAGGGGGAATACCCGCCACTGCTGCTTGAAGGGCAGAAAAGCTGTGAATTTTCCATCCATAACGACATTATAGGCTGGGTTTTCCGTAATGAGGAAGCCGTGTACAGCGACGGTTTTTCCGGTCCCGCTCCGGTATTCGGCAAGCGCGAGGGGATTCCCTCCTTCGGCAGCACGGTGTGCATTCCCGTTACGGTCAATAAAAGCACCTGCGGCGTGCTCTGTCTCGCCATGGAAGAAGCAAGAAGCATTTCCGACGAGCTGAAGGCGTTTCTGCGCCTTGCGGCGGACGACCTTGCCCGGCTTCTGGAAGTGCTTTCCCTGCGTTACCGCATACGCATGGCGGAAAAGGCGTCGGGCAACAAGTAGGAGAAATTATGGACAGCATGGAAGTGTCGGAACGTGTTCAGGATCTGCTTTCCGTTCTGGACGGAAGCGACGAGATTTTTCTTTCCCGGTGGGATCGTCCCCGTACCATCCGGCACAAAGGCACGCGCGATCTTGTAACGGATACCGATCTTGCGATAGAGGCCTATCTCAAGGAGCACCTGCGCGACGTTGTCCCCGGCGCAAATTTCATGGCGGAAGAAAGTGCGAAGGAAACGTTGCCTTCGGGAACCTGCTGGATTATTGATCCCGTGGACGGAACCACGAATTTCGCCCATCACTTCGGCGATACGGCCACGTCCGTGGCTTTGTGGGAGAACGGCAAAGTCGTGTTCGGGGCCGTTTCCGCTCCCGTGCGCGGGGAACGCTATGTCGCTGAACGCGGCAGGGGCGCATGGCTCAACGGCCGCCCCATCCATGTGAGCGACGTTTCTTCCTGCTCCGATGCTCTTGTGGCTACGGGATTCCCTTATTCCGTTCATGAGGATATGGACGAGGTTCTCGGAAACATGCGTATTCTGCTTGATGCCACCGTCGGCGTCAGGCGCTGCGGGTCCGCCGCGCTTGATATGTGCTTCGTGGCCTGCGGCAGCTTCGATGCCTATTTCGAAGGCTGGATCAAGCCTTGGGACATCGCGGCGGGCTGGGTGCTGGTGGAGGAAGCCGGCGGCCGGGTGTCGGGAAGAAGCGGCGCGCCGTATCAGTTCCATACTCCCATTCTGGCCAGCAACAGAGCCGTACATGAAGATATGGTGAGGGTTCTTGCTCTGAACACAGAGCGTTGAGCTTTCTTGGGCGGGACTTTTCCGGCGGCGTTCTTCCACAGCATGGAAAAAGCGCCGTCAGAATGATGTCGGCAGGTGCCGGAGCCGTTCGTCTTTCTCATAAGCCCATGTTCAGAACGTATCCTGAGTGCCGCATGTTGCGTTCCCGTGCAGCGTTTGTTCCGGCAAGGCGCCTTGCCGCAACGTGTCTGAAAGGGCGGGACCTGCTTTGCTGCGCGGTGCCCCTTTATGAGGGTGAAACCTCACTTCATAACATCATGCCTTGAATACGGGGCGGGTATGGAAGAAATACGCCGACTTGCACTGGATGATATGCCGGAGGCCGCTTCGCTGGAAGCGCGCTGCTTTCCTTCTTTCTGGACGGCGGAACAGTTTGCCGATGCGTGGCGGCAGGACTGGTTTGCCGGATACGGCTTTTTTCGTGACGGCAGACTGCGCGGATACATCACGCTGCGCGTACTGGCGGGAGAACTTGAGGTTCTGAATATCGCTCTGAGTCCCG
This sequence comes from Mailhella massiliensis, assembly GCF_900155525.1. Lineage (NCBI taxonomy): Bacteria > Pseudomonadati > Thermodesulfobacteriota > Desulfovibrionia > Desulfovibrionales > Desulfovibrionaceae > Mailhella > Mailhella massiliensis. The sequence goes on from NZ_LT706951.1 coordinate 499,166, forward strand.
AAGAACGGGGCAGGGGATATTCTTTTCCTCTTATGGATTTTGCCCTGCGCGATACGCGGCAGGGCGGACACCGGCAGGCAAAAGGACTCACTCCCGAAGGATGGGAAACCGCCTTTCTGGAAGTTCGGGTGAGCAACGCTCCTGCACGGGCGCTCTATTCCCGGCTCGGATTTCAGAAGGCGGGGCTGCGCAGACGTTACTATTCCGACGGGGAAGACGCTCTTGTCATGACGCTGGAGGCGGGAGCCTTGGAGTCTTCTTCTGCCGGAGACTGATCATGCGAAGAAAAGACAGAGAAATAACGGATCATGCGCGCATCATTCAGGTCATGAAGCGTTGCGAAGTCTGCCATGTGGCTTTTTTCGACACTCCGTATCCTTATGTCGTGCCCATGACGTTCGGGCTGCTGGAATACGGAGAGCGTGTGACGCTTTATTTTCATGGAGCCAAAAGCGGACATAAGCATGATCTTCTCAGGCGGAATCCTCATGTGGCTTTCTGCATGGAACTTACGCACGGGCAGGTCACCGGGCCGGAGGTAGGGGCGTGCGAGTGCACCATGGAGTTCGACAGCGTTTGCGGAACCGGCATTATGGAATATGCCCTGGAAGGAGAAAAGATTCCCGCGCTGCGCGCCATGCTGGAGCACTATCATATTAAGGAAGGGGAACAGTACCATTTTCATGAAGAGCTGGTGCCCGGAATGGAGATCCTCAAACTCGCCGTGCACGATATGACGGGAAAGCGCCGCGAAGTGAAACGCGGCTGAAATTTTTCCCGGATTCGGAAAGTGCCTTTCCTCTGAACGGGAGTAACCGCCTGCGAATGTCTGTCTCCTGTTTCCGTGTGCAGACTTTCGGAAGCTTCCACCGCAGAGCTCGCGGCAGTGTTTCAGGATACGTCAGAGCAGCGTGACGGGGGTGTTGTGTCCTCCCGCCTGATGCGGCAGGAAAATGGAAAGGACCCCCTTGTCCAGCGTTGTTTCCACAGGGGCGGAAAGCGAGCCGCCCATGGCGATATCGAGCCGGAACTCCACATTGCCGAATTCCAGAACCATGACGTCCCGTTCCTCATGCGGCACGGGGCAGCGGGAACTTGCCGTAATGTGGAGCGTGTTCCCCTGAAGAGTGCAATGCAGATCTTTTTCCGTCACGCCGGGCATGTTTGCCCGGATATGAACGCCGTTTTCCGTATCTACGATATCGGTGGCTGGCCGTACCTGCGGATAGAGCGTTTTTGTCGACATGAACTTATCCTTTTTTCTGAAGTTCTATGTGAAGAATACCGTTTTTCATGGTCAGACCAGGTTCGGTATGTACGGCGCATCCGAGCGGGATTCTGCGCCTGAAGCGGCCGCTGTAGCGCTCTTCGCGAATGTAATGCCCCGTGCCGCGGGAGAGTCTTCCTTCCAGAAGCAGATCTTGTCCGTCGACGGAAACATGGATTTCATGGGCGGCCAGGCCGGGCACAAGCGCCTGTACCAGAATGCGGTCAACGCATCTGTACACATTCACCGGAGGAAAGGGTTCCTGTTCCCTCCTGTCGTAGACCATGGCGGTGGTATAGAATATGTGTCGGAATATGGAGCCGTTGGCGAGAAAAAATTCGTTCATGCGCTCACCTTGTTACAAATATTCCCGCGCCGTCTCTGCCTGTTCCTGCCATGGGGAAGCGGCGGGAAGAGCGGCTTCTTTGAAGAGAAAGGGGATGTCGTCGCAGACGGGATAGATCATGCCGCATACGGGGCAGACGAGACCTTCCCGGAAATCCGGCACGGAACGCAGCGGTTTTCGGCACTCGGGGCAGAGCAGAATCTGAAGTTGCGAATCGTTCATGGGGCTCCTCACAGCATAGTCATGCTTTCAGCGTAACGTATCGGCGCGTTCCGTCAATGCCATGATTGACAGAAGGCCGTGTCGTGATACGCTTCAATAATGAGCATGACTTTTATTGATCTTCATACCCACAGCACGGCTTCCGACGGAACGGACAGCCCTGCGGATCTTGTCCGCAAGGCCGCACAGGCGCATCTGGCGGTACTGGCGCTTACGGATCACGATACCTTGGCAGGGCTGGATGAGGCGGAAGAAGAGGCGAAACAGCGGAACATCGTCTTTGTCCGCGGCTGCGAAATCAGTACGGCCACGCCGTGGGGAGAGGCGCACTTTCTCGGTCTGTGGATACCGGAAGAGCCGGAGAAAACGGCGCGGCTTGAGGCTGCGCTGGAAAAGGTGCGCATGGGACGAAAGGAACGAAATCTCCGCATAGCGGAGAAACTGCGGGCGCTCGGTCTGGATGTTTCCTATGAGGCGGCGGAGGCTCTGGCCGGAGGTGCCGTAGTGGGGCGTCCCCATTTTGCCGCGCTGCTTTGTTCCATGGGGGTGGTGAAGGACAGGCGGGAGGCCTTCCGGCAGTACCTCGGCAAAGACGGACTTGCCTATGAACCCCGCAGACTCATGAGTCCCGGGGAGGCCGTTTCCCTTTTGAAGAGTACGGGGGCCGTGGTTTCCATGGCGCACCCCAGACTGCTGCACGCCCCTGTTGAAGAACTGAATCACCTTGTCGCCGGACTGAAGGAACAGGGGCTGGATGCCCTTGAGGCCTATCACAGCGAACACGACGCGGGGGATGTGCGCCTTTGTGTGGAGCTTGCGGCGAGGTACGATCTTCAGTTGAGCGGCGGTTCCGACTATCACGGCCTTGCCAAGCCGAATATCGGCCTCGGGCGGGGGAAGGGCGGGCTTCGCGTGGGCCTCGGCGTGTACGATGAGCTTATGCGGTATCGCGCTCTGCAGGGGGGAGAGTAGGCGACTTGTGTTCCGCAGGCTGAACGCTGCCCCGGGCGTCGTATATTTTTTTCTCCGCATTTTCGGAAACGAACATCAGCCGCAGGTCGCATACTTCGTGCGGCCATGACAGATGAGGAGCGGACCGCCTTCTGAGACGATCCGCTCCCCGGCAGTAAATTCCGCAGGAATGCAGAGCAGATTTTCCGGGGGAGGGAGTCCTTCAGGGCTGTTTCCTCCGTGCCGGAGCATGGGCGGGACTTATTCCTCCCAGGCCCTGCCGAGGTCTTCGGCAATGACGGTGGGCTGTACGGCTTCTGCCCTGGCCTCTTCCAGCGTGGCTTCCCCGCTCAGTACGAGAATGAAATCAATGCCCGCGTTTTCTGCAAGTTTTTTGTCGGTGCTGAGTCTGTCGCCGGCCATGACCATTTCTTCCTTGCGGTATTTTTTCAGAAGCGGCTGGAGAACGGCGGGGTCGGGCTTGCCGAAGATGTACTGCGGTTCGCGGCCCGTCGCCACCTTGTAGAGGGCCAGCATACTTCCCACGTCCGGCAGAGGCCCTTCGGGAGAGGGGCAGACCTTGTCGGGATGCGTGGCAAGGAATAGCACTTCCGGGTGATTTTCCAGAAGAACGGCGGAACGGGCGAGTTTTTCATAGGTCAGTTCCGTATCGTAGGCCAGAATGACGGCCTGCGCGCCTTCTTCCTGCTGCCGGAGTTCGGGCATACGCTGGGCAAGGTCCCGGCAGAAGTCGCGGTTGCCCACGATATAGGCGGTATGAATGCCGTGTTCTTTAAGAAAATCCACCAGGGGCGTCGTGGGGGAGAGGATGAGGTCGAGCGTGGCGGGAATACCCATGCCGTTGAGCTTCCTTACATAAGTATCGGGCGCCTTGGAAGTATTGTTGCTCAGGAAGTGGAAGTCGATTCTGTCCCAGTTGTTTCTGATGAATTCCACGGCTCCCGGAATGGGAATATTGCCGAGGTACACCGTTCCATCCATATCCAGAACCACGCAGCGTTTTTCGGATATCTTCATGGTTGTTCCTCTTTTAAGAAAGATTGATGCCTGACACACGATATACTTTTTCCAGACATGCCCGCAAGCGAAAAAGAACCCGTGAAAAAGGATTTTCAACCTCTTGCACTCATTGATTTTTTTATGCCGCTTGACGCCGTTGGATTAAGAGGATAAATCAGAAATAATTTTCGTATTATGGTAATTTGTCTTTGAGCTTTTTCGTAAATGAAAATTTTTCTCAGGCAAAAGGGCAAGGGAGGCTGTGTGAAACACACGACTGTAGTCATCATCGGCGGCGGCGCTACTGGCATAGGCATCCTGCGGGATCTCAGTATGCGCGGGGTCAAGGCTGTGCTGCTGGAACAGGGCGGTATAGCTTCTGGTGCGAGTTCCCGCTTCCACGGCCTGCTGCACAGCGGCGGCCGTTATGCGGTGAAGGACAATGAAGCGGCAAAGGAATGCATTGAAGAAAACATGATTCTTCGTCGCATCGGCCGCGAATGCGTGGAAGAGTCCGAAGGCTTTTTCGTTCTCAGCCAGCAGGACGATCCTGATTATGAAAAGCCCTGGGTGGAAGCCTGCGCCAGAGCGGGCATCAAGGCGGAGCCTGTGGACGTCAAGGAAGCGCTCCGTCTGGAACCCAACCTTGATCCGACCATCAAGGCGGTCTACCGCGTGCCGGATTCCAGCGTGGACGGCTTCCGTCTGGTCTGGCACAATGCCATGTCCGCCCGCCGCTACGGCGGTGAAATGCTGACCCATCATGAAGTCATCGGCATCGATCAGGAAGGCGGCAAGGGGAAGGGCGTCCGGGCCCGCAATCTCGTGACCGGCGAGGAAGTCCGCATTTCCTGCGATATCGTGGTCAACGCCGCAGGGTCCTGGGCGGGCAAAATCGTGGAGCTCGTGGGTCTTGAAGTGGGCGTGCAGCCCGACCGCGGCACGCTGGTGGCCTTCAACCATCGCTTCACGTCCCGCATCATCAACCGTCTGCACATGAGTTCCGACGGCGACATTTTCGTGCCTCACGGTTCCATTACCATCCTGGGCACGACCTCCTTCCATGCCGACCGTCCCGATGCTCACGAGGCGCCCACCGAAGACGTGCTCAAGCTGCTCGACATCGGCGAAGTGCTTATTCCCAATCTCCGCAGCTACCGTATTCTGCGTGCGTTTGCGGGCACCCGTCCTCTGTATGTGTCCAAGGGCAGCGCGGCCGGTCGTGCCGCGAGCCGCGGTTTCCACATCTCCGACCACGGCGAGGAAGGTCTGGAGGGCATGTTCTCCATTTTCGGCGGCAAGTTCACCACCTACCGCCTGATGGCGGAAAAGATGTGCGATCTTGTGTGCCAGAAGCTCGGCGTCCATGCCGAATGCCGCACGGCCATCGAACCCATCATCGAAAGTCCTTCTCCTGCCATGCTGGAAAAGGCGACCAGATACTTCCCTGTGCACAGCGTGCCGCTCGTGGCCAATCGTTTGGGCGATGCCTTCCCCATCGTGGTGGAAAAGGCCGCAGCCATGAAGAGCAATCCGCTGCTTTGCGAATGCGAAATGGTTTCCCGCGCCGAAATCGAGTATGTGGCTTCCGAGCCTTCCAGCCAGTCCATGACGGACGTGCGCCTGCGCACCCGTCTCGGCATGGGAACCTGCCAGGGTACCTACTGTTCTCTGCGCACCATCGGGGCGCTTACCGAATGCCGGATGCCGTTCCCCCTGTCTCCTGCCGACAACCTGCGCGAATTCCTTCAGGAGCGCTGGAAGGGACTGCGTCCCGCTCTGTGGGGGCTTCAGGCTCGTGAAATGGAACTCGGCCGCGCCGTGTACGCTGCCACTCTGAACATCGACGGAGCGAAAGATGAACAGAAAATCTGACATTGTTGTGGTCGGTTCCGGCCTTGCCGGCATGAGCGCTGCGCTGACCGCGGCTCAGAGCGGCAAGAGCGTGACGCTGCTCACCCATGGCGCGGGCACTCTTTCCATCAGCAGCGGATGCATTGATGTCCTCGGTTATATTAATGGCAAGGCCGTGTCCGATCCTTTTGAAGCCATGGAAGGCCTTCCTGCAGAACATCCCTACAGCCTCATCGGCGGAGGGGAAACGGTGAGCGAAGCCGTTTCCTGGCTGAAGAGCGTCTGCAAGAAGGGCGGGCTGGACATGGCCCCGGCCTCGAAGCAGGGAAATCACAGGCTCATCACCGTCATGGGCACGCTGAAGCCGAGCTATCTCTGCCCCGACAGCTTCAATCCCGACTGTCTGAACGACGTGCACCGCGCCGCAGTGGTCACTGTGGAAGAGATGAAGGATGTGCACCCCGGCCTGATCATCGACCAGTTGCACCGCTATGCGGAGTTTGCGGACAAGGAATTCATGGAAGCAGTGCTTCCCTGTCCCATCGAACATGCTCACCGCAATATCACGCCTCTGGATATCGCCCGCCATGTGGAAACGCCCGAAGGGCTGAAATGGCTGGAAGAAAGCCTCGCCCCGTATGCAAGGCTGTATCCTGTGCTTCTTCTGCCCCCCATCTGCGGCATGAAGCACAGCCAGCAGATATGGAATCATCTCTGCTCCGTGCTGAAGGTCAAGATTGTGGAAATGGTTTCCATTCCTCCCGGTGTTGCCGGTCTCCGCATGAGGGAAGCCTTTAAAAAGGCGCTCAATCTTGCGGGCGTGTACACTGTGGAAAGCGCCGAAGTGGTACGGGCCGACGTGGAAGAGGGCGTATGCAAGGCGCTGTATTCCGCAACCGCCCACGGCGAATGCGGCTGGGAAGCGGATGAGTTCGTCATTGCCACGGGCGGTCTTCTGAGCGGCGGCATTTCCACTGCGCCGGGCAAGGCGTGGGAAAGTATTTTCCGTCTGCCGCTGGAAGCTCCGGAAAATACGGAGGACTGGTCGTCTCCCGATATCTTCGGCTCGAGCTTTTTCGCCCGCATGGGTATGCGCGTGAACGGCGAGCTGAAACCCCTGGATGCGGAGGGCAACGAAGTGCTTGCGAACGTACGTTTTGCAGGCCGCATTCTGGGCGGTTACGATTTCGCAGCCGAAAAGAGCGGCCATGGCGTGGCCCTTGCCACGGGCCGGTATGCTGGTATGCTGGCCGGAAAGGAGTAGGACATGAATCGCCGTACTAATCCCGATAAATGCGTTGCCTGCTCCACCTGTGTGGTGCAGTGCCCTGTTGCGGAAGTCACCTCGAAGTTCCTCGGCCCCCGTATGCTGGGGCCCGCTTCGGAACGCTTCCGTATGCTCAACAGCGGCGAAGACAATTCTCTGAGCTATTGCGCCAACTGCAAGAACTGCGACATTTCCTGCCCTCAGGGCGTGGAAGTTTCCAATATCAACATGCTGGCCCGTGCGGAATACTGCAGGGAGAACCGTCCTTCCTTCCGCGACTGGATTCTGGCTCATGGTGAACTGGAAGCGAAGCTGGTGAGCTATTTCCCTTCCTTCCTCGTGAACTTCGGCATGTCGAATCCCATCAGCAAGCTGGTGCTCGACATGGTGGGCGTCAGCAAAAAGGCCGATCTGCCCAAGTTCGCCGCCAAGCAGTTCCCGGCCATGTTCAAAGCGTACAAGCAGCCGGAAAATCTTACGAAAACCGTAGTGTTCTATCCGGGCTGCTTCATTAAGGCCTATGCGCCGCAAACAGGCATCGACCTTGTGTGGCTGCTCAACAAAGCCGGTTATAAGGTGGAATCGCCGGAAGTCTTCTGCTGCTGCGGTACTCCTCTTTATACCAACGGCTTTGAAGCGGACGCCAGAAAGAACGCGGTCAAGAACCTTGAAGAAGTGGCCAGGTGGCGCAAGGAAGGTATTCCGGTCCTTTCGCTGTGCCCGAGCTGTCAGCTCATGTTCAAGTCGGAAATTCCCGCCTTCTTCCCTGATCTGGCCGAAGGCATGGAAAGCACCGCTCTGGATGACGCCATGGAATTCATCCTTGGCTGCATCGATCGCGGCGAGCTTGATATTTCCGAAGCGGACACCACGCCGCTGGACATCATCTATCATGCTCCCTGTCATCTGCGGGCCCAGGGTATCGGTTTCCCCGGTCTGGATATTCTGCGCAGACTTCCCGGCGTCCGTGCCGTCAATGCCGACGCGGGCTGCTGCGGCATTTCCGGCAGCTACGGCTTCAAGAAGGAAAAGTATGATATCGGCATGGCCATCGGTTCCAAGCTGTTCGACACCATTAAAGACAGCGGTATCCGGCAGGTGGCCACGGAATGCGGTACCTGCAAGGTGCAGATCATCCATGGTACGGGCAATCCCTGCGACCATCCGCTGAGCATTCTGCGCCGCCGACTGGAAAAGAGCGCTTAAAAACAGCTTCTGAAACACATGAAAAATCCGCCTTCCGCGATGTGGGAGGCGGATTTTTCATTTTCGGGCCGCAAATCGCCTCCTGCGGCGTTTTTTTATTTTTGACCTGAAAAACAGGGGATGATGCCAGAAAAACAGGAGGGTAAGAGGGCTTTTCCGCTTCTGCAGCCGAAAATCAGGGAAAACATGCCGTGAGAAGGCCGCTTTTGAAAAGCACGCCGCGGCAATCTGTGCCGGGATGTTTTTACGACGGATGATTCCGAGGCGTTTATCTTTCTTCGGTTTAATGGTTCGATATTGTCCGCAGCGCCATTTCATAAAACGTCGTTTGCCACCTGGCAGGAAAACCGGGCAGCATAGAAAAATCGCACCCTCGTAGCGCAGACTTTCTTCAAGCAGAATATTCAGGAGCTGATCCGTTGCAGGTCTGCCCGTATTGCCCATTCGGGAAGGGGACTTTTCGTGACAAAAATTTTTTGACATGGCGTTTTATATCTGTCGGAGCATCACCAGCAGAAGAGCAGGGCAGAGGATACCCTTTCACAGCGCTGCCTGCATTGTATCTCTCGCATGGCGATTTCAGGTGTTTTTGCATTTTTTTGCAAAAGCAGAGAGTTTTTATATTTTTTGATGGTGTCTGGTTTTTGCTGTCTCGAACTTTCGCGTCGACGTTCCGGCATAGGGGGATCGAGTGGCAGCATCGAAGACTCGGAAAAAGCGACGGATCAGGCGCCGTCATGCAGGGGAGTCCCTGTCTCTTTGGGGAAACCGAGAGCCAGTTCTTACTGTACAGGCAGAGAAAGCTCTGGAAACTCCACGAAAAGCCGGAAGAGAAGGGGAGTGGATTCCCGCAATACAGAGACGGAAGTCTCTTGTTCTGGGGTATATATTTTCATGTCTTTGGGGGCCGTGATGGGGACTTGAAAAAACGCCGGGCGGCAACATGCGGAAGTTTTTCGGCGACGTGGTGCCGTTCTCAGGCGATCCCGAAAAATACATTTATTTCTGCATGGCCGGAAAAAGTCTGTAATTCTGAAAAAATGAAGCATAAAAAAGATAAAAGGAACACAACAGGTAAGGTATATTTATATCTTGCATGTTTTTTTATAATGAAAAAAATAAAATAATATGAATCATAGAGACTCCGCTTCAGCTATCTCTGCGACGCAGGACTATGAGTAAAATTTTCTTCTAAACGTTCATGCCAGGAAGATACGCCTTCGATATAGCAGAAAGTGTGCTGTTTTGAGGAGGAGAGAGCTTTTTGTCGGTCCAGAAGTCGGTTTTCATTTCAAAATGTAGTTTCCGGTCCCCATTCCCCGCCTTTCCGCGCAGAACGAGGCGGAGAATGGGCATGACTTCGACCACGAACAAAGTCCGGCCTTGCTCCACATCTGCCGCTCCTGCGCTCAGGGCAGAATAGTACAGCGTATTTCAAGAAAGAAAAAATTACCTTCTCTGATATCTCCCTTGGGGGGGATTTATGATGTTCGTGCCGCAAATCGCCCCCTGCGGAGTTTTTTCTTTCCGGTCTTAAAAAAGAAACACGTTATGCTTCGACGTCGCAGCCATTCGTTCCCAGGAACAGGGAGAATATGTTTTCGAGAGGAGTCTGCTTTTGTAAATACGAGGAAGAGCTCGGCAAAAATTTCGATATGTGGCGACCCTTTAGGTAGTGGAGGAGGTTGAAGTTCGTATTGCGTTGAGATTATTGTTTTTTGTGTTTTCAAAGTTTACATAATTTACATTATGGGACAAAAATAAAAAATAAACATATTTGCCGTTGCCGCCGTTTTTCAGCTTTCCATGGCATGACCCCTTAGGCTGCTGGAACGGAACGCTCTCAGAAATGCGAACCCGTCAACCATCTGGAGTTTTCCCCAAAAACAGACCTTCCGATGTCAGCGCTGTGAAGTTTCAGATGCCGCAGTACAAAGCGTTTCTATTAATCAAACTTTCGCGGTGATGTTACTTCGACCAATACCTCGTTATTCTTGCGCGGCGTACTTTTTTGAAGGTCGTCGAAAAAAAGTCCTCACAGAAGGCGTTTTAAGGCTCAAAAATAAAAAATCCGACTCCGGCATCACGAATGCAAAAAAAAACGGCCTCTTAAAAATCCGTTTTTTCATGAATCTCCGGTAATCGAAAATATTCACACACTCTCTGCATAGGTGCGATGACAGGCCATCAAATTTTCAAACTCAGAGCTACTCGTTATTGCCCCTGTCTCCTTTGGAGCAAGATTCTTTAATTCCCCTTTCTCAGAAAATCGCCCTCCCCTCCCCGACTTTTCCGAGATGTATTTTTATTTCATCCGGTATTTCAGAAACGGAACCTGGCGGCAGCTCGTCTTTCCTTTTCCCCCGCAGCCTCCGGTCTCTCTATGACGCAGAGGGTGAACCTTATGACGCTGCGAAGCAGAACTTTTACGGCAGAACCTTCACCTGTCCGCTGTCCTGATGTGGCCCCGGCTTTCTGGTCATTTGTTCGACCGGCAAAAGTATTACGCCACGCATATTTTATTTTTGAAACAGCTCTTCTTGCTCCGCACAGCACACAGGAAAATCGGTTCTCATATCTAGCCCGCCACAGGCAATGTTTCCCCAAACATCCCTCTGTGGCGTAGAATAAAACCGACCGTACTCCCTGCAATGTGTTGCAGGAGACATGACGGGTTCCCTTCTCCCCGATACGCCCCGAATTTCCATTTTTCACAGGGGGCATCCCGCATTCCGGCATCTTCTGGTCGGCCAGTGGATTTCCATATATGCCTGTATGACGCTTTATTTTTGCCCGGGCCTTCCCTGGAAGGACAGATGCTTCTGCCTTCCGATGCCACCGGCACCAGCGCTGATTATTCTTGTCTTCAACCAGAAGAGAGAGGAAAAGCACGCATCCGGGACCGGAAAGATACTCCGTGAACGCTGTTTCCAATATGAACCGTGACTTTTCCCGCTCCGGGTCTGCTCGAAAAGAAAAGACGTCATGATACCCCATAACCGACCTTTTCTTCCAAAAAAATCCGCCTCGATATGCTGCGAAAAGCGCCTTTCCGCCTCTGTGTGCCAGAATTTTCTTTCCTGTCTGCGGGGGGGGGCAGCGGCAGGAAAACTTCAGAAGTCGGGCCACAAAAAGGGTATGGAATGTACTTCTGTGTTCTCTTCCCCTGTGGAGCTTCTCCCGCCGTTTCCGAAGGTTCAGAATACCGTACCGTTCCGGGCTGTCTGCCTTCTGGCTTCTTCCGGGAAGAAACAGGTGGCAACTAATAACATATCTTTATTTTTCGCTTTATTGGAGAAATTTTTTCAAGTATTCCTTGAAGTATCGGCATATGTCCTTTCAGAACGTGCGCATCGACTCTCGCAGTCTCCCCACTTACGAAGCAGACTTGCCGCTCAAATTTTTCTTCCCGCAACATAAAAAATACCGCCGGAGGCATTGTAAAACGGTAAGAGCCATCCGTACATTAATGCGGCTTTGCATCTTCTCTCCGGGACTCAAAACTCACCTACTCCATGCTATAAACACATGCCCGCAGCCCGCCTGTACTCTCCCCTGCTCCATGGTTCTTTACTTTGCCCCTTTTCCGACCTGTCCTCCCCTTGTCATGACCATACCCTATGGTCAACATTATGCCTTTCTTCTGCACCGCAGCATCTTGTCTGCATGGGGGAAATACGATTTTTCGGCTCCATTTCTTGCAGAAAACAAGACTCGTTATCTCCTCAATATGCCCGCAGATATCGCTTTTCATGTGTCACCAGGGAATACCGGACAGCGCTGAAGCAAATTTTAATTCCGTTCATGCAGCGAAGATGGAAACATCTTCGCTGCTCTGATCCAAGATGCGCCCCCCCCTTCTCCATGCCGAGGCATAAAAAAACTGACCGGCTGCGCCTGGACAGGCGCGTGTACGATTTGCTCTCTGCTTTCCTGTTACCGGCGGCTCATAAGCGGGCTTCCGACGAAGCGAAGAGTCAATGCCCTCCGATTTTATCCTCGTCCCTGCGCTGACCGATACCCAAAACAATCTTTGCCTTGTTTTGCCTGTCGTATCGACATCGTGACCGCGGTGCCGGAATCCTCGATTCCGAATTTTCCAGACTGCTCATCTCTCATCAGACTGTCTTCCCTTTCTCATACCCGACGAACGACGATACGCCCATCTCCGACGGATTTTCCGACAATATATGGTTAGCAGTCCGCTTTGCCGTGCCTGCTCCTTTCCTTTCACAGCGTCTTCATCCTGTTTCTTCTATGGCGCATTTCTTTCTCCATGGAAAATCTGTCTGCGATATTCTGGTAAAATCCTGTGTGATGTTTGCCTTTCGTATGCGCTGTAGGCATCATTATATTTTTGGAGGCCCCCAGCCAGGCCGGGGGGCGTTAAACGAAAAAGCCCCGTGAAAACACGGGGCTTTTTTCGGAGACGGAACGAAGAACTACGCTTCGTAAGGATACTTCTTGTAGCGGAATTCACCGCCGCGAGGTCCGGGATACTGACCGGCCTCATGCAGCTTCTTCACAGCCGCAGACTTGTCATACCACTTGGTATGCAGCAGGTGATGCGACTTTTCGCTCAGCGGCTTATCCAGGAACTTCTGATACAGGGCCTTCACCTGTTCGTTGTCCTGCGAAGCGCGATGCGCGAAAGACTTGTCTTCGCGGTACACGCTGGCAATACGTTCCTGCATGTAATCCTTGATGCTGCGCACGCCGGCCACGGCGCGACCGGTCCAGTGAATGCCCATGGCCAGGCCGCCTGTGAGAATGCAGCAGCCGCGCAGGAAACCACGGCGGGTAATGCTCTTGATGGACATGGTATCTCCTTACGCCTGGTTTTCTTCAAGGCGCTGTCTGTAGCTGGCGAAAAGCTGGCCGGCCTTATGTTCAAACACATCCCACACGGTGGGCATGATGGGCTGACCGCCGCCGCAGACGCAACCGCCGGGGCAGGCCATGAATTCAATGAAGTGGTAGGGGCATTCACCGGCGCGCACCTTGTTGAGCACGGCGGGGAAGTTCTTCGCGCCGTGCACCACGGCGACCTTGATTTCCGTACCCGCAATGTTCACGGTAGCTTCACGGAAGCCCTTCATGCCGCGCACGGGATGGAAATCCATCTTGCCGGGCTTTTCGCCGGTAACGGCTTCATAGGCATAGCGGAGAGCCGCTTCCATCACACCGCCGGTAACGCCGAAGATGGTAGCGCCGCCGGTGGATTCGCCCATCAGACTGTCCACGCCGCTTTCAGGAAGATGCGCAAGGTCGATGCCCGCCTTCTTGATCATATAGGCGAGTTCGCGGGTATTGATGGTGGCGTCGATGTCGCGCGTACCGCTGGAATGGAGTTCAGGGCGCAGGCCTTCATACTTCTTGGCCACACAGGGCATGATGGAAACCGTGTAGATGCTTTCCTTGGCATAGCCCTTCTGCTCGGCGCCGTAGGTCTTGGACAGCGCGCCGTTCATGCCCACAGGAGACTTGCAGGAGGAGAAATGCGGCAGCAGATCGGGATAGTAGGTTTCACAATACTTCTGCCAGCCGGGGCAGCAGGAAGTGAACTGGGGCAGATCCTTCTTTTCGGTAAGGCGCTGCACGAACTCGGAGGCTTCTTCCCAGATGGTGACGTCGGCCGTGAATTCCGTATCCCAGCAGTGGGCGAAGCCCAGCATCTTCAGGGCGGTAAGCATACGGCCGGTGGTCACGGAACCTACGGGCATACCGAAGGCTTCGCCGAGGGCATAGCGCACGGCGGGTGCGGGCATGGCGATGCACTTCACGCTCTTGTCGGCAAGCTTCTTTTCCAGTTCAGGAACCCAGGTCTGCTCTTCATAAATAGCGCCCTGGGGGCAGTGCACAAGGCACTGGCCGCAGTTGATGCAGGCTTCGGGGTGAGGAATACTGTGCACCTTGCCGGATGCGCCATAAATGGCATCCACGGGGCAGTAGCGCTGGCAGGAATCGCAGCCGATGCACTTTTGAGGATCGATCTGCACGAAAGAAAGCTGGTCCGGGTTGCTCCCAACCGCGGGGACATGCGCTTCATACTGCACATGCTCCATAGTAATACGAGCCATTCAACTCTCCACAGGTAAGATGTTCGGCCATGAATCCCCCGCGTGAAAAGCGGACAGGTCGGGATACATTGCGTTGTAGTACCCTAGCCTATTAAACGCCCCTTGTAAATAATCCGGCGGATTTTTCTCTCACGGTGAAGGCGGCGGACAGAACGTGGCGCTTCCGGGGAAAAAGCACTTCACCTCTTCCCGTAATTTGCTTTTTTTCTTTGAAAAAACAAGAAGTTCCCGCGTCGTACAGAACCCGTCTTTCTCCACATGCGGCAGAATGTGTTCTCCGGTTCTTCCTTTCCTCATTGAAAGAGCGCACAGAATCTTCTGCAAAGGCAGAGACCGCCGATAACAAACACTTCCCGGAACAGCCTGTATTTCAGAAAAATACGGCTTTTTCCTTACCGGTCCTTCCGTCGGGCCTCCTTTCCGAAAAGCTTCTTTTCACGGACGGCCCGGGGACTTCCCGCTCCGGGCGCCGCCTCCCCGACCGTCCGCACCGCCCTTCTCCCCAAGGCTCCGGGCATAAAAAAACGCCGTGTTTCCACGGCGCTTTTCCCATATCGGCGGGGGCTTCCTACTTGGCGGGAACCACGGCGCCTTCGTACTTGTCGTTGATGAACTTTCTGATTTCGTCGCCCTTCAGGACTTCAACAAGAGCTTGAAGTTCGGGGCGCTGTTCATCGCCTTCACGCACGGCAAGCACATTGGCGTAGGTGGTGGCGGCCACGGATTCCGCGGTTTCGGCAGCGAGGGCATCCTTCACCTTGAGGCCGCCGAGAATGGCGTAATTGCCGTTGATGGTGGCCAGATCCACATCCGGCAGGGAACGGACAAGCTGCGCGGCTTCCAGTTCTTCAATCTTCAGCTTGAGCGGATTTTCCACGATATCACGGCGGGTAGCGCTGAGGCCGGCGCCTTCGCGGAGCTTGAGCAGTCCGTTTTCCTGGAGCAGCAGCAGTGCACGGGCTTCATTGGTGGTATCGTTGGGCACGGCCACCACGGCGCCCTTTTCGAGAGCCTTCAGATCCTTGGTCTTGCCCGCATAAATACCGAAAGGCTCATAGTGCACGGAAGCGATGGAAACAAGCTTCGTACCCTTTTCCTTGTTGAAGTCGGTCAGATAGGGCTGATGCTGAAAATAGTTGGCATCCAGATCACCGGCGTCCAGGGCCATGTTGGGCTGAACGTAGTCGGCGTATTCGATGATCTTGAGCTCATGCCCTTTGGCCTTCATCAGCGGAATGGCGGCCTGAAGAATTTCGGCATGAGGGGTGGGGGAAGCGCCTACCTTGACCTCGGCGGCTCCGGCCTGGGAAAACGCGCCCGCAAAGCCGAGGGCAAGAAGAGCCGAAAGAAAAACGGGGCAGAGTTTCATAAAAACCTCTCTGTGTTGCCGGTGCGGGGCACCGTTTAGAACATGCGCTTGTCACAGCGCTTCGTCGCCCAGTTGCCCAGCATCTGGAACAGCTGCACGATAACGATCAGCAGAATGATGGTGGCGAACATGATATCCGTCTGATAGCGGTTGTAGCCGTACATGATGGCAAGCTTGCCGAGACCGCCGCCGCCCACGGCGCCCGACATGGCGGAGTAGCCGAGGATGGTGATGGCCGCCACGGCGCTTCCGTTCAGCAGGGAAGGCAGCGCTTCCGGCAGCAGCACCTTGGTGATGATCTGCCATGTGGAAGCGCCCATGGACTGCGCGGCTTCCACCACGCCGCCGTCCACTTCAAGAAGCGAGGCTTCGATGAGCCTTGCGACGAAGGGCGCGGCCGCAATGACCAGCGGCACCACGGTGGCGTTGTTGCCGATGGTCGTTCCCACCAGAAAACGGGTGAAGGGAATGACCGCGATCATCAGAATGAGGAAGGGGAAGGAGCGCGTCAGGTTCACCACCACGTCGAGCACGGCATAGAACACCGGACGCGGCGCGATGCCGTCCTTGCGGCAGATAACGAGCAGCACGCCCATGATCATGCCGAAAACATAGGAAAGCACGGTGGAAACCACCGTCATGTACAGCGTGTCGAGCACGCCCTCCCACAGCATTTCCATAAGGTGGGCGTCAAACATGGTTCATATCCTCCAGTTCCAGGCCGCGGGAAGCGGCAAAGGCATGAATGCGTTTACAGGCTTCCGCGTCGTCGGGAAGCTGCATGACCATCTGCCCGCAGACGACGCCGTCTATCTCACGCAGATCGGAATACAGAATGCTGAGGGGCTTGCCGCAGTCGAGAATCATGTTGCCGATGATGGGTTCCAGGCTGCTCGCGCCGTTGAACACGATGCGCACGACGCGCTCGGAGGGAAGCCTTTCCGGCTTGAGTGCGTCGGGAATGACCATGGTGCGCGCCGCTTCCGTGCGGGGGTGATAGAACACTTCCTCAACAGGTCCGGTTTCCGCAATCTTGCCGCCTGCAATGATGGCGACATGGCTGCATATCTTTTCGATCACGCTCATCTCATGGGTGATGATCACGGCCGTAATGCCGAGACGGCGGTTGATGTCCTTGATGAGGGAGAGGATGGATTCCGTGGTGCTCGGGTCGAGGGCGGAGGTGGCTTCATCGCACAACAGGACCTTGGGGTCGGAAGCCAGGGCGCGGGCTATGGCCACACGCTGCTTCTGTCCGCCGGAAAGCTGGGAGGGGTAGGAATTCGCCCTGTCGGAGAGGCCCACCAGTTCCAGAAGTTCGGCGGCTCTCTTTCTGGCCTCTGCCTTCGGAGTGCCCACAAGTTCCAGCGGGAAGCACACGTTTTCCATGGCCGTGCGCTGCATGAGCAGATTGAACTGCTGGAAGATCATGCCCATGGACCGCCGGGCATGGCGCAGTTCCCTGTCGGAGAGAACGCACAGATCCTTTCCTTCGAAAAGAACCTGACCGCCCGTAGGACGCTCCAGCATGTTGATGCAGCGCACCAGCGTGGACTTGCCCGCGCCGCTGCGGCCGATAATGCCGAAAATATCACCGCGATTGATATCGAGATTGATGCCCCGCAGGGCATAGACTTCAGAATTTTTGCTCTGGTATTTCTTTTCCAGGTTGCAGATTCTGATGATTGGCTCAGCCATAGTTCACTCCACCCGTCTTGCGGGAAAAAATATGTCCTTCACAGAAGGACGCGTCAGCTTAGCTTGTTTTTCTTTTTTTGTGAATAGAAATCTTTCCCCCGGCAGAACCGGCTCTGTACTTTCCCCTTATTCAAGGTTAAAAGAGGCCTGCCTTCTGGTTCCGCACATCGGATACAATATGGAGTTCTTATGGCATCCCTCAAGAAAACAAATGCAGCCCGGGTTCTGGACAAGCTGGGCATTCCCTACGCGCTTAACAGTTATCCTGTGGATATTGATGATCTTTCTGCAACGCATGTTGCGGAAAGCATGGGTGTGGATCCTTCCTGCGTATTTAAAACACTCGTTACCCGGGGGCATCCCAACGGCATCGCCATGGCGGTGGTTCCCGGCAATGCCGAACTCAGCCTGAAAAAACTCGCCGCCGTTTTTCACGACAAAAACGTGGAAATGGTACCTCTTAAGGAAGTGCTTCCCCTCACGGGATACATCCGTGGCGGCTGTTCTCCCGTAGGTACCAAAAAGCCCTACCCCGTCTGCATCGACGAATCCGCCAGAAATTTTGAAAAGATCTACGTTTCCGCAGGGCAGCGCGGTCTTCAGTTCCTCATTGCGCCGGAAGATCTGGCCCGGGCGGTCAACGCCGTGTTTGCCGACATCGTCATGCGCTGAAGCTCCGCCCGGAAAACGCCTCTCCGAGTCTGGAGGAGAAGAAAACGCCGGCATCGCCCTGCGGCACGGCGCAAAAAACTTCTGCTCACGGCAGCCGCGCAGAGGCCCCCCTCTTCAACACCAACAGCACCGGACGCCATGTATCTTGTTCTGCTTACCGAAATAGCCGACGCGCTGGAACGCTCTCTGCCTCCGCGCGAAGCGCTTCAGCTCACGCTTCAGATCATGTCCCGGCATCTGGGGGTGAAGCGGGCTTCCGTTGCGCTGACCGATCCCGACGGGAAGGAGGTGCGTATCTACGCCTCCCTCGGACTTTCCTCCACGGAAGAAGCACGGGGGCACTATGCCCTGGGCGAAGGCATCACGGGCCGGGTCATTGCCGGGGGAAGACCGGAAATCGTTCCCGACGTGGCGGGCGATACGCGCTTTCTCAACAGAACAAGAGCCCGAAACCTGCGTAAGGAACATACCGCCTTCATCTGCGTCCCCATCCGTCTGGACGATCAGGTCGTAGGCGCACTCGCCGTCGACCGCAGGGCCGGGGCCCGTGAATCGCTGGACGATCAGAGCCGCCTGCTTACCGTCATTGCCTCCCTCATGGCCCATACGGCAGGGCGGTGCCGGGCCGGACTTTCCCCGACGCCGAAAAAGAAGGCGCAGCCTCAGCCCGGGCGTATTCCGGGCTTCATCGGGCAGTCGGAGGTCATGAACCTCGTGTTCACCCGCATCCGTCAGGCAGCGCCCTCCTCGGCTACGGTACTGCTTCGCGGCGAAAGCGGTACGGGCAAGGAGCTGGCAGCCCATGCCATACACGAAGCAAGCGGCCGCAGAGACAAGCCCTTCATTTCCCTGAACTGTGCCGCCCTGCCCGACAGTCTGGTGGAAAGCGAACTTTTCGGTCACGAACGCGGAGCCTTCACCGGTGCAACCACCGTAAGGAAAGGCCGCTTCGAACTGGCCGACGGCGGAACCCTTTTTCTGGACGAGGTGGGAGAACTCAGTCTGCCCATGCAGGCAAAACTTCTGCGCGTCATTCAGGAACGCAGTTTCGAACGTCTGGGCGGCATGGAAAGCATACAGGTGGACGTAAGACTCATAGCGGCCACCAACCGCGATCTGGAGCAGATGGTAAAGGAAGGCGCCTTCCGCAAGGACCTCTATTACCGCCTCAACGTCTTTCCCATCGTGCTTCCCCCGCTGCGCGACAGGCCGGAGGATATCCTTTCCCTTGCGGCGCACTTCATCCAGCGCTACAGCGCGGCCAACGGCAAAACAGGCGTGCGCCTTTCCCTTTCCGCCATGGAAATGCTTCAGCGCTACCGCTGGCCGGGCAACATACGCGAACTGGAAAACGTCATGGAACGGGCGGTGCTTCTCGTCAGCGGGGAAGGTCTTATTCTGCCCCTGCACCTGCCGCCCAACCTGCACAGCGCGGGCTGCCCCTACGGGGAGGAAGGAGGCTTCGGAGAACATCCCCTCATGGGTTCCCTGCAACAGCGGCTGGATGAAATGGAACGCGCCTACATCATCGAAGCCCTTTCCCATTTTCAGGGGCATCTCGGCCGGGCCGCCGCAGCGCTGGGCCTGACGGAACGCATGATGGCCCTGCGCATGAAAAAATACGGCATTACCTACAAGGCGTTCCGGCATCCCACCGCCTGAACGACGCGCCGGGAAAGGCAGTGTCTTCCCCCTTCCCGGAACACGCCGGAAACATTCACAAGTCAGTTTTGCCGCCTGACGCGGCGCTTTGAACCGCGCCGGTTCCCGACGTCCCGGCGAGCCTGTCTGAAAATGAGGCAAAAGCACCTTCCTGCCGGAAAAATTTCTCTTCTGTACTCCCGGCCCAGAACGGCAGGAACATCATATGGTTCTTTCCTGCCGGACGGCATTTTGACACGCCCCGCCGGGAGGCCTATCGTGTTTTCCACACGAACCGAGCTGCGCCCATGAACGCGGCGCTCTCCCTGTCCCCAATCACGGGTATTTTTCTCTCCTGTATCATCGCCCCAGAAGGAGCCTCGTCATGATTCTTGAAACTTCGCGCGTCCGTCTGCGTCCGTGGGAGGAAAGCGACCTTGCGCCCTTCCGCACCCTGAATGCCGATCCTGCAATCATGCGTTTCTTTCCCGCTCCGCTGACGCATGAAGAAAGCGACGCTCTGGCCGCATCTCTGCAGGAACGCATGCAGCGGAACGGATTCGGCCTGTGGGCGCTGGAACTTCCGGGGATTGCGCCCTTTGCAGGCTTCATCGGGCTGAACGTGCCCGCCTTCAACCCCTCCCTTGTGGAAATAGGCTGGAGAATGCACAAAAACTTCTGGGGCAGAGGTTTTGCCACGGAAGGCGCAGCTCTGGCCATGGAAGCGGGCTTTTCCCTCTTTTCTCTTAAGGATATCTGCAGCTTTACGGCCACGCTCAACACGCCTTCCCGGCGCGTGATGCAAAGGCTCGGCATGGAACATCACCCGGAAGACGACTTCAACCACCCCGCCCTGCCTCTTGAACATCGCCTTTCGCGGCATGTGCTCTACCGCATGTCGAAAGAACGCTGGACCGTGCAGAAAGAACGCTTTCCCTTCCTTCGGCATATGCGCGTGACGGAAAAAACGCGTTAAACAAAGCCGGGGCAGGCACGGCAAACTCCCCTGCAGCAGGGTCAACTGTGTTCTCTCCCGGCGGATAGGCAGAGGCCCTTGCCGTCTTTGGGGCACTTTCTTCCCGCCTCCGCCGGAAAACCGGCGTTCTTTGCTGCCGGGCGGAAGCCGCAGTGAAAGCCCCGTGCCCCTCTGCCTGCAGAACATACGGCTTTTTCATGAACCATGCCGGGGGTTTCCCGGAGGAATTTCCGCCTGTTCCCACTTCAAGGAGCGTTTCCCCTTTCCGTCTGCCTGCTTTTTTCTGTCCTGCATGTGCGGAAACTTCCGGCATTCTTCTTTCCGTCCTCCGCCTGGCCATGTTGCAGGCACGCCTTTTTCCGGCAGATGACGCCCGGCACTACGGGCTGAACACCGGCCGCATCTTTCTCTCCGTGCAGGGCGGAATAAGAAAAGCAGCGCCCTCTCCCTCTCTTTTGCTCCTCTGGGCGCGGCGTGCTCTCAGCATTGCGCGTCCGTCGTACTTTACCCCTGCAATCCTGATCCGCATGGGCGATATCCCCGCTTCTTCATTCTTCAAGAAAAGGTTTAAAGTATGACCAGGTTTTTGGGGATGAATGTTCTGCAACTGCCCGGAATCCCCTCTTTACCTTTTTTCCGCTTTGATTTCGGGCCTCGGGCTGGGGCTTTTCCCCCCCCAAAAAAAAACGGAGTCTCGCCCGGAGACTCCGCTTTTTTGAACTGTTTCGTTCCGGCCTAGAGGCGGCCTTCCTTCTTCAGTGCCTCATACCAGAGCGGGTTGTGATGCTCGATGTGGCGTTCAGGCACAAACCCCGTGAACATGGAACGCAGCGCGGGGCCTTCGCCCGGAGCCAGCGCCGCCATGTAGATATGGACGGGCAGGAGTATGGCCATGATGCCCGCGCAGCAGAAATGAAGGAAGATGCACCACTGCAGCACGGTTTCCGAAAGGGCATATTCCACATTGCCGGAGAAGAACCCCATGATGATGCCCGTCACGGCAAGCCCGATGCTCGCCATCACGGCCATCACGGCCACCATGCGCTGACCGGCGTTGTAGAAGCCCTGCGGGGGAAGTGCCGGATCTATGCCGAGCTTCATGGTCTTCTTCGGGCCGAGCACCAGCCACAGCCCCTTCTTCATGCACCATTCCACATCGCTCTTGATATGGAAGGTGGTGACTTCACGCAGGAAGGGCAACACCTCTTTGCGGCAGAAGACCACGATATACAGCGCGTAGACGACGACCCACAGGGTACCGACGGCAAGATGCGCCACAAGAAGGCCTCTGTCGCCGAACATGCCCTGCCAGAGATTGATCCACCATTCGCCTACGGGCTGCATTTCCCCGGCAAGCAGAGCAAAACCGGAAAACAGCAGAAACAGCCAGCACAGCGCATTGAACCAGTGCATGAATATCGCGGAACGGGAATGTCGACGGATCATGCGTTATCCTCCTTTTCGCGCTTCTCTTGAGCAGCGCCCTTCTTTTCCGCCGCGATTTCCTCGTCTTCCTTTTCGGAAGACTTGATGAGCTGACGGACGAAGGTGCCGGTGAGCGCGGCCAGCACAAGGCCGCCCACCCAGGTGACGCCCTTGGCCAGGGGCCGCATGGTATCGACGGGGTAGCTGACGGTGCTGCCTTCGGGCAGCGCGTCGGGCGTGGTGGTATCAAGATAGGTGAGCGTGGGCTTCGCTCCGCTGTTTAAAGGAACGACGTGCACGGCCTTGCGCGAGGCGAGAACCTTCGCCACTTCGGAGGAAGGATCGTCCGCATCGCCGAAAATACGGCAATGCACGGGGCATACGGCCACACATGCAGGCTCCTGCCCGGGCGTGCTCGCACGGCAGTAATCGCACTTGTCGGCGGTTCCGGTTTCGGGGTGACGGAACCGGGCATGATAGGGGCAGGCGGAAATGCAGCTTCCGCAGCCGATGCAGCGGGAACGGTCTATTTCCACGGCGCCGTCACTGCCCTTCCATGTAGCGCCCGTGGGGCAGGCCCGCACACAGGAAGGATCGTCGCAATGCATGCATGCGCCGGGCTGGAACTTGAAGCCGCAGGGAGAGCTTGTGCTGTCCGTTTCATGCACCCAGTTGCGGGAAAGGCCGTAGGGAACATGATTGCGCTGCTGGCATGCAATGATGCACGCCTTGCAGTTCATGCACTTTTCAGAATCAATGACCATGACATATCGAGCCATGACGACCTCTCATCATATTTTTCTCAGGCGGCACCCTGTGCAGTTGTGCTGCGCAGAAATGCGGTCCCAGTAATTCGGCAGGATATCGCAGATGGATTCGCTCTGGTTTTCCTTGAGCGGCGTGGTCCGGCAGCAGTTGGCTGGGGTGAACACCGCGCCGGGGAGCACGTTCTCCGTAATATCCACCCAGGCTTCGATGCCGCCCATGGTGGTTTCCAGCATCACGCGGTCGCGCTGCCTGAGGCCGAGTTCCTGTGCGGTCTTCGGGTTGACCTGCACGAAACGGCCGTTCGAGAACTGTGCCATGGAACGGGCAAAGTTGGTCAGCGTCTGCTGCCAGTGCCAGAGCTGCTTGCCCTGAGTAAGAACAAGCGGAAAATCCTTCTTGCCGTCCTTGCTCTTCGGGTGACCCTTGGGATAATCCCAGCGATCGATGCCGCCGAACACCCTGTCCATCACCGTCATCTTGCCCGTGGGGGTGAGGAGCCTGCCTTCCGTGAACACGGTCCCCCTGCGCTCCTCATCGCCTTCTTCAAACAGCGGCCAGGTCACGGTGGGGGAAGTACGCATACGCTCCATGGTAATGCCCTTCCAGGAGGGAACCTCCTTCTGCATCATGCGGCAGATTTCTTCCGGGTCCTTGAAGTCGGGATAATGTTCGGGGTCCATCTTGCGGCCGATATCGCGGTAGAACTGCCACGCAGGCACGCATGAACCGGGAGCTTCCACAATTTTTTCTCTCCAGGCTACCTGATTTTCATTGCCGTAACCGCAGCCCTGACTTTCCGGGCCGAAGGTGGCGGGAATGAACAGCGTGGAAACTTCGGACTCCTCGTCAAGGAAGAAGCCCATGTGTACCACGAAGGGCACTTTCTGGATGGCCTTGCGCACGCCCAGCGCGTCGGGATTGCGGCGATAGCTGGAATTCAGGAAAAGAATGTCGAGTCTCTTCTTTTCCATGGCCATGCGCAGACGGCGGAAGTTCATTTTCGGAGTCTTGTTCTCGCCGAAGTAATGGTCCACCAGTTCCTCACCGCCGCCGGGCTTGCCGCTCTGGAAGGTGAGCATGCCCCTGCCCTCGCCGATGAGGTTGTCGCGCAGGGCCTGCATGAGAATGATGGCACGGTCGGTGGTGATGCCGTTGGTCTGACGGGAAAGGGAACCGCCGATCCAGACTATGGTCTTTCTGCTCGCGGCCACGGTATCGTAGAAGGCGACGATTTCCTCGCGGGAAAGGCCGGTGACGGACTGCACGTATTCCAGCGTGAACTTTTCCGTCTGCGGAGCGAGATTTTCGAAGTCCTCAATCTGGAAGCGGGCCCGCTCCTCGTCGTAGGAGCCCTGCTCCAGAATATAGCGGATGGCGCCGAGAGCCAGCACGCCGTCGGTACCGGGCTGCGGACGCAGCTGGCTGTCGCACCAGATGCTGGTACGCGTTCTGCGCGGATCGATATAGATGATTTTCGTGCCCGCCTCACGCGCGGCCTTGAGCCAGCGGGTATAGGGCGGATACAGGTCGTTGACGTTGGCGCCCCAGAGAATGACGGTCTCTGCCCTGGGCAGCTCGTCCACCTGGGTGGAACCGCTGTTCACGCCGAGCATGAGGCCCAGCATGTTGGAAGCCGTGGATACGCAGGTTTCCCCCGGGGGCATGGCCTGCACGCAGCCCACGGTACGCAGCGCCATGAGCGCGGCCACTTCGGATTCGAAGCAGTCCCACAAGGGCATGGTCAGCGCAACGCGGTTGCCTCCCTTGTCGCCGTACTTGTCGCGCACGGCCTTCATGCGCTCGACAACCATGTCCACCGCTTCCTGGTAGCTTATCCTGCGCCAGCTTCCGTCCGGTTCATGGTACATGGGTTCGGTAATGCGGAAGGGGCTGTCCATGAGTTCAAGAATGGACATGCCCTTGGGGCACATGGCGCCGCCGGTCCAGTAGTTGTTCCTGTCCCCGGTAATGCTGAGTATCTTGCCGTCCTGCACACGGGCGATATAGGTGCAGCGCACCTGACAGAAGGGGCAGTACCCCTTGACTTCCGTCACGGGGCCGCCTTTGGGAGGAACGTAGCCGATGGCGCGTGCTCTGGACGGATTGGCGATGGCCGCTCCGCCCGCGACCAGGGCTGCGCTCAACTTAAGAAAATTTCTTCGTGAGTAAGCGTCGGGCATGATGAACCTGCCTGTTGAAACTTGTTGCGCAGAAGATGCTGCCTGTATGCCGCGCAGAGCCGCAACGCCGCACGGGACCGGCCCTTCAAAAGACCATATGCGGCGACGGGAACCTCAAAGTCCGGGAAGGCTCCGTCAAGCCGGCTGCGCGAGGGAAAGAAAAGCCAGACAAAGCGCCTGGCCCTTCTGTTGAAGCAGGCATCGAGCTGCCTGCCTCAACCGATGAAAAGGGCACGGGAACCGCAGAATCCCCGTGCCCGACCGATGCTATTTGAACACGTCCATGCCCTTCAGATGTTCATCATACATCTTGCCGTACCAGCGGCTGATGAAGTGAACGGTGGAACGGCACGCCTTGCCGACGACAAGGTCAATGTTCTTGCCCTGGGCGCGAGTCGCGAG
Source organism: Mailhella massiliensis (assembly GCF_900155525.1). Lineage (NCBI taxonomy): Bacteria > Pseudomonadati > Thermodesulfobacteriota > Desulfovibrionia > Desulfovibrionales > Desulfovibrionaceae > Mailhella > Mailhella massiliensis. Next base: position 524,510 of record NZ_LT706951.1, read on the forward strand.
GTTGTCAGTCTTGGCCTTAGCGGTTTCGACATGCCAAGCCTTCACGGTCTTGCCGTCAAATTCATCGATAACGATCTTGAACTGATTGTTGGGACCAACAAACACGTTGTTGGCTCCGCCGTCGAGTATGATCGGTTCCTTGTTGGCGATCATGACTTCGTGCGGATAGGTGCAGGTCGCTCAGGTCTCGGGACGTGTCAGGAACCGCGGGTCAGCAGGCCAGTCGGAACCATTCTGCACGTCGATGACATCAGAGTACGCAACCAGTTCAACCTTACCGTCCTTGAACGGATTGCCGGGGCGGATGTTCAGATGGACAAGAGTCTTGCCATCCTTGGAAACCACGTAGCACTTGTCGCGCTCAACCATGGACTGCATGAGCCACTTGGCGTTCTTGGAGTCGATGTAGAGCTTCTTGGTGGTGACGGTACCGGCCTTGTCGGTGATGGAAACTTCCACACTGTCCTTGCCGATGTTCTTCACCGCCACGCTGGCGTCGCCGACCTTGAAGGTGGCGTTGTTGCCGTAGGTTCCCACCACGGGCTTGGCAGGCGACATATAAATGTCGGTGCAGCTGTCGGTGGCAAGTTCGCGGACGTGAACATTGTTGTTCTCGTCGATCTTGTCCACGACGACCCAGGTGCGGCCCACGCTGGACACGTTGTGTCCGTAGTCGAAGCGGGAAAGGTTGTTCGTTTCGTCAGGCACGGTATGGCCCACGGGCTGATTGGAGCCCTTCACCAGGCCGCCGTCGGCGGCGTCATTGGTGATGCTGGTGCCTACCTTCACAGGGAAAGAGGAACCATAATAGTTGCCGGTGGTCTTCACGACCTTGAACACGGCTTCCTTGCCGTCGGCCAGGCCGTAGGTCGTCCAGCCTTCCACGGAAGACAGTTCCCATCCGCGGGACTTGTCTGCATTGCTGGTAATGACATCGCCCTTCTTCATGACGACGTCGCGCACCACGTCGCGGACATAACGGTCCACGATGACGCGGTAGGTGTCACCGGCCATGGTGATGGGTTCGTTGTCGAAGGGATACCAGTTGCTGGAACGGGCGGTGGTGTACAGGCCTTCGGAAGGAATGATGATCTTTCCGTCTTTGATGTAGCTCTGACGAATGACAATACCGTCGTTGATGGTGCGTTCGAGGCCGAGCATGGTCTTTTCGTGACGGTTGTTCACGAGACCGATCAGCTTGGCCACCACGGCGGCATTGCTCGCAGGAGACTTCATGGCAGCGCTGCCGTCGGCAGGCGCCACTCCAGCCAGAGCTACTCCGTTCAGGCTTGCGGCAAGCAGCAGAGCAAGAGACAGCTTGCCGAGGCCCTTGAGAGCACTCATGTTCATATAGAACTCCTTGGGATGATACATTCCGGCCCGCGGGCGTCACACGAAGGGGCGTTCTGCGCCACCCCGTCGGCACGCCGGACGGGAACCAACGATTTCCCATGAAATCCCGGAATGTTGAAAACAAATCAGACCCTCCGCACAGCGGAGGGGAAAGCGTCAGCAGTTGCAGTCGAAGCTGGCCACGCCTTCGATTTCGAAGTGTTCGTTGATCTGCTTGATCTTGGTGTCGGTGATGCCTTCCACTTCCTTCAGTTCTTCATAGCTCGCAAAGTCACCGACGTTTTCGCGGTACTCCACGATCTTTCTGGCGAGATCGGCGCCGATGTTGGGATCAGCGGCGAGCTCTTCTTCGGTGGCGCTGTTCAGATTGGCTTTTTCAGCGGCGAAGGCGGTGCCGGTAAGGCAAAGGGCGGCAACGGCGAAGCAGGCAAGAATGCGCTTGATATCCATGACACGTTCTCCTGAAAATAAAGGTGGAATTTTTGCTCGACTCTCATAGCTCGCTTGTTACTGTTCTGTCAAGCTCGCACCGACCATTCTTTTTTCCGAACGAGGGAACCCATCAGGCGCCTGTCTCTCCCTGCAGATGCAGGGACCGGGATAAGACTACGTTATCATTTTTCTTCGCTGTTGTGAAGCATTTTCAGGACGGAAGCGACGAGGCATTGCCGAAGGTGAAATCTTCCGGGCGTATCAATACCCAGACGCTTTTCCCCCGCTCCGCCCGGAGCTCCTCAAGGTTCATGCGGGAGAGCACGGCGCAGAACTCCTGCCCTCCCTGATCGAGCCGTACCATGACGCGGGCTTCCTCCCCGCATTCCAGAATATCGACGATGCGCCCGCTGAAGCAGTTCTGTTCCCGGACTCTGCGCAGCGGAAGACGCACCTGAAGGGAGCGCACGAAGACGCTGACTTCCTTCTGCTCCAGAATATCCAGCCGGGAAAGCGCGCGCGTGGAGCAGCGCACCGCGAAAGCAGGACCCGACGGAGGGGTGATGTGAATGAGGCAGGAAAGTTCTCCTTTCCAGACAAGTTCGGGCTTTCCGCTGACGATATTGTGCCTGCCCGCCTGGCGCGAGCCTTCCCAGAGCCGGAAGGCCTCCCTTATCCGGGCCGTTTCCCGCTCTCCGGCCTTTCTGCCGTTTCCTCTGCCGAGAAAAAGCTCCACCGCAGGCAGTGATACCCCCTGCCGCAAAAGTTCCTGTTCCCGGAAGTCGCGTATGTCCGTGGGATTCACGCCGTCGAGCCCGGCCTCCTTCGCCCGCTGGGAGAAGATACGCCGCACATAGCCCTGATCGAGGCGGCACAGCCTTCCCTTCTCCCGTACGTTGCAGGGGGCGTCGCGAAGTTCCAGAATCTTCTTCAGCGCGGTGCGCGGCAGGGGCACGTCTCTTTCCCATTTGCCCCGCACATGAAGCAGCTCCTGCGCCTCGTCGATATCGTCCGTATCGTTCACGGCCAGCGCCTCGCCGAGGCGCAGCCCCGCAAAGCGGACAAGCAGACAGATCAGCAGCACCCTTGCGCGCGAGCACTGCTGCATGGGGCCCCGTGCCTCCTCGTACCAGCGGTAAAAAGCCTGAAGGAAGGCCCTGAGCTCCTTCTCCTCCAGCACTCCCCCGAAAAACGATTCTTTTCTGTCCTGCATGGCATTCTCCCGGCCGCGAGGCTATCAGAAGCAATCACGATTTTCCAGAAAAAAGGACTCTGTTGGGAGCGCGGCCGCAACATGGTAATCTTTTTCGTCCTTCGTTATTCCTGCAGGGAAGAAGGCCTGCTCCCTTCTTCCCGCCATGATAATGATGCCGACTCTCAAAAGGGCCGCCGGAACCGCTGCTTTGTTTTCCCAAGGCCCGCTTTTCCGGCCCGCGCCCTTCCGGCGCCCCATCAACCCGCCGCGCCGAAGCGGAGCGGCAATGCGAAACGGATGCATCATGAACATCGGCAACCATACCTTTGAAGAATTCAAATCTCTGGCGGAACGCTTTCACGGCTATGCCGCGCCCGGCCTGCTGCTCGGCGGCTACATGGTGGCTCTGGCAAAGAGGCATCTGCCGGAGGGCACGCTTTTCGAGGCCATTTCCGAAACGCGCAAATGCCTGCCCGACGCGGTGCAGCTTCTTTCCCTGTGCAGCATGGGCAACAACTGGGTCAAGGTGCGCAACCTGGGGCGCTATGCCGTCACCTTGTATGACAAGTACACAGGCAAGGGCGTACGCGTAAGCGTGGATCTTGAAAAGCTGAAGGCCTGGCCGGAATACTACGCCTGGCTCATGAAGAAAAAGCCCAAGCAGGCACAAGATGAAAAAAGGCTCCTGAGAGAAATAGAAGATGCGGGCGACACCATCTGCCGCGTGGAAGAAGTGGCCGTGCACACCGGCCTTCTGGGACATGCCCATACCGGTTCCGTATCGGTGTGCCCCGTCTGCGGGGAAGGCTACCCCACGGCGGACGGGCCCATCTGCCGCGCCTGCCAGGGCGAAACCTACTACGATTCCCGGGCGGCGCAGGCTCCTCAGGCGGCATCCTCCACGGGCGTACGCATCGTTCCCGCGGAAGAAGCCGTGGGCAAGGTGCTCGCCCACGACATGACGCGCATCGTTCCCGGCGAATTCAAGGGCAGCGCCTTCAGCGCTGGGCAGACCGTAAGCCCCGGCGACCTGTGCCGCCTTCAGCAGATAGGCCGTTTCGACGTGGCCGTGGTGGACGAGAACGCCGCCCCCTCGCCCAAGGGCGCACCGGCCCATGAAAACGAAGCCGCGGAAGCCTTCGCCCGCCGCATGGCCGGGCCCGGCGTACGCTACAGCCTTCCTCCCCGCGAAGGCAAAATCGATTTCGTGGCCGAATGTTCCGGCCTGCTTTCCGTAGACGTGAAGAAGCTGGAACGCTTCAATCTGGTCCCCGAGGTGATGTGCGCCTCCCGGCAGGACGCCACGCTGGTGCAGGAAGGCAAGAAAATCGCGGGAACCCGCGCCATTCCCCTGTTCCTCAGCCGCGAACACATGGGGCAGGCGCTTTCCGTTCTCGGAGAGGAACCTCTCTTCACGGTCACGCCTCTGCGCCGCGCCCGCATGGGCATACTGGTCACGGGTACGGAAGTATTCAACGGACTCATCGAGGACAAGTTCATCCCGGTCATGAGCGAAAAGGCCCGGCAGTACGGCTGCGACGTGCTGCGTACCGTCATCGTTCCCGACGACAGGGCGAAAATCGCCTCTGAAGTGAAGAACATGGTGGAAGCGGGCGTGGATCTGCTCGTGACCACGGGCGGCATGTCCGTGGACCCCGGCGACGTCACCCGTCCCGCCCTTCTGGATGCGGGACTTACGGACATGCTTTACGGTATGCCCGTACTGCCCGGAGCCATGGCCATGGTGGGGCGCATCTGCGCTCCCTCCGGCGACGTGCAGGTCATGGGCGTGCCCGCCTGCGCCCTGTTCTTCAAGAACACCGTGTTCGACCTGCTGCTGCCCCGTCTTCTGGCAGGCCGCCGCATCACCCGCGGCGAACTGGCCCGCATGGGGGAAGGGGGCTACTGCCTCACCTGTTCCGTATGCACCTACCCCAAGTGCGGTTTCGGCAAATAGCAAAACGTCATGAATCCGCGCCTGCGGCCTCCCTGTGCGGCCGCAGGCCGAACGTCCCGGGCGCGCCGCAGTTTTCAGGCGCGCCTTTTCCACAACAGCCCCGATGTCAACGTCAACGCCCTGCGGAGTTTCCGGCATGATCGGTCTTGTGCTGGCGGGAGGCCGCTCCTCCCGCTTCGGAAGCGACAAATCCCGCGCCGTGCTCCATCCCGGCGCAGGGAACATGACGGAATGGAGCTGCCGCCTGCTCGCCTCTCTTCCCGGCGTGGAATACGCGGCGGTTTCCTGCCGTCCGGCACAGGCAGGAGTGCTGCGGCAGGCGGGCCTGCTTCCCATTCCCGACGAGGCGGACGGCCCCCCCACCCCGCTGCGCGGTCTTGTGGCCGCACTCAAAGCAGCCTCCACAGCCGTGCTGGTCATGCCCTGCGACCTTCCGCTCATGACGGCAGGCACGCTTTCCCTGCTTCTCGACGCCAGAAGAAAACGACGGGAGGAACATGCCTCCGCCCTTCTTCGTACCTGCTTTGTTCATGCCGACGGCCGCACGGAACCGCTGGTGGCCGTATATGAGTTTTCCAGTCTTCCCTGGCTGGAAGCCGCCCTGCACGAAGGCCGCTTCGGCATCCATTCCGCCCTGCCCTCATGGGGCAACAGCCTTGTGCCCTGCCCTGAGGAAACGGCCTTTTTGAATATGAATACTCCCGAAGAGCGCGAACGCGCCCTGCTGCTCATCAACGGTAAAGAAAACCTTCGTCCGTGATTTCCGGGAGCCGGAAGACGGCGCGGGTTCCGGGCCCTGGCCGCGCTCTTCGCCTTTTCATGCCCGCAAGGCTCCGCCTTTTGCCCTCCTCCTGAACAAGGCAGATTGTTTTCTCCCTTCCTCCCACAGAAAAAATCCGGGAAGCGGCCGGAACGCGCCGCTCCGCCTGCCGCCCCATCTTCCACAAGAAGCCCGGGGCGGCCTTTTCTTTGTCGACGGCTTTTTCTCCCGCGCCCCATGCCTGCCCGGAAAACAGGCATGAAAAAAGGCCCCTGAAAAGCAGGAAGCCGTTTTTTTTCAGCCGCACGCCGCTAAAGCAGAATCAGTCTCGACTTTCCTTCCCGCTGGGGAGTTGCACGGCCCACGAAGAACGCCGGTTCCCCCAGGGCTGCAAGCCTTTCGCAGGCTTCCTGCCGCCGCGCTTCGGGCACGGCCAGAAGAAGCCCGCCGGAGGTCTGCGCGTCGAAGACCAGCGTGGAACGCAGCTCATCCGCACTTTCGGTCACGATGGTGCGGCAGGCGCAGTAATCGCGGTTGCGGTAGGTGCCCGCGGGAATAAGCCCGCAGGAGGCGAATTCCTCCACCTGCGGCATGAAGGGCAGAAGGCCGGTTTCCAGTTCCACGCATACATGGGAACCTCTCGCCATTTCCAGCACATGTCCTCCCAGACCGAAACCGGTGATGTCCGTGGCGGCCTTCAGCTGCATGGCGCGTATCACCTCCGCGCCGCGGGAGTTCAGCCTTGTGGTCCAGCGGTACATTTCCTGTTCCGCCTCATCGCCCCCCGGCCACTTCGCCTTGATGGCCGTGGCAAGCACGCCTGTCCCCAGAGGCTTGGTAAGAATAAGGGCATCCCCCGGCTGCAGGGCGTCGTTCTTCGCCGCGTGCGCCGGGTCGATCACGCCCGTGACCGAAAGGCCGAACTTGATCCAATCGTCATCCAGCGTGTGCCCTCCCGCGAGCACGGCCCCGGATTCCGCCACCTTTTCCATGGCCCCGGAAAGAATATCCGCCAGAACGGACATGGGCGTATCCGATTCCGCCGAAGGCGAGGGAAAAGACGCGATGTTCATGACCGACCAGGGCGTTCCGCCCATGGCATACACGTCGGAAAGGGCGTTGGCCGCAGCCGTCTGCCCGAAAAGACGCGCATCGTTGCCTATGGGGCCGAGTATGTCCACCGTCTGTACCAGCGCCATGCCCGCAGGCGGGGCCTTGATGAGCACGGCATCCTCGTTGTTGGAAAAGCCGTGCAGAATGCGGCCTTCCCTGTCGGGCGGCGGGGTGATGTCGGCAAGTATCTGCTCCAGCAACGCCGGAGAAGCCTTGGCCGCTCAGCCGGCCCCTTTCGTCTTGTCCATAAGGCAGTATGTCGCCATAGCCTCTCCTTTGAGTCTGCCGTGCCCGGCATCCGTCCTTAAATCCGCCCGCCCGGCAACGATGTCAGCCGTTCCCGGCACATGATCGCCGCTCTGCCCACAAAGGGCATGAAGGCGGCAATGCCCGTTGCAGGCGTGGGCTTCGTCAATTCCCCCGTGAACCTCGCCCCCTGTGCGGCCAGAAGGCAGGCCTCCTTCAGCGGAATATCCGCCGCCGCCAAAGCGGTAAGCAGCCCGGCGACGAGATCGCCCGTACCGCCCACAGGCTCCATGAAGGGAATGCAGGGGCTGTCCACCCTGCCGCATACCCGACCTTCCTCCACCACCATGTCCACCGCTCCCTTGACCAGCAGAAGGCGCGCGCTGTCGCCGTGCTCCCAGGCAAGGCCGGCCAGTTCCGGGGTTTCTCTGCCTTCGGCAAGCAGAAAGCCCCGGGTATAGAACGGATGCGGCGCCTTTTCATCCGCAAGAAAGGCCAGCTCCCCGGCATCGGGCGTGAACACGTCGTAACGCGAGGCGTAACCGCTCATCTTCGCGGCGTACATGAACCCCGCATCCGCAATAAGAACGGGCATGGGCCTCTTGCGTTCCTCCAGCGCCATGAGTATGCGGTTGTGTCCGTCCACACTGGGGAAAAGATAGTGGAAGGTCAAGCCTCCCAGCGTTTCCGCATCCGGCGTGCCCAGCCAGGAGGCGAGATGGGCATACAGTCTTGTGCTCCCCTGCGAGGAACCGCAGTCCCCGGCAAGCAGAAGAAGCGGAGCTTCGCCGCCCAGAGCCTCCAGCGCCAGTATCGCCGCTGCGGCAAGGGCGGGAGTCCCTCTCTCCACCGGTACGGCGGGAGGAAGTTCGCCCTCCCCGCACACCTTCACATCGGCGGGAACAAGCCGTCCGTCTTCCACCTTCCATGTGCCCATGCACAGCGGAAAGGCATCGTCCGGCACGGTGCCGCATATCAGAGTGCGCATGTACCGCCTCCTTCCCGCCACAGGCGGCGGGCTTCCAGAAAAGCCTTCTGCAGCGCATAGGAACAGAGGGTATGGCCCCGCACCCGCGGCTCTTCCGCGCCGCGTATGTCCTGCCCCACCAGCAGGGAGGCAAGGTAGGGTACGTCCGGGCAGCCGCCGCCGGAAACATTGACGATGCGCCCGGATGCCTTTTCCACGGTGATCTTCACATTGGCGGCCTGCACCATGAACCATTCCCCGTAATCCTTCACGCGGAAAAGGGAAACCGGCTCCAGCATGGGACCGCTTACGGGAACGACGGCCATGGGGCTGAGTCTTTCCTCCTCAAGAACGCGCCTTACGGCCGACTCCATGAGCAGGGGAAAGGTCACCACCATGTCGCACCCGGTACGCAGTTCCGGCGGAGGTCCCTTGACCTCCACCGGAAAACCGGCCGCCTGAAGACGGCGCTCCGCCTGAATGACCTCTCCGGTATGCTGAAAGACCAGAAAGCCCTTCTCCACACCGTGGCCTTCCGAAGCGCCGCTTCCGCGTTTCTTCCACCAGCCGGTCAAGCGTCCGAACATTACCTGCGAAGCTCCAGACGGACGATGCCGTCGCCTTCTTCCTTCGCCTCCACCTTCCAGCCGTTCTTGGCCGCGGCGCGACTCACGTTCTCCTGGCTTGTGGTATTGTCCACCAGTACGTCGACAGGTTCCTCACCGGAAAGATGAGGATACACCATAAGTACGGGCTGAGGGCAGGAAAGCCCGCGCGTATCAATAAGCATAGCAGTCTCCTTCAGTCAATGTCAGGCCTTTTTCGAAAAGGCGAATCCGATGAACAGGCAGAGGGCAAGACCGATGATGGTGGCATGAGCGCCGTACACGCCGATGCCGGCGGCGGAGCTGGCCGTACCGAGGTTGTGCGCCATGGCCGCGCCCGCCAGCATACCGAGGGCGAAGATGGCCGCGTCGCTGTCGCCTTCACCGGCCATGAAGAGCTGCCTGCCGGGGCAGCCGCCGGCAAGAGCGAAGGCAAGTCCCGCCGTCACCATGCCGAGGAAGTTCCAGAGTCCGTCGGTATGAGCCACGGGCTGATTTTCAAAACCGGCATGGAAGCCGCCGGTGAGCAGGTTGGCGACAATGGCCGCCGCAAACATGGCCGCCACACCGAAAAAGAGGTGCCCGTAACGGAAAAGAATGAGGTCGCGGAACGCTCCCATGGTGCAGAAGCGGCTGCGCTGCGCCAGAGCGCCGATAACGAGGGCCACTCCGAAGGAAAGCAGGAAGGGAGCATGAGCCGCGCCGGGGCCGCTGACGGAATAGAAGAGCGGGCCGCTCTGCGCCTGACCGGAAACCTGCGGGAAGGCAACATACAGGCCCAGCAGTCCCGCCATGAGCAGGGGGAACAGCCAGCCCGCGGCCGCGTTCTGCTTCGTGCTGCTGCCCAGCGAATACCCGCGCCTGAAGAAGAAGGTACCCCCCGCAATGCCGCAGATCAGCCCGGCAAGGCCGAACAGCGCGTTGCCGTCGCCGCCTGCAAGGCGGAGAATCGTACGCCACGGACAGCCGAGAAAGACCAGCGCGCCCATGGCCGCAATCATGCCGAGAACGAAGCGCACCAGCGGCGAGGAACCGCCGCGGGGGCGGAATTCGCCTGCGGCCAGAGCCATGCCCAGGGAACCGAGCACGAAACCGATGATTTCAGGGCGGATATACTGCACGATGGCGGCGCGGTGCAGGCCGAGCCCGCCCGCAATGTCGCGCTCAAAGCAGGCTACGCAAATGCCCATGTTGGCGGGATTGCCGAATTTCTGCAGCAGAATGGCCGCAGCTCCGATGACGGCGCCGACAATAATGATGCCGGCCGTGCTGGCAAAGGGGTTCTTGCCGTTCATGAAAAGGCTCCTCCATGAGAATGTGTCACATTGCCGTGCCGCAACGCAGTATAGAGCGAAACGGAATCCGTGTACCCGGCACGGAAAAGGCGGAAGGAAGAGCCTTGAAATTCAGGCGGAAAAAATCATGCGCGCCCGAAAAGAGTCCAGGGAACTTCCAGTTCCGCCGAACCCGGGCGTCAGGTAGCGCCGCGGAAGATCACTTCCGCGGAAAAAGCGGATATGCTCCGCCCTGTATCCCTGATTGCGAACATGGTTTCCCCTGACATGATTTTTCTCTTCTATATCCCGGGGCATGGGCCTTTGCAAGAAAAATATGGCCGAAACGCATCCACCACAACGTTTTTACGCCCCCCCTTGCGGGGCTGCTCTACGGGTGCTACATAACAAAACCTGCTCTGGAGGTTTTATGGCGTTCTCCCCTCTGCGCCCGGATAAAGGCACGGCTGCCGCGGCCCTGGCAGCCTTCCGCGTCACGCTGCCCATACTCGTGGGCTTCGGCTTCTGCGGATTCTCCTACGGTCTGTACATGCACTCCCTGGGCTTTGCTCCCATCGTGCCCGTCATCATGGCCACCACCATTCTCGCGGGTTCTCTGGAATTCATCATGGCCAGTATGCTCATCGGTCCCTTCGCCCCGCTCACGGCCTTCACCGTGGGCCTCGTGGTCAACGCAAGGCACCTTTTCTACGGCATCGCCATGCTGGATGCCTACCGCGGCGCCGGAATGCGGAAGGGATACCTCGTCTGCGGCCTCATCGACGAAACCTTTTCCATACTCCAGTCCGAACCCGTGCCCGAAGGGCTGAACAGGCATCAGTACGCGTTCTTCGTCACGCTGTTCAATCACAGCTACTGGGTGTTCTCCACCGCGGCGGGCGCATACTTCGGCAGCGCCCTGCCCTTCAGCACCCGGGGGCTGGAATTCGTGCTTCCCGCGCTGTTTCTCGCCATCTTCACGGCAAGCTGGCAGAAGGAAGGCAGTCACGCTTCCTCCCTCATCGGGCTTTCCGTCACCTTTCTCTGCCTGCTTGTTTTCGGGCCGGAATACTTTCTTCTGCCTTCCATGGCCATCATCATCGTGCTTCTGCTTCTCTTCCGCAAAAAACTCTCTTCCTCCGCAGGAGAACGGTCATGACCACCCTTCAGACAGCCGTCATGATAGGCCTTGCCGCCCTGTCCACGCAGATCACGCGCTGGGCGCCCTTTCTGCTTTTCCGCAAAAAAACGCCGGACCTCGTGGCCTACCTCGGCACGGTGCTTCCCTCGGCCATCTGGGGGATGCTCGTGGTGTACTGTTTCAAAAGCGGCACGCTCGTCGAAGGCAGTTCCGGCCTTGCGGAAGCGCTGGCCGCCGCCTTCACCATCGCCCTTCAGATGTGGAAAAAGAACATGGCCCTGACCATAGCGGGCGGCACCTTCTGCTACATGGCGCTCGTGCGTCTGGCCGCCTGATGCGCAGAGGCACGCCTTCCGGCCCCCTGTACGGAAGTCCCGTCCGGCCTCCGGCCCGGAGTCTCCGCCGTAGCCATCCGGGCACAGGGAAGACTTTTCCCCAAAAAGCAAGCCGCAGTTCTCCCCTCCCCGCGGGCAGAGCAGCGGCTTCTGCGGAATACGTATCCGTCAGTCTGTTCCGCTTTTGAAGCGGCCCTTCTGACTGCCTTTCCCCGGAAGAACGGATATCCGTGCAGGATACGATTCGGGGCCGATGGGACCTGCGCCCTTTCCCGCCGTACCGGCCGCATGTCCCATCGATCCCATCGCGGCACACGGTTTTCGTGGATTTCCCGCAGCACGCCCCTTCCTTCTTCCGCCGCGTCGACTTTCCCCGGCTTCCGGCGTAACATGAACCGCGTCCGCCGCATGAGGAATGCGGATTTTCTCTGAATGCCTGCCGGGGCCGACGGCCCGAGGAGTCTTTCCATGACGGTAAAACGCCTGCTCTGTTTCGGCGATTCCAACACCTACGGCTGGAAGTGCAACCTGCACGGCCCCGCGTTGCGCCATCCCTCCGAAATACGCTGGACGGGCCGTCTCGCCCGCCTTCTCGGCCCCGGCTGGGAAGTCGTGGAGGAAGGGCTCGGAGGACGCACCCTGCGCGATCATTTCACGGTGGGCGGCGGCCTTGCCGTACCGGGCGCGGGCCTCTGCGGCAAGGAGTATCTGCCCGCCTGTCTGCTCTCGCACCTGCCTCTCGACGCCGTGGTCATCATGCTGGGCAGCAACGACATGAAAGCCGCCCTTCACCGCTCCGCCGAAGATATCGCCGAAGGCATGGCGGAACTTGCCGATATCGTGCTCTCCTTCCCCTGGGGCGAAACGCTGGACTACCCGCACCCTGCGCTCATCATGGTTTCTCCTCCATATATCGGGGAAAGAAAAATGAGCCTTGCCGGAGAACGCTACCTGGGAGCGCCGGAAAAATCCCGCGCTCTTGCCGCTCTGTACCGGAAGACGGCGGAAGAAAAAGGCGCGGCCTTCCTCGATGCGGCCCGGGCCCTCGGCGGCGACCCCTTCGGCGAGGCCCATGGGGAAGACGGTATGCACCTCAGTGAGGAGGATCACGCCGCCCTGGCTTCGGCCCTTTGGAAAAAACTCCTGGCCATGTTTCCGTAGCAAAGGAAAATCTCCTTTTTCTCCATGGAGATACTCCATGCCCTTCCCGGCGTTTTGCATGATTCTTTCCACGCCTTGCAAAAAGCTCCCGCCTGAAACAGTTTGAAACGTGACAAAGATTCCCGTCCTGCCTATAGCTATATCCATCTTGCCGCACCTGCAAATCAACACACCATAAAGGATCGAGCCATGACCAAGAAAACCCTCTCCCTCTCTCTGCTTTCTCTCGCCGTTCTCGCCGCTGTTCCCATGGTCGCCATGGCCCAGCCCCACTATTACGACGGCGGCCGCCATCACGGCTATCACCGCATGGCTCCCTGCCAGGCCATGCCCGAGCTGAGCAAGGAACAGATCGCGCAGATGGACAAGTACCATGAAGAACACCGCGCCGCGGTCGCCCCTCTGTTCGATCAGCTCATGGAAAAGAAAATGGAACTGCGCGCCCTTTCCCCCAATCCCAACGTCAAGCCCGAGGAACTGAAGGCCATCACCAGCGAAATCGCCGCTCTCCGGGCGAAGATCCGCGCCGTCAATGATGAATTTTACGCCAACATGGACAAGGCCGGTCTGCCCTGCGGCGATTACGGCTGCGCCTGGCACGGCGACGGCTATGGTTACGGCCACGGCCGCCACGGCTGCTGGCGCTGAACCGCAGGGGGCAGTTCCTCCTTTCCCCCGTTCCGGCTTCCTCTTGCCGTTTACGCCCCTTTCATCGTATGATGGAGGGGCTTTTTCTTTCCGGGCCTGCGCCCGTGCCTTTTTCCATGGAGCCTTGTATGAAACTGAAGGAACTCATCACCAGCGCACGCACCTGTCGTCGCTTCAAGGGCGAAAAACGCCTCTCCTCCGACATTCTGGCGGAACTTGCGGATCACGCGCGACTTTCCGCATCGGCCCGCAACATGCAGGTGATACGCTTCGTCACCGTTGCCGACCCCGATACCTGCGAAGCGCTGAACAGGCTCGTAGTCATGGGCGGCGCGCTCACGCCGCAGCAGCGCGCCCGTGAAAATCAGCATCCCGGGGGCTTCATCGTCATTGCCGGACCGAAGGACATGGACGACTTCGCCCTCATGGATGTGGGCATCGCCGCCCAGAGCATCAATCTGGCAGCCTGCGAGGCAGGCCTTGCCTGCTGCATGATAGGCGCGGTGAAAAAGGACGAGGCCGCCGCACTCCTGGGCCTGCCCGAAGACCTGCAGGTCAGGCTGGTGCTCGCCCTCGGCGTTGCGGATGAAGTGCGCCGCATCGTCCCCCGCAGAAGCGACGGCAAGCTCACCTATTACCGCGATGAAAACGATGAGCACTGCGTGCCCAAAATCACTCTTGAAGAAGCCGTCATCCTGAAAAAATAGCTTTCCTGGCCACCAAGCTCATCAGGGCGCAGGCGCTTTTCCGCCTGCGCCTTTTTCTGCGGAAGCCCCCCGGCCCTTTTCCTTGCCGGGCTTTCCCCTTCTTTCCCGCAGCACCTCACCATGTCCTGCATACGGACTTCTCCGCCTGCCGTATCTTCCCGGATATTCCTGCCGGAAGCCCCCCCTCCCCTCTGCCGCTCCGCCAGACGCTTCCCGCCCCGGGCCTTTTCCTGCCCGAAGTTCTCATGGCATTTTAAAAAAAAACGTGCTACTCCTGTCTTTCGTGACACGTTTTATTTTTTAGTGTCACCTTTTATTGCTTACAGGAGCCTTCATGAAACTTCCCTTCCTTCTTGCGGCAGCCGCGCTCACTCTGGCCGTATTTCTTTCCCCGGCAGAGGCCAGAGTCGTCACCGACATGCGCGGCAAGGCCGTCACCGTTCCCGACGATCCCGCTTCGGTAGCCACCATAGACGACGGCTTCATCGAAGGCGTGATGACGCATCTCGGCGTCATAAAGCGCGTCAAGGTCATCGGCTCCTGGTCCATGAAAAGGGATTACCGCTACAGCATTCCTTCAAGTTCCGGTTCAACTTTTGAATACCGGGGCTGGAACACCATGAAGTACCTCCACCCCTGGCTGAATGATCTGCCCTGCGTCAATTCCCCCCAGGGGAACATCATAAGCTATGAAACGCTGGCCCTTTCCGCCCCCGACGTGGTGCTGATGCGCGTGGGCGACACTCCCGTGGGTACCGACAGGGAAAAAGTTCAGAAAACGGTGGACACCATCGAAGCCCTGGGCCTTCCGCTCATCGTGCTCTATTCCCCCACATGGTTCCGCTCCTCCGATCTTTCGAGCATGAAGACGGAAGCGGGCATCATAGGGGAACTCTTCGGACAACGGAAAAAAGCGGAAGATCTGGCCGATTTTCTGGCGCAGACGGAAGCGATGATACGCAGCCGCACCGCCTCCGTGGCCGAAAGCGACAAGGTTTCCGTACTGCTTCTGGGGCTTCGCCCGGATATAAGGAAAAAAGGCGGCGCAGGCTCCGTGCACGGAAGGGACACCGCGGAATCCTATATCGTGGAAGAGGTGGCCCATGCCAGAAACGCCTTTCAGGGCAACGGCACGGGCGTACCCATGAGCGCGGAACAGGTGTACGCCTGTGATCCCGACGTCATCATTCTTCCTACGGCCAACGGCTACCATCCCCCGCAGGAACTGTGCGAAGCGCCCTATTATGAAAATCTGCGCGAACTGCGCGCCGTGAAGGAAGGCCGCGTCTACGCTCTGCCCTGGTCGCCTATGAACGCCTCGCGGCGTGTGGAATACCCGCTGGACATGCTCATCATCGCCAAGGCCGCCTACCCTGAACGCTTTTCCGACATCAGCGTGTACGATTTCGCCCTGCGCTTTTATCAGGACGTGTACGGCGTCGGCGAGGAAACGGCCCGGGGGCTTCGCAGCACGCAGCTTCTCGACTGGATGGCGGAAAGCGGGTTCTAGTCCGCCTCTCGCGCCGAAACCATGCCTGCGGCGGAGCGCCTTTCCGTCAGCCCGCCGCCCCATGAGGAACCATGAAAACACTCCGTGTCCCCCTTGTCGTTCTGCTCTGCTGCGCTCTTGCGGCAGCATTTTTCCACGCCCTGCTCGCGGGGGAATACTCGCTCGGCATAGGCGACGTACTGCAATCCCTCTCCGTCCATGCAGGCTGGAGCGACGGCACGGCGCAGAAAACACACGAGATCATCCTCTGGCGCATACGGCTGCCCCGCCTGCTGCTCGCATGCATTACCGGCATGGCCATGGCCGTTTCCGGGGCCGTCTATCAGGGCTGTTTCCGCAACCCTCTGGTGGAACCCTACATTCTGGGCGTGTCGGCGGGCGCATCCTGCGGTGCGGCGCTCGCCATCGTGTTTCCCATGTTCTTTCCCGGCGGGCAGCTTTCCGCCTTTCTCATGGGCATGGCCGCGGTGCTTCTCTCCTTTTTTCTTGCCAGAAACAGAGGAGAAACGCCGCCCGTCACCCTGGTGCTTTCCGGCATCATCGTGGGTTCTCTGTTCTCGGCATGCATCGGCATCATGAAGTACCTCGCTTCGGACGTGGAACTTCGGGAAATCACCTTCTGGATGATGGGCGGTTTCTATTACGCCACCTGGGAGGACGTCGCCATCTGTGCATGCACCGTTCTGCCCTGCCTTGCCCTGCTTTTCGCTCTGGCATGGAAACTGAACATTCTTTCTCTGGGCGATGAGGAAGCCCGCAGTCTGGGCGTGCATCCCGAAAGGCTGAGAGTGCTCTTCATCATCCTTGCCACGCTCGCCGCATCCGTATGCGTATCCGCCGCAGGCATCATCGCCTGGGTGGGCCTCATGATGCCCCATGCCGCCCGTATGCTGTTCGGTCCGGACAACCGGTGGGTCATACCCGCATCCGCGCTTCTCGGCGCGCTGTATCTGCTTCTCTGCGATACCATCGCCCGCACGCTCACCGGCGCGGAAATTCCCATCGCCATCATCACATCCATCGTGGGCGCCCCGTATCTGCTCTGGCTGCTCCGTGCCAAAGGAAGGGAACTTTATGGCGCATGATCTCTGTCCGTCCCTGCCGGGCCTGCTGTTCCACGGCGACGGCCGTGGCCTTTTCCGCTTTTTCCACGGTACGGCGAACGTACGCGAAACCTGCGCCTTCCCGGCCGACGCCGCGCTGGACATACGCAACCTGTCCTTTTCCTACGGCAGAAAAAACATTCTCCGGCAGGTGAGCCTCACGGTGCGCCCCGGAGAAATATGCGGCCTTCTCGGCCCCAACGGCAGCGGCAAATCCACACTGTTCCGCTGCTGCATGGGCTTTCTGCATCCTCAGGAGGGGCACATCCACGTCAAGGGCGTGAACATCGCCCACATGCCCCCGGCAAAGCTGGCCCGACATGTGGCCTATGTGCCGCAGGAACACCGCCAGCCCTTCCCCTTCCCTGTGCGCGACATGGTGCTCATGGGCCGTTCCCCGCACATGACGGGGTTCTCCCCGGTCACGAAGGCCGACCGCGACATCGCCGCCGAAGCCATGGAACGCATCGGCATCAGCGCTCTGGCCGACACGGCCTGCAATCAGCTTTCCGGCGGGCAGAGACAGCTCGTGCTCATTGCCCGGGCCATGGCGCAGCAGACGCCGCTCATTCTGCTGGACGAACCCACCAGCGCGCTGGATTTCCGCAATCAGCTTGCCGTGTGGAAGGTGCTGCGCGAGGTGGCCGGGCAGGGGGTGGCCGTGCTTGTATGCTGCCACGATCCGAACC
The DNA here is from genome assembly GCF_900155525.1 of Mailhella massiliensis. Taxonomy (NCBI): domain Bacteria; kingdom Pseudomonadati; phylum Thermodesulfobacteriota; class Desulfovibrionia; order Desulfovibrionales; family Desulfovibrionaceae; genus Mailhella; species Mailhella massiliensis. Next base: position 541,706 of record NZ_LT706951.1, read on the forward strand.
ATATTCTCTGGTTCTGCGACCGGGCGGCCGTTCTGCACAAAGGCTCCCTTGCGGCGGAAGGCCCGGCGAGGGAGGCCCTCGGGCAGGATACGCTTCGTCAGGTGTACGGCGAGGAATGCGTGCGCCTTTCCACCGCATCCATGGACATGGTGTGCCCGCAGCGTTCCTGAAAAAACGCTTTCCGCATCTTTCTCATCACGAAGCCTCGCGCCTCCTGCCCGTGCAGGGCCGCGCATCCCCGTACGGCAGAACAACATAAACTTCCCGGCGATCTTTGCGTGACAGGCGGCGGAATTGACGAGCCCCGGCGAAAGAGCTTTAAAAGGGACAGCAAAACATGAAGGAGGACGCATGTACGCCTCAGGCATAACTCAGGAACTCATCGACAGGGCCGTGGCCTTTCACGGTCACTGGTGCCCCGGCATAAGCCGCGGCATCCGGGTGGCCGCTTGGGTCATGGAAAACATGGGTACCGCAAAAGATGAAGAAATCGTGGCCGTCACCGAAACCGACATGTGCGCGGTGGACGCCATCCAGGCCCTTGTAGGCTGCACCTTCGGCAAGGGAAACCTGATATTCCGCGACCGGGGCAAGGTGGCCTTTTCCTTCTTCCGCCGCAGCGACGGCAGAAAGGTGCGTATCGTGGAAAAAGTCCGCGACGACGACATCTCCCGCCGTATGCAGGAAATCCGCAAGGAACTCACGGCGCAGAACCTGTCGGAATGGATACGCACCAAGCTGGAAATAGAAAGGGAACGTCTCAGAAGAAAGGATATGGACTTTCTTCTCTCCGCGCCCTTTGAGGAACTCTTCACTCTGGGCGAACCTTCCTTCGACATGCCTCCCATGGCCCGCCGTCTCCCCACCATCGTGTGCGAAGGCTGCGGCGAAGGCGTCATGGCTTCGCGCATCCGCGAGGTGGGCGGCCGCAGGCTGTGCATCGACTGTGCGGAAAAGCAGGGCTGATTCCGTTTTTCTCCCGGCAGCAGAGGGGCGGGGCCGAAGGCAGCCGCCCCTTCCGTTTCAACACGCCCTTTTCCCGGCCCGCCGGCTATTCTTCTCCCCGGCAGCCCCCTCTTTTCGCCCCTGCCGGGCGTGCCTTTGCGCGAAAGCACATGCCCGGGGCCGCCTCTCGCCGCAGCACAAGCAGAAGGCCATGCCGCGTCATCCTGTCCCGTCCGGCCAGCCTCTTTCTTCAACCGATACTTCAGGTTTTGCCGAAGAACACGCTCCTGCCCCGGCCGGAAAAGCCGGCACCGCTTTCCCCACGGCGCGCCTTCCGTATCAACGGGCTTCTTCGTCATGCAGAACTCTCCGGCGGCGACCGTTCTTTTCGATGAGAACGAAAGCCGGAACACCGCCGTCCTGCTGAAAAGGTGTTTTTCCGGTATAACCTTTTGTGCTTCCCCCGCCTGGCGGATGGATTTCCGTTCCCGTACCTTCCCTCAGATGCCTGAAGGCATTGAAAAAAGCCGCGCCTCCTCTCCCCAAGAAAGAATGCGCGGCTTCTCAAGCCGGAAATTCCGCCATATTCTGCAAAATCTCTCAGCCCAGAATCTTCTCCAGCTTTCGGGCCACGGGCACATCGGCAGGCAGAAGCCCGGGGAAAACGGCAAGCTCGTGCAGGGGAACCCAGCGCATGTCGTCGTGCACGGTCAGCGCCATGTCTCCTGTCCAGGAAAGCACGCGGTACACGCAAAGGTGCACAGTGCCGAAATCGTATTCATGGCTGTTCTCCGTGAGGAATCCGCCGATCTGCGCTTCTATGCCCAGCTCTTCCCTGAGCTCCCGGGCAAGGCACTGTTCATGGCTTTCCCCTTTTTCCAGCTTCCCTCCGGGGAATTCCCAGCTTCCCGCGCAGCTCATGAAGGGGGCGCGCCGCATGACGAGAATACGGCCCTGTTCAAAAAACACCGCGCCCATCACTTCCTTGGTCACCTTTTCCATCTCCTTTCTCCTTTCAGGCGGGCAGACCGCCCTTTTCCGCCGCCATGCGCCTTTCCTGACGGCGCATCGTGACCAGATAGCAGACAACGATATACAACGCGCACAACGTACATGTCACGGGTTCGCAGAGACACACGCCCATATACCCCATGGAGGGCACCACGAACAGCGCAAAAATCACGTTGCCCGACAGTTCCAGCACGCCTTCTCCGAGACTCAGCAGCCTTCCGCCCATGCCCTGCAGGGCGCAGCGCAGCACGATGAGCACGGCGATGCCCACATAGAAGGGCGCATCCACCCGAAGGTACCGCTCTCCGGCGTACAGCACTTCAGGACTGGCGGAACCCGTGACCAGAAGCACCAGTTCATCCGCCCACAGCCATACCACCACATTGACCAGCCCCACCCAGATGAGCGCGAGGAAAAGCGCATGGCGCACTCCCTGCCGGGCTCTTTGCCACTGCCCCGCCCCGATGTTCTGACTGGCGAAGGTGGAAGCCGTCACGCCCAGCGTTCCCAGGGCCAGCATGAAGACGCTGTGAAAACGCCGCGCCGTGATGTAGCCGCCCACGATACCGGTTCCCAGGTCGTTGATGGCCGACTGCAGGATCATGATGCCAATATCCACAAAGCACATCATAAGCCCCATGGAAAGGCCCGTGCCCAGCATCTGCAGCAGAACGGCCCTGTCGGGCAGCCAGGGACAGCCTTCCTCCCTTTTTCCGGGGCGCAGTTCCGGGCAGCGCCGCGCCACATACCACAGGCACAGCAGCACGGAACAGCCTTCGGCTATCACCGTGGCCACGGCAGCACCGGCAACTCCCATGCCGAAACCTGCCACCAGCAGAAGGTCGAGTCCTATGTTGCACAGGGCTGCCGCCAGCAGAAAGACGAGCGGCATGAGACTGTCGCCTATCCCCCGCAACAGGCCCGCCAGCATATTGTAGGCAAGAAGTACGGGCATCCCCCAAAAAATGACGCGCAGGTAGGAAACGGCCATATCCAGAGCCGCATCCGGGGTGCGCAACGCACGCAGCAGAGGTTCTGCCGTCAGAAGTCCTGCCAGCGATGTCAGAAGGGCCAGCCCGGCCCAGAGCCACAGCGCAGCCGTCACGGCCCTGCCCATGGCTGCTCCGTCCCTGCCTCCGTAGCAGCGCGCCACCACCAGGGAAAAACCGTTGGACAGACCGGAGAAAAGTCCCACCACCACGATATACACCGCCACCGTGCAGCCCAGAGCGGCCAGAGCGTCGTCGCCGAGCACATGGCTCACCACGGCGAGGTCGGCCATCTGGTAGCCCTGCTGGAATACATTGCCGAGAAAAATGGGCAGCGCGAAAAGCAGCATACCCGTGAGGGGATTGCCCCGGGTAAGATCAATCTTCATGGGAAACATCAAAAAAGCCCCCGCGGTTGTCGCAGGGGCTGAAAATAATGCCGGCATCGGCCTACTTTCCCACGCAAAAATACGCAGTATCATGGGCGATGAAGCGCTTAACTTCCGAGTTCGGAATGGGATCGGGTGTACCCGCTTCTCTATGGACACCGGCAAATATGGAAACCGCAAAAACGGTTGTTGTCGCTTCGAGGCTTATATAAAAAAGCCACTCCTCTGGCAAGCATTTTTTTGCCGTTCCGGGAGCAGACGCAAGCATCCCGCCTGCCCGGCCGCCTCAACTTCCCGCAGGAGCATGGCTTTCCCCGAAGAGACGCCGTGTTTTTGCGGCCCGGTCCCGCATCCCTGCAAAAAGCGCCGCATCGCCCGCGCGCATACGCAGAGCGTCTTTTCCCGGTCATGTTCTCCGGGGGAACACGGCATCACCGGCAGGGCCATGCCCGCGCCCGCAGAAAACGCCTCCTCCGCCGCATGGGGAAGAAGCCCGGCCGCCCCCTTCAGGCCCGGGAGAGGCCGGAAAAACACGCCGTCCCTGCGCGGACCATACGGTATCGCCGGCGGAATACGGCGTCATCCTTTACGGGCGCGCCCCGGCGGAATGTCCGGCGCGGCTCAACTGTTTTCTTTGACATACTCCGGCAGCCACAGGCTTTCGTATATTTTGCTGCGCCCGAGCACTCTTTTCCGCAGCGTATCACGATAGTTCTTTTCCGGCGCAACATCCGTGGAAAAAACGTTGTAGCCGAAGCCCAGCCTGTCGCCTTCCACGGTAAATCCCAAAGCGGCGAGCAGCGAGGGGAAAAGGTCGAAATGCGTGATTACTTCCCGCACGGGCACAAGCGTCGCATCCCGCTTCAGGGAACAGAGCACGAAGCGTCCTTCCACATGCTTGAGGTCCACGCCGTCCATTTCCGGCATTCTGGCCAGATGATCGCCCATGACGAGAATGACGAAATCATCCTCCCAGCCCTTGTCGCTGATGTGTCTGAGCAGACGCTGCACCTGAGAGAGGGAACACTTCACATAGCCGCCCCAGTTCTCGGAAAAGCCCTGATCCACGCACGGCGGAGAAAGGAAGCCCGGTTCATGGGTATCCATGGTGGAAAGGGCGAAGCTGAACTTCCTGCCTTCCGCCATGAGTTCATCAATGCGCTCGATGCTGCGGTCCACCATGTCGCTGTCGTACATGGCCCAGATGTTCATGGTGGCCGGGTCCACATGCTTTTTCTCTATCCATTCCTCCTTGGCCATGAACTCTTCATAGCCGTGGCTGAGGAAGAACTTGTTCAGACCGGAGAACAGCCCGCTGGAACCGTTGTAGTACACGTTGTGGTAGCCGTCCTTCTGCAGATAATCCCCGAGGCACAGCGCGCCGGGAAGATACCGGTCGAGAGCCCAGCCGGTAAGGTTGCCGCTCAGGATGGATATGGACTTGAGCGGAATGCCGCACTGCGAGGCGACGATGCCGCCGATGGTGAAATCCGCGCCGGGCATCTGATCGATGCGCAGGTCGGGCGTTTCTATGGAGGGACGCAGCGGAGCAAGCAGGTCTTCTCCCATCACGTCGCTTCTGCCGAAGGTTTCCTCTATGCTCTCACAATAGAGAATAAGCAGATTCTTTTTCCCGGTTCCCGAAACCTTCACCGTGCGGGGGTCCACATACGCGCCTTCGGCATAAAAATCCCCCAGAACGGCCTGTTCCTGAAAAAAGGTAAAGAAGTTCACATAATACATGGAATACAACAGCACGCAGAGCCATGCGCCCGCAAGCCGCCATCCGCCGGAGAAGAAGCAAAGCGCCCGCTGCGTGGCCGCAGAAGCCCGGCGCAGCAGCCCCGCAAAGCCCAGAGCGGCCAGAAGAAGCACCGCCAGCACCACACCGCGGACCACGACGAAGACATCGTCGATGAAGGAACCGGGCACCCAGAACCACAGCGCCGCCAGCACCACGCAGCACGCCGCGCAGAGCGGCCGCGCCCCGTCCCCGTATTCCGTCTCACGAAGAAAGGCGAAGGTCAGCGCGCAAAGCAGCGCGTTCTTCACATGCCAGAAAAACACATGAATGAAATCTCCCGGCATGGTGACGATGTTGTCCCGCATGAGCTGCATGTGGAACAGCACCTGGTTGATGGTCACCTCATCGAATTCCCTTTTGGACATGATGAGAAACGCCACCGTGAAGCAGAACGTGAAAAAGACGAAAAAAGATCGGACAAAGCGAAAAAGAAACGCCCGTTGTGCGCGCATACAGACATCCGGTAAATGAAGTGAGGCCCCCTTCCGGCATCGCCGGACGGACGGATTCTTTTAACAAAAAAAAAGAGGCTGTGTAAACAGCCTCTTTTTTCTCACATGGTGGGTCACCGGAGACTCGAACTCCGAACCAATTGATTAAGAGTCAACTGCTCTACCAATTGAGCTAGTGACCCATGTGGGTACTTTCGTACCTGTGCGTCACAACAGAAAAACCGTTTGAGATGGTGGGTCACCGGAGACTCGAACTCCGAACCAATTGATTAAGAGTCAACTGCTCTACCAATTGAGCTAGTGACCCACACGCTCGACGCAGGTGTGTTTATAGGGAAAACGCCCCCCATCGTCAAGCGTTTTTTGCCGAAAAAAATTATTTTTTCTTCATAAAAAAACAAATATCATATTATTTCAATATATTATATACGTCATTTTCAACAGCGGCCGGTCTTCTGGGCACAGGCTCTCGCCAGTCTGCGCACGATATGGCCGATGGTCATGGCGCATACTATGCCTGCCGCGATGGCGGAAGCCAGCAGCAGCGTATAGAGTATCTGCTGAGAAAAGGCGCTCCATTCACCGTTCACGGCATAGCTCATGGAGCGGTACAGCGAGGCTCCGGGCACCATGGGAATGGCGGCGGGCACCAGAAACACGGTGGACGGCGTCTTTTTCAGCCTCGCCATGGGTTCCGAATACAGGGTGAAGCACGCGGAAGCGAAGAAAAAGCGTATCACATCGCTGTCGCACACCGCTCCGAGGGCGAGATATGCCGCCCAGCCCAGCATCCCTCCGAGTCCCGCCCAGAAAAGCCGCGCCGCCTGCACATTGAAAAGCACGGCAAAGCCCACGGAACCGCTGAAGGCCGTTACAAGCTGTATGAGAGCATCGAGACTCATGGCATTTACCATATAAGCGTGGGAAGAGCGAAACCGAAGGCGATGAGCGCGGCCAGCAGAAAGGCATTGCAGAAACCGAGCAGCGCGGAAAGGGTGTCGCCGTTGAAGATGTCGCGTATGGAGTTGGTCAGGAGCATTCCCGGAATAAGCAGCATGATGTTGCCGATGCTGATCTTTTCCGCGGAATATCCGAAGCCCAGGGAAACGAAAAACAGCGCAAGGCACCCGCCCGCAAAGGACCACAGCACCGCCGCCACGTTGGCGGGAAGCTGCAGATAGCGCGATACCGCATCCATATACTTTAAAAACAGACCTATCACGGCCGATGCCGCGGCATCCAGCCACCGCCCGCCGAAAAACAGCGTGAACGAGGCGGAAATAAGCGCATGTATGCCCAGCATCACGGTAAAGGAATACTGCGGCGTTCTGGTGCGTATTTCCTCAAGCTCGTTTTCCACCACCTCGAAAAGCGGCATTTCCTCGCAGATGCGGCGGGAAAGCGCGTTGAGCCGGGCAAGTTTGAACAGATCGTACTTTGTGGAGGTGATGCGCCTTGTCTGCGTCACGGCCCCGAACATGGGAGAATACGCGGTTACCACAATGGCCGAGGTTATGGTGAACACATCCACCTTTTCCGCACCATAGGCGATGCAGATGCGGCGCACGCTGTCTTCCACCCGGCTGACCTCCGCGCCGCTGATGAGCATTTCCTCGCCGATGTTCAGGGCGTTGAACAGAAATTCCTGGGCGTAGTCCACGCTGGAGGAATGCTGCAGCGCGACATTTTCCGCCAGATAGTATCTCGCCATAATTTTAAACCATCGCTTTAAGAATAAGAAGCGTCGTTTCTCTTCCGCAGAGCTGCCGGACAACGGCGGAGGCTCCGATACGCAGCGCTTTCCGCCCTATGCGGGGAGGCCGCACGCGGCCATGAAAGGCACCGCGTTCTGTCGTTCCGAAACCTCCGGGTACCTTCCGCATCTATAAAAAAACGGCCTGCTCGCTGTCAATGGAGAGAAACATTTCCCCTTCTCCTGCACACAAAGAAAAACGCCCTTTCCCCGAAGGCTTCCGCGCCCCTGCGTCCTTTCTTTCCCGCAGCCATCGCCGTGGGCCGTTCTCCCCCCCCCGCTCTTCTCTCCTTATCCCGGAACGACGTGCCCCGACGAAAACCATGCCGAAGACGCTCCTTCCGCCGAGGGCACGCGCGAGTACCGCGCACCTTTGCCGGGCAGAGGCTTCTCACTCCATGCCGCACGCATTTTTTTGCCCCGGCCGTCAGGCACGGTCCCGCAGCCGTGCCTGAAAGCGCATACCGCAAAAAAAAAACAGGGAATGGAGTCATGCCCCGGCACAAGATTGCAGGACGCCGGTCGGGCCGCGAAAGGAAAGCTCTTCATGCGGACAATGCTTGCGCCGTTTTTCCGCGCAAAAAAGCCTTGCCGCAGTCCCGCCCCTCTTCGGCCTCTGCCTCCGCAGTTCCGCTTCTTCCTTTTCGATCCGGCCTTTGACTGCCGTTGCCTGCCGTGCACAAAACTCTTTCCGGTATGGAGGAGCAGTCTTCGGAATGCTCCGCCCGTTTCCGTACTGTCCCCGCCTGTCTGACGCCTTTCGGGCAACCGTGCGGAATCCGCGCGAAAGGGGGCATGTCGAACGGCCGGGGATTCTCCGAACGCTGCCTCCGTCAGGGCCGTTCTTCCTCCGAAAAGCCGGAGCCGCGGTTTCCGACGGCATTGCCGACGTCCGTCCCTTTCTTGCGGCCGTTCCCTTCCTCTCCTGTCCGCAGCATGGAGTATCCGCCCTTTCACAGCTCGAAAAGCCGCGCTGCGGCACTCCGGCCTCATATATATGCGCCGCACGGCTTTCAGCGTATCCGCGGCGGCACCGCCCTCATCCGCGCAAAAGCATGTCATCCGGCTCAGGAACACCACCTGAGCAGTCTCATCCCGCCGGATGTAAAAGTCAGAACCGCCCCTTCAAGGGGCGGTTTGATTTGACCCTATAAGGGTCTGGTACTCGGCTGCCCTCTTAAGAGGGCTCTGTCTCGACTCTTGCCGGAAAGTTATTTCCTGCTGCTCGTAAACGAGCTGACGGGCCGTTCTACCAGGCTATACTGATCAGTTATTTTGTCTCGTTCTTCCTGCTCTCGCACATACTTGACTCCCACCGTGCTGACAAAATAGCCGGTGCACCAGAAATGACGATTGCCGAACTTGTAGCGCAGATGCGGAAAACTCTCGAATATCATCAGGGAACTCTTCCCTTTCAAATACCCCATGATCTGCGCCACGCTATACTTGGGCGGAATCTTGATGCACATATGGATATGGTCCACACGCGCATTTGCTTCCACTATCTCTATTCCTTTGTATTCACACAGTTTTCTCAGAATTTCTCCTATCGTCCTGCGATACCTTCCGTATATCAGCTTACGTCTGAATTTCGGTGCGAAAACGATGTGATACTTGCAGTTCCAACGGGTATGGTTTAAACTCTGGTCATTCATTATTGGGTTCCTTTGTGTATAGATTTCGAGTCGAGACAACTGGTTATCTCACAAAGGAACCCCTTTTTTAACTTGTTTAAAGGCTTCGCCTTTTTGGAACTCCCCGCATAGCGGGGAGTTTTCGGCCTTAAAAAAGAGCGCCTTCCACAGGGAAAGCGCTCTTTTCGGGGCTTTTGCTTACTGCACTTATTCAGCGGGGGCGGCGTCCGCAGCAGGCGCCGCAGCTTCAGGAGCGGCAGCGGCCTGTTCGGGTTCGGCGGCCGCAGGGGCGGCAGGTTCAGCCGCAGGAGCGGGAGCCGCAGCTTCGGAAGCGGCAGGAGCAGCGGGAGCCGGAGCGGCAGCAGGAACCTGAGCCGGGGCGGCGGGCACTTCTTCAAACTGAACATCAAGCACCGATTCCTGCGAAGTGCGGGTGGAACTGGTCATGATGTTGTACCCCAGAGAGGTGCAGATGAAGATAACGGCCAGGAACGTGGTCAGCTTGGCGAGGACGCCGCCGGCGCCGGCGCTGCCGAACACGGAACTGTTGCCGCCACCACCAAAGATAACGCCCATACCTTCACGGCCGGACTGCAGAAGAACCAGCACAACGAGGATGAGGCATACGATAACATGAAGGGTCAGGATGGCTGTCTGCACGCGAAATGCTCCTTAACTAGGCATTGATGATCTGAGTAAAACTATCAGCCTTCAAAGAAGCACCTCCTACCAGCACACCGTCCACATTGTCAAGTGCAAGAATGCTGCCGGCATTGGCGGGCTTCACGCTGCCGCCGTAAAGAAGGGGCGTCTTGTCGGCCTTGTCGCCGAGGATTTCACGCATGAGTTCACGGCAGATGGCATGGGTTTCCACGATGTCTTCGGTCGTGGCGGTCTTGCCGGTGCCGATGGCCCACACGGGTTCGTAAGCGATGGCCAAAGATTCCACGGGGGTGTCGGCGGCAACGCCCTTCAGGCCCAGCTTGAGCTGGCGTTCCAGCACATTGCGCAGAAGACCGGCTTCACGTTCTTCCAGGGTTTCGCCGATGCAGAGCATGACGCGCAGGCCGTTGGCCAGAGCAAAGGCGGTCTTTTCCCCCACGAAGTCGTCGCTTTCCCCGAGGATGTGGCGACGTTCGGAATGGCCGGTGAGCACCCAGGAAGCGCCGCAGGCCTTGATCATGACGGGAGAAATTTCCCCGGTAAAGGCGCCTTCCAGAGCGGGATACATGTTTTCCGCACCGGTGGAGGCGCCTTCGATGGCGCTCATGGCCTCGGAGGCCTTTTCCAGAGCGGTAAAGGGTACGAACACGATGATTTCACGGCCTTCGGGTGCCTTACCCTGCAGAATCTCCGCCATTTCCTTCACCGTGGCAACGGCTTCGGTTCCGGTCTTGTACATCTTCCAGTTGGCGGCCATCAGCTTCTTCATAGGAACAACCTCGCTAGAACTAAAATGGGATGGGGCAAAACTACTCTTATCGGGCAAAAATACAAGCCCCGGCTCAGGCCTCTCCGGTTCCGACATCTCTGCCGGAGGCCGGACAGTGGGAACGCACGACGCGGATCTCCCGGGCAAGGCCCGTGTCGTCGTCGATGTCCAGATACGCGCCGTTCAGGGAAACGGGGCCCTTCGCAGGCTTGAAGGCGTGGGGCATACGGGTGAGGAAACGGGCGAGCGCCACGTCGGCATCCATGCCGAGAGAGGACTGTTCCACCCCGCACATGCCGAGATCGCTCATATACGCCGTTCCTCCGGGCAGAAGCTGGGCATCCGCCGTCTGCACATGGGTATGCGTGCCGAGCACGGCGCTTACCTTGCCGTCCAGCGCCCAGCCGAAGGCCTTCTTTTCCCCCGTGCTTTCGGCGTGAAAGTCCGCAAGCCGGACGAGAACCCCTTCCAGCTCATGGCCGGGAACGCCTCCGGCAGCGCCCCTTCCCAGCTCCGGCGCCCCGTCAAGCCAGGAAAGCGCCGCACGGAAGGGGCAGGCGAGCGCATCCATGTACACGGTGCCGAGAGCGTTGAATACGGCCATCTTGCGGCCGTCCCTGAGCGTATGCACCACATGGCCCCTGCCCGGCGAGCCTTCCGGGTAGTTGGCGGGGCGCACGATGCGCCTGTCGTTTTCCAGCCGGGAAAAAATTTCCCTGTGTCTCCATACATGGTTGCCCGAAGTGACGAGATCCACACCGGCGGAAAAAAGCTCATCCAGGGTGTCGCACGTCATGCCCAGCCCCCCGGCGATGTTCTCGCCGTTGGCAAGCACCACATCCGGGCGAAACTCCTCCTTCAGCTCGGGCAGAAACTGCCGCACCGCAAGCCGCCCCGCTCTGCCCACCACGTCGCCGAGAAAAAGAATACGCATCAGCAGTCCTCTTCCCGGCTCTGGGCGCAATGCTCAAGCAGCGCGAAAAGCTTTTCCTTCGCCGGGCGCAGGCGCTCATCGTCGGGCAGGCCTGCAAGCACCGCCTCCATGAGTCCGCTTTCCGCCAGGGCGCGCCGCGTGACCGCAAAGCGGAGTTCCAGCATCCATGTACCGAGAAGCAGGCGGAAATCGTTGACGAAGCGCAGGTCGGAATACCGCGCCACGCGGCCTGCGAGCACGTCGTCCACCACCACCTGCGACCAGCTTTCCGGGTCGTCCTGAACATGCAGAAGCACGGCGTCCCGTTCCGGCAGGGCGCTGTGCAGATACCCCACCATGATGCGGAAAATGTCGAGCTTGTCGCTGTCGCGCACCACATCCGTCACGAAACGGGCCTCGGAAGAAAGCAGCGCAGGCAGGATATGGCGGTTGTGCAGGAGCACGGCGCACTGGGCAAGGTTCCGCACGCGGGGTGTTTCCTCGCGCAGGAATCCCTCGTCGCGCATGGTTTTAAAGCTCAGAACCGCATGATTGACGGATGCTGCGTCCATAAAGGTGCGGTAACGCTGAAACTGGGGAAAACGCCCGCAGTCATGGTACAGCGCGCCGAGAACCGCCGCGCGGCAGAGTTCGTCGTCAACCGCCCCCTTCTGCGAATCCGCAATGGCCACGGCATGATCCAGAACCTTGAAGGTATGGTCCACCTTGAGACGCAGGGGAGCCGCATCGGGCACATGACGGAAGCGTTCCGCATAGGAAAGAAAGCGCCCGCGGTGCGCGGAAAGCTCAACGCTCATCGCCTTCTCCCTTCCGCTGCCACTCCTTCAGGCGGCGTTCCCTCTCCTCGGCCTCCTGCATACGGATGCGCCGGTTGCTCTCATCCCATTTCGGGTCGCGGAAGAGGCCCCGGGGACCGTAAAGAGCACGCAGAAAAAATATCACGGCGGCGGAAATGAGCACCATGATGATGACGCCGCTGAGCTTGCCTGTGAAAAGGCTTTCAAGTACCTGGGCCAAGAGGCTCTCCTTAGGAAAATTTCTCTCATGATAGCCCCTGTCAGGGCCGGACGCAAGAGCCGCCCCCTTTCCGCCGTTTCCGCGCCCCTTTTCCCGGACGCGTTCCGCGCTTTACGGAAACAAGGGGCTATGCTACGACAGGGCACGGAATCATCATCGGAGAAATCATGTCGGATTTTGTGCATCTTCATTGTCATACGGAGTTCAGCCTGCTGGACGGGGCCATCCGCGTGGGCGATCTGGCCAGCAGGGCCAAGGAGCTCGGCATGCCCGCCGCAGCCATCACGGACCACGGCAACCTTTTCGGCACGGCCTACTTCTATTCGGCCTGCAAGGACGTGGGCATTCCCCCCATCATCGGCTGCGAGGTCTACGTCACGCGCGATCATACCGACAAGACCTCCGACTTCGCCCGCGTGCGTCATCACCTCATTCTGCTGGCGCAGAACCCCACGGGGTACAAGAACCTCATGCATCTCGTCAGCCGCAGCTGGCTCGACGGCTTCCACTACAAGCCGCGCATCGACAAGAACATGCTGAAGGGCTGCACGGACGGGCTCATCGCTCTTTCCGCCTGCGTGGCCGGGGAACTGCCCCGCACGCTTTTAGGCACCAACAAGCTCATCACCGGCGGCGGCACCTTCCAGGATGCGGTGAACATCGCAAGGGAATACGCCGCGCTCTTCCCCGACCGCTTCTATCTGGAAGTGCAGGCCAACAGCCTGCCGGAGCAGGCGCAGGTCAACGAAGGCATCATGAAGCTGGCCGACGCCACGGGGCTGCCCCTCGTGGCCACCAACGACTGCCACTATCTGAATGCCGACGACGTGGAGGCGCACGACATTCTGCTCTGCATCCAGACGCAGGCCAAGGTGGACGACGCCAAGCGCTTCCGCTTCGAGGCGCGCGACCTCTACTACAAATCGGAAGAGGAAATGCGCGCCGGGCTTCCGGGCATTCCGAGCGAGGCCATGGAAAACACGCTCAAGATCGCCGATCAGTGCTGTCATCTTGAAATCCAGCTCCATGCGCCGCCCTATCACTTCCCCGTGTACGAGCTTCCCGAAGGCATGACCCTTGCCAGCGAATTCTGCCGCATGGCGAGGGAGGGCCTGGAAAAACGTCTGGAGAAGCACCCGCACAAGGACACCATCAATCCCCAGGAATACCGCGACAGGCTGGAAATGGAGCTCAAGGTCATCTGCGACATGGGCTTCCCCGGTTACTTCCTCATCGTGCAGGATTACATCAACTGGGCCAAGAACAACGGCATTCCCGTAGGGCCGGGCCGCGGTTCGGCCGCCGGTTCAGTGGCGGCCTGGGCGCTGCGCATCACGTCCATCGACCCTCTGCCCAACAAGCTCTTCTTCGAACGCTTCCTCAATGTGGAACGCGTGAGTATGCCCGATATCGACGTGGACTTCTGCGAAGACAGGCGCCTTGAAGTGCTCGACTACGTCACGAAGAAGTACGGCAAGGACAAGGTCTCGCAGATTGCCGCCTTCGGCAAGATGAAGGCCAAGGCCGTGGTGAAGGACGTGGGCCGCGCCATGGGCATTCCCTTCAACGAGACGACGCGCATCGCCAAGATGATTCCCGCCGATCTCAAGATGACGCTTCAGAAGGCGCTGGACACGGTGCCCGAGCTTGCGGCGGAATACAAGACCAACCCGGAAGTTCACAAGCTCATCGACATCTCCCGCCGCCTCGAAGGCCTTACGCGCCATGCCTCCACCCATGCGGCGGGCGTGGTGGTATCCGACAAGCCCATGGAGGAATACCTCCCGCTCTTTGCCGGCCGCAAGGGTGAACAGATCGCCGCCTTCGACATGAAGTTCGTGGAAAAGGTGGGCCTTGTGAAGTTCGACTTCCTCGGTCTGCGCACCATGACCGTCATATCCAACGCGGTGAAGAACATCGTGCGCCAGGGCAAGGATGCGCCCGACATGGAGAACCTCTCCACGGACGATCCCAACGTCTACGACCTTCTTTCCCGCGGCGATACCGACGGCGTGTTCCAGCTCGAAAGCACGGGTATGCGCAAATACCTGCGTATGCTGAAGCCTTCCGGCTTCGAAGACCTCGTCGCCATGCTCGCGCTCTACCGCCCGGGTCCGCTCAACTCGGGCATGGTGGACGAATTCATCAAGCGAAAGCACGGGGAAATCGAGGTCACCTACCCCCTGCCCGAACTGGAACCCTGCCTGAAGGACACCTACGGCGTCATCGTCTATCAGGAACAGGTCATGCAGATCGCGCAGATCACCGCCAAGTACACGCTGGGCGGCGCCGACCTTCTGCGCCGCGCCATGGGCAAGAAGAAGGCCGAGGAAATGGCCAAACAGCGCGACATCTTCCTGAAGGGCGCGTCCGAACGCGGCGTTTCCAAGGATACCGCCAACGAAATCTTCGACCTCATGGAAAAATTCGCGGAATACGGCTTCAACAAGGCCCATTCCGCGGCCTATGCCTACATCACCTACGGCACGGCATTCTTGAAGTATTACTTTAAGGTCGAGTTCATGGCCGCGCTGCTTTCCTCGGAAATCGGCAACCAGGATAAAATCCTCAGCTACATCTCGGCCTGCCGGGACATGAACATCGACGTTCTGCCCCCCAACGTGCAGATAAGCCTTCGTGCCTTTACGCCCAGCGGGGAATCCATCGTGTACGGTCTCGGCGGCGTGAAGAACGTGGGCGATGAAGCCATCAACGAAATCGTCCGTTCCCGCGAGGAGGAAGGCCCCTACAAATCGCTTCTCGATCTGTGCACCCGCGTCAACCTGCGCAAGGTGACCAAGCGCGTGCTGGAAAGCCTCATCAAGGGCGGAGCGTGCGACTGCTTCGGCGTGAGCCGCGCGGGCATGCTGGCCAGCCTCGACACGGTGGTGGCCCGCGCGCAGAAAAAACAGAAGGAAAAAAACTCCCCGCAGATTTCGCTGCTCGCCTTCAGCCCCTCGGTGGAAGCCGCCCCCATGCCCGGCATCGGCTTCCCCTGCGAGGAACAGGACATTCCCGAATGGGAAGACGATCAGAAGCTGGCCTTTGAAAAGGATTCCCTGGGGTTCTACCTTACAAGTCATCCGCTCCAGCCCTTCCGGCGCGACATGCAGCGGCTCGGCCTGCTCACCCTTGAGGAAATCGGGGAACTCGGCAAGGGGTCGGTGAAAACGGGCGTGCTGGTCACGGCCGTCAAGGAATTCATCACCAAAAAGGGCGACAAGATGGCCTTCGTGCAGGTGGAAGACCTGACCGGCCATGCGGAAGTGACCATCTTCCCCAAGACCTACGCCGCCATCAAGGAAACCCTTCATGCGGAACGCCCGCTCATCGAGCTTGCCGGTACCATCGACGTCAAGGACGACGATGATGACGACGAGGGGGAAGATGAAGAAAACCGCGTCAAGGAAGTGAAGCTCCTGTGCGATTCGGCCCGCCCCCTGCTCGAAGCCTGCATGAGCAGCGATCATCCGGTGGTGGTGCCCTACCCCGTCACCTGCACCGGCGATGCGGATATAGAGGAATTCAAGGCCATTCTGGAAAAGCACAAAGGTTCCTCCTCCGTGCAGATACAGTTTGAGCTGAACAAGAAGAACTGCATCATGGAACTCGGGCCCCGCTGGCGCGTACAGGCAAGTCCTCAGCTCAACAAGGATCTGGACGCCTGGGCGAAAGCCCGTCTGGCCCTTCAACGGTAACAGGCGGAAGGCGCGGCCCGGGGGCATTCCTCTTTGCCGCGCCTTTTCTTCAGAATGCGCCTCCGGGCCGATTCCGAACACACGGCGGGCTTTTCCCGGCCTCTGCCGGGAGCGGAAGCTGCCCCGGCCGACACCACAACAGCCTGATAAGGATACGTCATGACCAAAGCGCTCTGGAAGCTCACCGTGCGCGGCGATTTCGCGGCCGCCCACGCCCTGCGCCACTACGAAGGCAAATGTGAAGACCTGCACGGCCACAACTACCTTGTGGAAATGGTGGTGGAAGGGGAAACCCTCACCCCCGACACGGAACTTGTTGCGGATTTTACTCTGCTGAAAAGGGAACTGCGGGCGGAACTCGCCCTCATCGACCACCGCTATCTCAACGAGCTTCCCCCCTTCGACGTCATCAATCCTTCGTCGGAAAATCTGGCCCGGTATCTGTACCGGAAGATGAAGGAACGCCTCTCGAACCTCCCCGTACGCATGTACAGCATGACCGTGGGGGAAACGCCGCTGCAGTCGGCCACCTATCAGGAAATGGAAGGGTGAGCGGGTTCAGTGAAGGCGCGGCAGAACTTCTCATCCGCCGCGCCCTGCCCCTCATGGAGGAATATGCCCGGGCCGCAGGCTCTTCCCTTCTGCTGGATTTCGGGCCGGTTCCTCTTCCCCGCAGAGATTTCCCCGTCCTTTCCTTCCCGGTTGCGCAGGAGAATACGCTTCCCCCGCGCGAAAAGCTCTGCGCCGTAAGCTGCTTCTGCACGGGGCTTCTTTCTTCCGCGGCATGTTCCGCCATGCTGCACGACATGCGCATTCACGCCCCCTGCGCCCTGCTTCTCGACTTCAAGGAACCGGAGCGCAATCTGGAATACCCGGCCTCCCTTGTTTCCGCGCCGCTCCGCGTCGCCCTGGGATCGCGCAGACATCACGGCGGAATGGAAGCGCTCCTTTATGAGGAAGGCCTGCGCCCTCATGCCCGGCGCACGCTGCTTGCGGGCGTCCTCTGTCTCGTGGTGCTGCATTTCGACGCGCGCCCCGGAACGTCCGGCAGTCTTCCCTCATAACCCATCCGGTTTTCCACGGCGCCCCCTCCCCCAGGCGCATCCTGCGCCCCGGGCCTTTTCGTTTCTCCCGCACGAAAAGCTTCTGCCGCTCTCCTCTCATCCCGCGCGGTTACGAAGCTTTTCCTCCGAAGCGTCTCCCGCAGGCGCTGCCGGGCCTAGGGAGGAAAAACGCTCTCCAGAACAATCCGCCTCCGCCTTCCGTCCGGCACTTCCGCGCCATTTTTCCGGCCGTTCACAGCTCATCCCTTCCCCGTATCCCGGAAATCGCGCGACCCCGTTCTCTTATCCCGAAAAAGACCGAGCGGCTTCTTCCGGCCGAAAAAAAGCCCCGCCTCACCGCCGTTTCCGGCTTTGCTGCCGGTCGGAGATGCTGCGGGGCCTTTCTTCTGCCTCAGCGGAAACTATTTACGGGGAAGCTCCATGGAAGCTCCCTGCTCCACGGCGGGCGTCGGCGCTTCCGGTTCGGCCTTTTCCCCGGGCATCCCCATCAGCGCGCCGAGCTGTCCTTTAAAGATGATATGGGTGGCCGTTTCGTCCGCCAGTTCTCCCAGGTCCATGAGTTTTTCCAGAAACTCCAGAATCTCGCCCCGGCGCTCTTCCACCGACCACTTGAAGTCCTCTTCCAGATTGCCGGACTTCAGGTATTCCTCAAGCTCTGCGATGTATTTCGCATTAAGCATGGCCATTCGCGTCACTCCCTTGTCTTGCGCCCCGAGGGCATGGAAAAAAGGCGGGCGTACCCGCCGCATACCTTGTCATATGTCGCCCCGATCGCGGGAAATATGTTCGCTCTCCACCATGGCCTGCCTTGCCATGGCCACCATGACCGGCCCGGCGATGATGCCTACCGCCCCGAACACCGCAAGACTGCATACGATGGAAAGCAGCAGCACCACCATGGAAACCTCGATGCCCGTTTTCAGGAAATAGGGCCTCAGGAGGTTGTCCGAGCCCGACACCACGATGCTGCCCCAGGCAAGGAGCATGAGTCCCGCGCCCAGCGACTGCGTGGCCCAGAGATAAAGGGAAATGGGAAGCCACACGATGGCCGTGCCCGCCAGAGGAATGACCGCCGTGAATACGGCAAGCAGGCCCCAGAATGCCGGATCGGGAACATCGAGAAAACGCAGGCCGATGCCGGTGAGCGTGCCCTGAATGATGGGCACGAACACGATGCTGATGAAGACGGAACGGCTGGCGTTGTGCAGCACGGCCACAAAACGTTCCACCATATCCTCATGATGCGGCAGCACCTGAAGCACCGCCCTGCGGATGGAAGGCGCATACACCACGATGAGGCAGGTGAACACGATGAAAAGGAAAATCGCCCACACCATGCCCATGGTATCTCCGGCGAGGTTCAGGCCGCGGGAAAGAATGTTCTTGATCACGGCGTTGACCACGGCGTTGAAATCGTTTTCCAGCTTGTCGAGATATTCTGGAGCGTTGGGAACGTTTTCCACGAATATTCTCTGAGCCTCCACGGCATAATAGGAAATGGCCGGAGGAATGGGGTGCCCCGCCTGCCACCAGGCGCTGAGCCTGCGCGCGCCTTCAAGCGCCTGGGGAATGACCATGACGAGCACGATGGTGATGGGCGTTGCCACGCATACCACCATGCCGACGGAAAAGAAGGCTATGGCCGAAGTCTTGGACATTCTCGCACGCAGCCAGCGGTATATGGGAAGCGTGAGCGCGGCGGTGACGGCCGCGATGAAAACGGAGGTAGGATAGGGAGAAAGCAGAAGACACCAGATGATGATAGCGGCTACGGCGAGGCAACGGGCCATGAATCCTCCAGAAAAACACGAACAAAGTCCGCTTTATGAGGCAAGAGTAATGAGGAAAGGAAGCGATGTCCAGTTTTCCCCGGAAAAGTTGATTGAACAAACAAACGACTTGCGTTTAAGTCTGCAATGAGGCAAACCTGAACCTGTGAAAGGAATCATGCCGCGCCGGTTCAGGAACGTCCTGGCCGCGCCCGGGGAGATTCCCCCTTTTTTCCGCCGCGTTCAGGCGCGGCACACCTCTGGACCAGACAAAGACCATGGACATGAAAAACGTCACCAAAAAGGAAGCCCTGCTCCAGGCGGCCAAGGAGCTGTTCGGCGAGTACGGTTTTGCGGAAACAACCTTTAAAAAGATTTCCGACCGGGCGGGCGTGGCGCTCGGCCTTTTGACCCATCACTACGGCAACAAGGAAAAGCTGTTCTTCGCCGCCGGGATGGACGTTCTGGAACATTTTCTGCGCGTGCTGCGCGCCTCCACGGAAGGCACGGAAGACGGCAGAAGCGGCGTGCTCTGCTTCTGCCGCGCCTACCTCGAGTTTTCCATCGATCCGCATACCAACTGGCTCGTGCTCGTGCGCTGCTCCCCCTACAGCGACATGAAGGCCAGCGAAGACAGGGAAATCATGCTGCGGAAGTTCGCAGAGGTGCATCATCTTCTGGAAGTGCAGCTTCAGCGCGGCGTGGCCGACGGCACCATCACGCAGCTCAATCCCGCAAGCACGGCGCAGGTCATCGTGGGGCTTATGGTGGGCGCCAACCGCACCCGCGTGCTCACGCCCTACACCTACGGTTCTTCCCAGAACTTCTATACGGAAACCCTGACCTTTGTCGACCGCGCCATCTCCAGCGGCGCGTCCGGGAACTGACATGGAATCCCTCCTCACTGCAAGCCTGCTCGGCCTGGTGGAAGGACTCACGGAATTTCTTCCCATCTCCTCTTCCGGCCACCTCATCATCGCATCCGACCTTCTGGGCTTTTCCGGCCCCAGGGCGGCCACCTTCGGCGTGGTCATACAGGTGGGGGCCATTCTGGCCGTGCTCGCGCTGTACTGGCGGCGTTTCCTTTCTCTGCTGCATCCCGACAGAAGCCATGCCTTTTCCGGGCTGCGCGGCATCCTGCTGCTTGTGCTCACCACGCTTCCCGCCGCTTCGCTGGGGCTTCTTCTGCACGGCTTCATCAAAACGCTGTTCACCCCGCTCACGGTGGCGGCCGCGCTGGTATGCGGCGCGCTGCTCATGCTGCTTGTGGAAAAGCTGGTGGCTCCCCGTCAGCATTCCATGCCCGTGCAGAACATCGACGAACTTACGCCCCTGCACGCCCTCGGCATAGGTTTCTTCCAGTGCATGGCGCTGTGGCCCGGCTTTTCCCGTTCCGCATCCACCATCATGGGCGGCATGATACTCGGCGTGCGCCGCGAGATCGCCGCGGAATACTCCTTCCTCGCCGCCGTTCCCATCATCACCGGCGCCGCAGCCTACGATCTGTGGAAATCTCTCTCCCTGTTCAGCGCGGCGGATATCCCCTTCTTCCTCACCGGTTCGATATGCGCCTTCGTCTCCGCCGTTGTCGCCATCCGGGGATTTATCGCCATACTCGGCCGCAACACTCTGAAACCCTTTGCCATTTATCGCATACTGCTCGCCGTTCCCGTGTACTGGTTCATGGCTTCCTGAAAAATTTAAAAAAAACCGAAAAAAACACTTGCCAAGGCATCTCATTTTCTATAATAACACTCCTGCGCCGGATGTTTCCGGTTTCACGGCAAGGTAGCTCAGTTGGTTAGAGCATACGGTTCATACCCGTAGTGTCGAGAGTTCAAATCTCCCCCTTGCTACCAGTACATATAAAAAGTCCAGGATTTTTCTTGGACTTTTTTTTATGCCTTCCCGCGCGGGAGCCACCCCGCGCCCTACATATCCTTCTCTCTCTGGAGTTCCCCCTATGGCTTCCCCTTCCCGTCCCCAGCGCATCCAGGTGTTCGGCCATAAAAACCCCGATACCGATTCCGTCATCGCCGCCATCGCTCTGGCAGAGCTTCAGAATCAGCGCGGTATGCCCTCCAGCCCCAAGGTACAGGGCAGCACGAGTCCCGAAACCAACTTCGTGATGCAGCGCTTCAACATCAAGCCTCCGCGCATTCTGGAAAGCGCGGCGGGCCAGCAGGTCAGCCTCGTGGACTTTTCCGACATTGCGCAGGCGCCCTTCGGCTTTGAAAGCAGCACCATCGTCTCCGTGGTGGACCATCACAAGCTCGGCGACGTGACCACCGCCTCTCCTCTGGAAATGTGGGTCTGGCCCGTGGGCTGCAGCAACACCATTCTGAAGGCCATGTACGACTTCTACGGCGGCTATGTGCCCACCTATCTCGCGGGCGGTATGCTCTGCGCCATTCTTTCCGACACGGTGCTGTTCCGTTCCCCCACCACCACCGATGCCGACCGCCGCGCCGCCGAGGAGCTTGCCGAAATCGCCGGCGTTACCGACATCATGGAACTCGGCATGGAAATGTTCCGCGCCAAGTCCGACCTGCACGATTCCGCGGACAACCTCTTCCAGCGCGACTACAAGGAATTTGAAATCAACGGCCGCAAGGTGGGCGTGGGACAGCTCGAGCTCATGGACGCCCACATGATCGACCCCATCAAGGCCGACCTGTTCAAGGCCGCCCGCAAGCTGCTGGAAGACCACGAATGCCACACCGTTCTTTTCCTCGCCACGGACATCATGAAGGAAGGCTCGCAGATGCTGGCAGTTTCCCGCGATCTTTCCGTGACGGAAAAGGCCTTCAGCGTCACGCTCACGCCGTACAACATGCCCAAGGTCCGCAACGTGGCCCCGGCCTATGCGCGCGATGGCGAGCCGGAATATCACGAACACAAGAGCGCCGCAGGCGCCCCCTGGGCCGACGAACTTGCGGAACAGTGGATGCCCGGCATGATGAGCCGTAAAAAACAGGTTATGCCTTTTCTCATGGAGGCCTTCAATTCGCTTGACTAATATGGGCGAATCGAGTAGGGTTCTCCCCATGGCAAGGTAGCTCAGTTGGTTAGAGCATACGGTTCATACCCGTAGTGTCGAGAGTTCAAATCTCCCCCTTGCTACCATGACTGTCACCCCGGAAGCTTGCTTCCGGGGTTTTCTTTTATCCGCACGTCTTCTTTCTTTTCCGCCCGCCGCATCTCCGCAGTCCTCCCCTCCGCCCGTCCTGCCTGCGCTCCGCATTTTTCTGAAAATTTTTCCTTTCTGCGCCGCAGCAAAGGTTTTCCGTCTCCTTTAAAGCAAAACCGTCTCTGCCGCGTCCTCGTCCGCTGCCGCAATGCGCCTTCTTCCGCTTCCGCCCCTGTTGAAAAAACATCGTTTCTCCCCCTCTTGTGAAGGAAAGGACCATGAACAAGAGCGGAAAAACTCTTCATGGTAAAGAACCGCGTTCCGGGAAGCTCTGAAAAAGCCTCCCTTTCCAGAGAAAGAACCCATCCGTAGACAAAACAGCACAGGAATTTTTGCACAAGTCAAAAGCATTCTTTCCTTCCCGCTCCTTCATCTTTTACTTCTCAAGGCGGGTTGCGCCGTCTTTCCGGCGTTTTTCCCGCCGCAACAGAGGCCATCCTCCAACCGGCACGCGAAACAAGAATGTTTCTTCCATGCATACGGCCCTTTTCTCCGGTTCCCCCGCCCTTCCCGGCCCGCCAACAAAAGAACATTTCTACAATTTTTTCTTCCATTGCAAATGGACATAGGAAATAAAATGAGTTACAGATGAAGGAAAGCATACATGCGCCTTGCGGCCAGGCGGGGAACATGTATATAACCATTCAAAATTATTCCCTTATTCACCCCGTATATTTTAAGGAGCAATACTCATGGCGTGTACACGTAGAGGATTCCTTAAAATGGTCGGCGCAGGGGCCATGTGTCTCACGCTGGCTAATTTTGGATTCGACCTGAAGGAGGCGAAGGCCTACGCCACGTCTCTGAAGATTGAAGGCGCGAAGGAAGTGACTACGGTGTGTCCCTTCTGCGCCGTATGCTGTCAGGTCATCGCCTATGTGAAGGACGGCAAGCTCGTCTCCACGGAAGGCGATCCCGATTTCCCCGTCAACGAAGGCAGCCTCTGCGCCAAGGGCGCGGCTCTCTTCACCATGTACACCGGCGAGCACAGGCTCACCAAGCCCATGTACCGCGCCCCCTACAGCAACAAGTGGGAGGAAAAGGACTGGGACTGGACGCTTGAACAGATCGCCCGCCGCGTGAAGGCCGCCCGCGACAACGACTTCATTCAGAAGAACGCCAAGGGGCAGACGGTCAACCGGCTGGAGTCCATTTTCTGCATGGGCACCTCCCATGCCTCCAACGAAGAGTGCGCCGTCATTCATCAGGCGATGCGCAGCCTGGGGGTCGTGCATATCGACCACCAGGCGCGTGTCTGACACAGCCCGACTGTACCGGCTCTGGCAGAGTCGTTCGGACGTGGGGCTATGACGAATCATTGGATCGACATCAAGAATGCCGATGCCATTTTGATTATGGGCAGCAATGCTGCAGAACATCATCCCGTATCCTTCAAGTGGATCATGCGGGCCAAGGACGCCGGGGCGGCGCTCATGCACGTCGACCCGAAGTTCTCGCGCACGTCGGCACGGTGCGATTTCCATGTGCCGATCCGCTCGGGTACGGACATCGCCTTCCTGGGAGGCATGATCAACTACATCATCGAATCGGGGAGCTGGTTCAAGGACTATGTGGTGAACTACACCAACGCCACCTACGTTCTGGCCGATTCCTACGACTTCCAGGATGGTCTTTTCAGCGGATACGACAAGGAAAAGCGCGTTTACGACCGCTCTTCCTGGACGTTCAAGCGCGATGAATCGGGGGCTCCCGTGCGCGACTTCACGCTTAAAGACGAGAGGTGCGTCTTCAACGTGATGGCCAGGCACTATTCCCGCTACACGCTGGAGAACGTGTCGAAGATCACGGGCGTATCCGAGGAAAACCTCATGAAGGTCTACAAGACCTTCTGCGCCACCGGCAAACCGGACAAGGCCGGCACCATACTGTATGCCATCGGCTGGACGCAGCACACGGTGGGCGTGCAGAACATCCGCGCCTCGGCCATCATCCAGCTTCTGCTGGGCAACATCGGCGTGGCGGGCGGCGGCATCAACGCTCTGCGCGGGGAACCCAACGTGCAGGGGTCTACCGACCATGCCCTGCTCTACCACAACCTTCCCGGCTACCACAACGTGCCTCTGGCACAGTGGCAGACGCTGGAGGAATACAACAAGGCGAACACTCCCGTCACTCATTTCAAGGACAGCGCGAACTGGTGGAGCAACCGGCCCAAGTATGTGGCCAGCCTGCTCAAGGGCTGGTTCGGCGACGCGGCCACGGCGGAAAACGACTTCTGCTACGGCTGGCTGCCCAAGTGCGAGGACGGCGAGGATTATTCCTACATGTACGCCATGGACAGGATGCTGAACGACAAAATGCGCGGTGGCTTCGTGTTCGGCGTGAACCCCATGAACAGCTTCCCCAACACCAATAAGATGCGCGCCGCTCTGGACCATCTCGACTGGCTGGTGGTGGGCGAACTGCACAACTCCGAAACTTCGGACAACTGGCGCCGCCCGGGCGTGGACCCCGCCACCAAGAAGACGGAAGTCTTCCTGCTGCCCTCCGCGCACCGTGTGGAAAAGGAAGGCACCATCAGCAACAGCGGCCGCTGGCTCCAGTGGTTCGACAAGGCTGTGGAGCCTGCGGGAGAAGCCCGCTGCTTCGGCGACATCTATGTACCTCTCATCAACACCATCCGTGAGATGTACAGGAAGGAAGGCGGCGTCTTCCCCGACCCGGTTCTGAAGCTGAACTGGGCGGAGAAGTTCGACGCATCCGACTGGGCGAAGCGCATCAACGGCTTCTTCTGGAAGGATACCACCATCAACGGCAAAACCTACAAGCGCGGGCAGATTGTGCCGGCCTTCGGCAATCTTCAGGCCGACGGCACCACCTCCTCGCTCAACTGGCTGTACACCGGCAGCTGGACGGAAGAGGACGGCAACAAGTCCAAGCGGCGCGACCCCTCACAGACGGAAATGCAGGCAAGGATCGGCATCTACCCCAACTGGTCTTGGTGCTGGCCCATCAACCGCCGCATCCTGTACAACCGTGCGTCCGTCGACCTTGAGGGCAAGCCGTGGAATCCCGACAAGGCGGTCATCGAATGGAAGGACGGCGCCTGGGTGGGCGACGTGCCCGACGGGCCCTGGCCTCCCATGGCGGACAAGGAAAACGGGCGTCAGCCCTTCATCATGAACACCGACGGCGCGGCGCAGATCTTCGGGCCCGGGCGGCTTGACGGCCCCTTCCCCGAACATTACGAACCTGCCGAATCGCCGGTGAAGGAGCATCCGTTCTCCAGTCAGCTGACGTCTCCCTGCTTCAAGTTCCACGAAAGCGAGTTCGACAAGTTCGCCGCTCCGGCCGACCCGCGCTACCCCATCGTGCTGACGACCTACAGCATGACGGAGCACTGGTGCGGCGGCGGTGAAACCCGCAACGTCCCCAACCTGCTGGAAGCCGAACCTCAGCTTTATGTGGAAATGAGCCACGAGCTGGCCAGGGAAAAGGGCATCAAGAACGGTGACGGCGTCATCATCGAAAGCGCCCGCGGCAGCGTGGAGGCCATAGCCATGGTCACCATACGCCTCAGGCCCTTCACCATCATGGGCAAAACGGTGCACCTTATCGGTATGCCCTTCGCCTATGGATGGACGACTCCCGGCTGCGGCGATTCCACCAATCGCCTCACCGTGACGGCCTATGACCCCAATACCACCATTCCTGAAACAAAAGCCTGCTGCGTGAACATCCGCAAAGCCGGCAAGCTGACCGAAATAGCCTGATGAGGCGGGGGCGCGCCGAAGGGCGCGCCCCTCAAGGAGTACGCGATGCCCAAGACATTTCTCATAGATACCACCCGCTGCACGGCATGCCGCGGCTGTCAGATAGCGTGCAAGGAATGGCACAACCTGCCGGCCAACGTCACGAAGCAGCGCGGTTCTCATCAGAATCCCCCGGATCTGAACCCCAACAATCTCAAAATCGTCCGCTTCCATGAGCACCTGGACGACAAGGGCAACGTGGTGTGGAACTTCTTCCCCGACCAGTGCCGCCACTGCCTTACCCCCATCTGTGTGGACATGGCCAATCTCGCCGTTCCGGGCTCCATGATTCAGGACAAGGCCACCGGCGCCGTGCTGGTCACGGAACGCTGCAAGGAACTTTCTGCGGTCGACATCGCCACCATCATCAAGGCCTGCCCCTACAATATTCCGCGCTACAACGAACAGACCAAAATGCTGACCAAGTGCGACATGTGCATCGACCGCGTTTCCGCCGGCCTGAAACCCATGTGCGTGAAAACCTGCCCCACGGGAGCCATGGTCTTCGGAGAGCGCGCCGAAGTGCTGGAAGAGGCGAAGGCGCGTCTGGCCAAAGTGAAGGAGCGCTTCCCCAAGGCCCGCCTTGTGGATACCGAAGAAGTCAGCGTCATCTACCTTCTGGCTGAGGAACCCGAATTCTATCACGAATTCGCAAGCTTCGGCTAAAAACCGGGCAACAGAGCCCTTCCGTTCCGCCTTTTTTCCGCGGCACTGCCGCTTCCAGCCTTTCAGGAGTCATCATGGCCACTTCCCGTCAGACAGTATCCGAAACCCTTGCCGCCATCGCCGCACAAAGGCCCGTGCTTCAACCTGTGCTCACCGCGTTCACGCCTCTTCTCGAAGCGCGCGCGGCTCTGCCGGAAACACTGGCCCCCATGCTGGAGGAAAGCGGCTTTTCCCTGCCTTCGTGGCGGCCGGAAAGAGCGCAGCAGGGGGTGCCGCTCCTCGCCGGAGCGCCGCTGGACGGGCTTTTTCCCCTTCTGCAGGAATCGGCCCGGGCGCTGCTGCCCCTTCTGAGCTCTCTGCCGGGCATGGAAGCACACCGCGCCCCGCTGGAGGAATTCTTCCTCAGGGAAAAAGAGGCCATGAAGGCCGCCCAGGCGCTGCTTGACGGCAACGAAACCGGCATTGCCCGCCTTGCGGAAAGCGCAGCCCTTCCCGCGCCGGTGCTGGTATTCGCGCTGGAAACGTGCCTCGGCCCCGTGATCCGCGTGGTGGCGGCGAAGTACGCCGCCCCCTGGGATGAACGCCCCGCCTCCTGGATGCAGGGCTTCTGCCCCGTATGCGGCTCTTTTCCCTCCATCTCCTACCTGGAAAACCGCGTTTTCGATGAAAAGAACGCGTACCTTGCCGGGGGCGGCGGGAAAAAGCACCTGCACTGTTCTCTGTGCGGAACGGACTGGCACTTCCGGCGCGGAGCCTGCCCCTCCTGCGGACAGGAAGGCTCCGGGGTCATGGAACTTCTTCGGGAAAGCGGCGGCAACCATGGGGAGCGCGTCGACTGGTGCACGAAATGCAAAAGCTACTGTCCTTCCGTGGATCTCAGGGAACGGGAAGCCGCTCCCGATATGGACGCCATGGCTCTGGGCATGATGCATCTCGACATCGTCGCTTCCCAGAAAGGCCTGCAGCCGCTCAAACCCTCCTTCTGGAACCAATTCTAGCCACCTCTCCGGGCATTGTCCCGACTGACTGGGAGACTGCGCATGAGACCGCTTTTCATCCTCACACTCCTCATCTCCCTGGCCTGGTGCGCCCCTGCGGGTGCTCAGGATTTCAAGGGAGCGCTCAAGTACCCCAAAAATCCCATCGTGCTGGGCGGTGAAGAAAGCCCCCGCCTCGCGGTGACGTTCAATCACAGTACCCACGGCGACGTCACCTGCGACACCTGCCATCACAAGCCGCGCTGCGCCATCTGCCACTACAGCCCCTCGCTGGAAAAATCTCCCTATGCCTCGTGCAGCGCCAATGACGGCTGCCACGTCATCAAGGGCAGAAGCAACGACGAAAAGAGCCGCTTCATGGCCTTCCACGACAGGGATTCCCTGCGTTCCTGCTTCGGCTGCCACAACAGCCTGAAGGCGGAACACCCCGAATTCCAGGGCTGCCGTCCCTGCCATCCCAACAAGCCCGCCGAAGGAAAGTAATTTCCCCAGCCCGCAAAAAAGCCCATGCTCCGTTCATCCGGGGCATGGGCTTTTCGTTTACCTTTCTCCGCCCTGCGGAGCACAGAAACGCCGACCGTCCGTCAAAGGACCTCCTCACAACAACGACGGCCTCCCGGAACGGCTGCAGAACCAGGGAGCGCAGGGAAACATGCGGCCCCTCCCATGACGCGGCGTCTTTTTCTCCGCATACCGGGCATATTCACGGCCCGGCAAGGCAAACGCCCGGGCCCGCTCCTCACACGATGTCCGCAATACGGCGCGTACAACAGCGCCTGCGCCCTCCGCATCGCTGTCTTCTTCCCTTCCGTGCCGCACCGGTCTTTCGGCTTTCCCGAAAGAACATCTCCCATGCCGGAACACTCCCCTACGGCCATGGGTCACGAATTCCGTCCGGGGGCATTCCTTCCCGGAACAGAGTGCGTTTAACGAAAAAAAGGGTTGCAACCCTGAGGATGCAACCCTGAAATTCGGTGGTGCCGAGGGACAGAATCGAACTGCCCACACGGGGATTTTCAGTCCCCTGCTCTACCAACTGAGCTACCTCGGCACAACGAAAGAGACCTTACTTCAACTCACCGCGCTTGGCAAGTGTTTTTTTGTCTGTTTTTCAAAAAATCCGATATTACTCGGTAAGATTGCCCGGCCCCTTGGGCAGGGAGGCCTCGGCAATGCGCACCTTGTAGTCGCTCGCCCCCGCCGGAGGATCAACGAACACCACGGTAAAGGGCACTTCGCTGCCCGGAAGCACGTTCACATTGCTGGACACGATGTCGAGCTTGCTGTTCAGCGCCTTGTCGAGCTCCTCCTTATCCAGCACCTCCAGCTGGAAGGAACTGATGCTGCTGCCCGCAAGCTGCTGCTGCGACACCAGCATGTTGCCCGAAGCGTCGTACAGTTCCGCTTCCAGGCGGATCAGTTCCCGGGGCGTGGGGAAGTTGTTCATCACCTTTCCTTCAATGATGATGAGATTGCCGAGCTTTTCATTCTTCACCTGATACTGGCGCACGTCGCGCAGTTCCAGCTTGCTCACCAGAGAAAGCGGGTCCGAGGCATCGGCCGTTTCCAGACCGAAATACGGAGCGACAAGGCCTTTCAGTCCGTCGAGGTAGGGGGTGTTCCCCCACATCCACCAGGCGCCCGCACACAGCGCCACGCAGAACACGAAACTGAAGATGCGGGGAAGAATCGAACGCTTTCTGCGGGGCATGTCCAGCCCGCCGAAGGCTTCGGCGCCGCCCGCGCCGTCGAGGCGCAGCCCCTGCATTCCCCGTTCCCCTGCGGGGCGTTCCCTGCGGGGTTCATCCATGGCAAGGGAAAGGCCTCCGCCGGAACCGGAGGAAGAGGAACCTCCCAGCGAAAGCGTGCCTTCCGAACCGTAGTCCGAAACGGAAGAACGCTTCTCGGAGGGACCGAAATCCAGAGTGTCGGCGGCGGGAGCGGACTTTTCCCCGCGGGACGGGGCCGGCTCCGGCCTGTCCAGAAGAACCGGCGCATCCTCCACGTTAAGCGCGAAGATATGGCGGCATACCGAACAGCGCAGCTTGACGCCCGACTTCACTTTTTCATCGGGCAGGCGATATACCGTATTGCACTGGGGGCAGGTAACATTCATGAGACATTCTCCATGCGTCTGGAGCGGCTTACCCTTCCCGGCAGGCAAAGGCCCGGCCGCAGGAAAAACCGCGTTTCTTCTCCTCTTCCGGGCGGCCCGACGCCAGAACAGGCCGATATTCGGAAAAGTTCCGTCCGGCAAGGCGTCCACCCGCAGCATACGGGGCGGACACGCCGGAAAAGCCGCAGCGTTCCCCCGGAAAAAAACTTCCCGGCAGACTCACCGCGACTTTACTCTGCGAAGCAGACCATACACCGGCTGCATCAGCAGTCAAGCAACTCATAAATCCCCGGAAGATCGCGATATCTTTCCGCGTAGTCGAGGCCGTAGCCCACAATGAAGCCGTCGGGCAGCTCAAAGCCGACGAAATCGGAATGCACCGGAAATTCCCGCCGTTCCTTCTTGTCGATGAGCACGGCGAGCCGCACGGACTTCGCGCCCAGCGAGGCGAGATGCTTCATGAGAACGTGCATGGAACGGCCGGAATCCACGATATCCTCGATGACAAGCACATGGCGGTCCTTCAGGTCGATTTCCACATCCTTGGTGATGCGCACCTCGCCGCTGCTGCTCTGGGCGTCCCCATAGCTGGCAAGACGGACGAAGTCGACGGCGGTTTCCGTCTTCATGGCCCGCACCAGATCGCTGAAGAAGAAAAAAGCCCCTTTCAGCACACATACGGCAACCACGTCTTCGCCGTTGTACACGGCGTCTATGCTCTCAGCCATGGCCGCAACGCGACTTCTAATGACGTCTTCCGACAATAGTTCTTTCAACATGCCTCACTCACCGACGAATAAGACTCATAAGAAACTGTTTCATTTCCGGGGCCGGGACATAGCCCGCCTCGCTCACTTCAATATGGCCGTCCCTGTTGTAGATGACGTTGAAGGGGATGGCGTCGATACGATAGGCCCGCGCCAGTTCCTCGCCGCCGTAGTACACGGGATAGGCCCCCAGCATCCCCATGGACTTCACGAAGCTGTCGGCCTCGCGGATGTTCTCGTCAATGGCGATGCCGATGATGAGCAGGTCCTCCTCGGGAATTTCCTTCCTCATTTTCATGAGTTCGGGAATCTCCCTGCGGCAGGGGCCGCAGAAGGCCGCGAAAAAGTTCACCAGAATCACCTTGCCGTGATTGGCGGCAAGTTCATCCAGCAGTTCATAGGTGTGCACGGGCTTCAGGTGCCTGCCGCCCTCCTGCCCCAGGGCCTCGCCCGCAGGACAGACCAGGGCAAGGGCCAACATGCCGGAAACCAGCGCTCCTGTCAGGCGGCGAAAAAAGCCCGACGGCTTTTCAACCATAAAAAACTCCTTCCTTTTCCTCAAAAGTCGGCGCAGAAGACTTTTCTTCCGCGAACCTGTTTAGGTGTACTGAAAATCGTTGAAAACGCCAACCTTAAACTATAGGATACATTCCGGCAATCAGGCTTCCATCCCCGGAAGCGCCGCCGAAATAAGGATGACTTCATGGCA
Source organism: Mailhella massiliensis (assembly GCF_900155525.1). Lineage (NCBI taxonomy): Bacteria > Pseudomonadati > Thermodesulfobacteriota > Desulfovibrionia > Desulfovibrionales > Desulfovibrionaceae > Mailhella > Mailhella massiliensis. Next base: position 572,816 of record NZ_LT706951.1, read on the forward strand.
AAAATTTCCGACTCACGCGAAGCCGAACTTCTTGTCTCCGCAGAACCCGGGCACGGTTCCTCTTCCGCGCGAGGCAAAAAACGCAAGATATCCAAGGATGATGTGGATATCATCGATCTTTCCGAAAGCCCGGCTTCCGAAACGTCTTCCGTTGCGCGCGCTTCTTCAAAGGAAAGTTCCGGCGGAGCTGCAAAAAATCCGAAAAAGCGATCCGCCGCGAAGGAGGAGGAAACCTCCCCCCTCCGTGAGGACGAAGCCGACATGCAGGACGGCCTTTCCGGCGAAAGCGACGACTCCCCGGAAGTCATGGAGGCGGAGCTTGAGCACGCGCAGGAAGGCGAACTCGTCCCCGACGAGGATTTTCCCGCCTTCGACGATTTCGACGACGGCGGAAAAGTCATCGACCTGGGCAGCAATCTGCCCGCCCTCGCGCAGGACAGGCTTCCCAGCGTGCCCATGCGCGACAATCTGCAGAGCTACCTGCGCGAAGTCAGCAAATTTCCCCTGCTGGAACCGGAGGAGGAAACGGAGCTCGCCCGCCGCGTGCGCGATCACGGCGACACGCAGGCGGCCTTCCGCATCATTTCCTCGCATCTGCGCCTCGTGGTGCGCATCGCCATGGACTTTCAGCGCCGCTGGATGCAGAACGTGCTCGACCTCATACAGGAAGGCAACGTGGGCCTTCTGCGCGCGGTGAACAAGTTCGATCCCGACAAGGGCATCAAATTTTCCTATTACGCATCGTTCTGGATCAAGGCCTATATTCTCAAGTTCATCATGGACAACTGGCGCATGGTGAAAATAGGCACCACGCAGGCCCAGCGCAAACTTTTCTACAACCTGAACCGCGAAAGGCAGAAGCTCATCCTTCAGGGCTTCGACCCTGATACGGCGCTTCTGTCCGAAAGGCTCGGCGTCACGCAGGATCAGGTGGTGGAAATGCAGCAGCGCCTGGACGCGGGCGATGTTTCCCTCGACCTTCCCGTCAGCGACGAAAACGGCAGCGCCTCCCGCATGGACTTTCTGCCCGCGCTCGGCCCGGGGGTGGAGGAAGGCATTGCCGATTCCGAGGTCTCCCGCCTGGTACGCGAGAGCATAGCGGAGCTTATTCCCTCCCTTTCGGAAAAGGAAATCTACATTCTGGAGCACAGGCTGCTCACCGACGAACCCGCCACGCTCCGGGAAATCGGCGAACGCTACAATGTCACTCGTGAACGCATACGCCAGCTGGAAGCGCGACTGCTGGAAAAACTGAAAGAACATCTCGGGCGCGAGATCAAAGACTTCTCGGAAGAGTGGATACAGCCCTGACTCTTCCGCCACAGGGATTTTCATGTTCCGTCATTCCACGCCTCGTTTCCGGGCCGGGCGTCGTGCCGCCGCTCCCAGGCGGACAAAGCGCCTGATGCTGGTTTCCACCCTCGCCCTCATGCTGCTTCCCGCAGGGTGCACGGGCAAAACCGATCTTTATTCCCGGCAGGAACGCTTTCTCCCGGCCTCCAGCCTCATGCCTCAGGAGCCTTCGCAGCGGGCGGAGCTCATTTTCGCGCAGCTCAAGCTCGACGCCGCTCTGGACCGCAACGACAAGGACGCCGTTCTCGACGCGGCCGAAAGGCTGCTCCGGTTCGGCACGGGCGCCCACGCGCTGCCCGCCTCCACGCCCATCATCGACGCGGCCATCTGGCTGCTGGCCCACGATTACGAAAACGACGCGGTGCTGCTCGTGCAGAACGCCTCCGCCCAGATGCCGGACGATCTTGCGCTCGTCTCCCTTCAGGCCGACCTTCTCATCCAGCGCAATGCGCGGGAGGAAGCCATAGAACTGCTGAGCAGCTTTGCCGCCGGCCATCCGGCGGACGGGCAGGCTCAGGCGGAGCTTGCGCTTGCGCTTCTGCGCAGCGGCCGCACCGACGACGCCATGAAGGTGTTCCGGCGCATCCCCGAAAAGCAGCTCACCCCGCAGATACGTTTCGCCTACGCCCAGGCGCTGAACGTGTCCGGCCGCTTTTCCGAGGCCAGAAGTCAGCTCGACGCGGCCGTGAAGGAAGACCCGGAATATTCCGAAGCCTGGCAGCTTCTCGCCCTCACGCAGGAAGAGCTCGGCAACAAAGGCGAAGCGAAGAAAATCTACAAAACGCTTCTGGACTCCGACCCGGAAAACCGGAGCGCGCGGCTTTTCCTCATCCGTCTGATGCTGCAGGAAAACAATACGGACGCCGTCGTCGACACGATCATCAGCTCCCACGACCCGCTGCACTTCGCCGTGGCCGCCGCAGCCATGCTCATGGACGAAAAGCTCGCCGCCCAGGCGGAGAAGCTTTTCACCCGGCTGGAAAAGCAGGCCGACATGCCCGACGGCATCTATTTCTATCATGCGGCGCTGCTTTATGAATCGGGCATGGACCAGGACCGCGCGCTGGAGTTTCTGGAGAAGGTGAACGCCAACAGCCCGGAATACGACAAGACGCTGCGCATGAAGGTCCGCATTCTTTATGAACGCAGGCGCTTTTCCGAAGCGCTGCAGACGCTGGACGAACTGCGCCGTATGCATCCTTCCGATGTGGAACCGCTGCTGCTCATGGCCGAACTTCATATGCAGACGCGGGATTTCAAGGCTGCGGACAAGGCGCTGGCGGAAGCCCTCCGCATCCAGCCGGACAATGAAAGCGCCGCCTTCCAGCAGGCCTATCTTCAGGAAGTGCAGGGCCACAGAAGCCGTGCCATGGCGCTCATGGAAAAAGTCATCGAAAAATTCCCCGACAACGCTCTCGCTCTGAACTACGTGGGCTACAATCTGGCCGACGCCGACCGCGATCTGGACAGAGCCTACAAACTTCTTCAGCGCGCCGTGGAACTGGAACCGGAGGCGGACTTCATTCTCGATTCCCTGGCCTGGGTGCATTTCCGCCGGGGCGAGCTGGACGAAGCCTGGGAGCAGATTCAAAAAGCGCTGGAAGCTTCCGACAGGGAAAGCCCCGGCGATCCCGCCATGTTCGAGCATTACGGCGACATCGCCGCCGCCCGGGGCGACAGGGAATCCGCCCTCCGGGGCTGGAGCAAGGCGCTCGATCTGTTCCAGCGCATGGACTACCCCGAAGACGCCGCCCGCGTGCGGCTCAAACTGGAAAAGCAGTCATGAAAAACATCACTCTTCCCCTTCTCTGCCTCGCCCTTTTCGCCATGCTCACAGGCTGCGGCCCCAAGGATCTGCCGCTTACCCCGGAAAGCGACGCCGAAAGCCGCTGGAAGACCTTCGAGCAGATGTCCTCCCGGCCCGTGCAGTATGAACTGCTTTCCGGGAGCCTCCGTTTCGGCCCGGAAAACGACACCCGGCGCGTCACCTATCTTCTCTGGTCAGAGAGCAACGCCGATAACGACGGCCTTCTCGACAGTCACGGCCCCGCCGGGCTGGATGCGGCGGATTCCGATCCCGACATGCCGGGCGACACGCGGGCCATACGTCTTGAAGTGAACGCCGGGGTGGGGGCCAACGTGGCCAAGGCCCTTTTCGACAACGGGCGTATGCTCGTGGTGCTTCCCCGCGACGGCAAGGCCTACACCGGGGTGGAATCGGCGGAAAACATACGCCGCCTCATGGGGCTGTCCCTGCCGTTTTCCATGAATGCTCTCAACGATTTTCTCGCCGGCCGCTACCTGTCCGCTCTTGACGTTCCGGCTCCGGAGAGATACCTCACCGGAAACGACGGCAACATCATCTACCGGTATCGCAGCGAAGGCCGCAGGTGCGAGCTTGAGCTGAATGCCGAGGCCCTGCCCGTGCGCTGGAGCATGAACGGCCGCTGGACGCTGAACATCGCCTACGGCGACGACGCCCTGCCCTACAAGCTGGACGGGCGGACCGACGGCGAAGAGCCCCTTCGCATGGTGCTGCTCGTCAAGGAACGTCGTTCCGCGAGCACGCTTCCCGCAGGAAACATGAAGCTGAACGTACCGCAGGATGTCGCCGTCTACTCGCTGGACCAATAACACCGCGTCACTGGAGAAAGTCATGAGCACCATTTACATCGCGTCCGATCACGGGGGCTTCAACCTTAAAACCTTTCTTGTGCGTTACCTGAAGGATCAGGGACACGACGTGCACGATCTCGGCCCCTCCGATCCCGCGAGCTGCGATTACCCGCTGAAGGCCCAGGCCGTCACGGAAGCCGTCCTCAAGGATGAAAACGCCTTCGGCGTTCTCGTGTGCGGAACCGGCATAGGCATGAGCATGGCCGCCAACCGCGTCCCCGGCATACGGGCGGCGCTGTGCACCAGCGAATTCCACGCCTCCTTCGCCCGCGCCCACAACAACGCCAACATCATCTGCCTCGGCGAACGGGTTTCCGGTCAGGGCATTTCCGCCAGCATGGTGGATGTCTTCCTCAGCACCCCGTTTGAAGGCGGCCGCCACCTGCGCCGCATCAACCTCTTCAACAAGTAATCCTTCCGTTCCATGGCGAAACTGCGGGAAACCTACGTCTGCCGCGCCTGCGGCGCGCAAAGCGCCCAGTGGCGGGGTCAGTGCCCGAAGTGCCGGGAGTGGAACACGCTTGAACTTACGCGCCTCGCGCAGTCTTCCACAGGCAGGCCTCTGCCCGTGGAAGGCCGCGCAGGCGGGCGCATCCAGCCCCTTGCGGAAGTTTCGGGCAGCGACCACGCCGCCTTCGGTACCGGACTCGATGCCCTCGACCGCATTCTCGGGCGGGGCTTTGTTCCCGGCGCCGCCATTCTGGTGGGCGGGGAACCGGGCATCGGCAAATCCACGCTGCTGCTTCAGCTTGCCGGGGCCGTGGCCCGCGAGGGAAAAACCGTTCTTTACGCCAGCGGGGAAGAATCCCTTCCCCAGATACGAAGCCGCGCGGAACGTCTCGACGTACTGCACGACAGCCTTCTTGCCCTGGCCACCAGCCGGGTGGAAGATCTTTTTCCCGTGCTGGACTCGCCGGAAACCGCGCCCGCGCTCCTTATCGTGGACTCGGTGCAGACTCTTGCCTCCGACAGCGCGGAAGGCCTGCCCGGCAACGTGAGTCAGGTGCGGGCCGTGGCCACGGAACTTGTGGAACGCTGCCGCCGGGCCGACACCACGCTGGTCTTGGTGGGCCATGTCACCAAGGACGGCACGCTGGCCGGGCCGCGCCTTCTGGAACATCTGGTCGATACCGTCATTTCTCTGGAAGGCGACCGCCGGGAAATGTTCCGTATGCTCCGCGTGCTGAAAAACCGCTTCGGTCCCAATCAGGAACTGCTTATTTTCCGCATGGTCCGCAAGGGGCTGGAACTGGTGGAAGATCCTTCCACCTTCTTCCTCGGCGCGCGCGACACCTCGCTGAGCGGCACGGCCGTGGTCATGGCCGTGGACGGTCAGCGCCCCTTTGCCGTGGAAATTCAGGCTCTCGCCACCCGAAGCTACCTTGCCATTCCCCGGCGCACGGGTCTGGGCTTCGATGTGAACCGCCTGCATCTGCTGCTTGCCGTACTGGAAAAACGCCTGCACCTCAACTTCGGGCAGGTGGACATCTACGCCAAGGTCGGCGGCGGTATGCGCCTTCAGGAACCGGGGCTGGACCTTGCCCTGGTGGCCGCCCTTCTCTCCTCCTTCTATGATATCCCGCTCCCCGAACGCTGCGTTCTGTGGGGAGAAGTGGACCTCAACGGACAGGTGCGTCCCGTATCGAGTCAGGACATACGCATGAAGCAGGCCCTGCGCCTCGGCTATTCCCCCATACTCTGCCCGGAAAACGCCAAAAGCCGGGGTATCGCCACCGTGGCCGATCTTCAGCGTGTGCTTTTCCGCAAGGGCGCGCCCAAAGACGCATAAGTTCTCCTCATCTACCGGCGCAGGAAGCTTCCCCATGGGCCTTTCCGGGCCTTTTTTCGCGGCGTTTCCACTTCTCCTGAATACCGCTCAGGAGCAAGGGCATAAATCCTCATGGCTTCTGTCATGCCCTTCCGCCGCTCTTGCCGGGATGCCCCTGTCCCCTGTGTTGTGCATCTGGCTTGTTCCGGCATATTGCGGAAAAACGCCCTTTCTCACCATACTCCCTCTTCTGGAAATTTCCCGGCTCCGGGCTTCCGCTGCGCGGAGCTTTCTCAGACAGGTATTTTCCCGGCATCAGCAAAAAAAACCGTATGAAATTCCCCGCCTTTTTCGCAACAGGGCAAAAGGCTGCCGTCCCGCGCTGCCGCCGCTTTTCCGGCACGGTCCACACAGGGCAGAACGCGGGGGAACTATTCCGCACTTTTCGCAAACTCCGAAACCCGTTTCAGCGCGTTGGTGACGGCATGGTGCGACTTTCTCCCCTCTCCTGTTTCACAGCGCCCTCATCATGGCCCGGCAGAATTTCCTCTTCTCGACCGGTTCTTCCCAGGTCCGCCTCTCCTCACCGGCCACGCTGTCGACGCCGCGGCAGTAAGCATACACGATACAGGGCTTGCCGTTTCCGGTCACCTTTCTGTATCCATGCGCACCAGATACGCTTCAAACGCCTTCTTCATGATGCATCTTCCCATGTTTATCTCACCATGGAATGAAGCGCGCTTTCCGTTCAAAAAGATATTATAAAAACATATAGATACCTGTTTATTGACATGCTTTGACAACTTGCTCATTCCTTTGATGAGCACATCGCCTTGCCATGTCGTGAATACATCGGGGCAGCGTACCGTATCAGTACATGCGGCAGTCTTTCTGCGCTGCCGCCTCGCTCCTTCACGGTAAAGGAGCGCGCCTTAAAAGTCAGGACCGCCCCTTCAAGGGGCGGTTTGATTTGACCCTATAAGGGTCTGTTACCCGGCTGCCCTCTTAAGAGGGCTCTGTCTCGACTCTTGCCGAAGAGTTATTTTCTGCTGCTCGTAAACGAGCTGACGGGCCGTTCTACCAGGCTATACTGGTCTGTTATTTTGTCTCGTTCTTCCTGCTCCCTCACATATTTGATGATGGTCGCCTCATTTACTCCCACCGTGCTGACAAAATAACCGGTACACCAGAAATGGCGATTGCCGAACTTGTAGCGCAGATGCGGAAAACTCTCGAATATCATCAAAGAACTCTTCCCTTTCAAATACCCCATGATCTGCGCCACGCTATACTTGGGCGGAATCTTGACGCACATATGAATATGGTCCACACACGCATTTGCTTCCACTATCTCTATTCCTTTGTATTCACACAGTTTTCTCAGAATTTCGCCGATCGTTCTGCGATACCTTCCGTATACCAGCTTGCGTCTGAATTTCGGAGCGAAAACGATGTGATACTTGCAGTTCCAACGGGTATGGTTTAAACTCTGGTCATTCATTATTGGGTTCCTTTGTGTATAGATTTCGAGTCGAGACAACTGGTTATCTCACAAAGGAACCCCTTTTTTAACTTATGTAAAGGCTTCGCCTTTTTGGAACTCCCCGCATAGCGGGGAGTTTTCAGTCTTAAAGTCAGGACCACCCGTAAAACGGGTGGCTTGACCAGCCCTGTAAGGGCTTGTTACTTACTCGCGCCTTAAGGGCGCCGGCTTGAACTTCTCTGGTCGGCGCCCTGCCTTTTTTTCAACAGTTCAAGCCCCCATGTACTTTGACTCGTAGCCTGCTCCTAAAGGAGCTTTCCCTGCTTTGGACTGAACGGATCCGTATATTCCCTGCACGTCCTCTTATCAAACATGATATCTTCTCTATCCTGATCCCGTATATATTTCCTGATCGTTGCTTCGTTCAAACCTACTGTGCTGACGTAATATCCCACGCTCCAGAATCTCCGATTGCCATACCGGTATTTCAGCTGGGAAAATTTATCAAAAATCATCAGTGAACTTTTACCCTTTATATACCCCATAACCGACGATATCGCATACTTTGGCGGTATCATGACAAGCATATGCACATGGTCTATCATCATATGTCCCTCAATAATTTCGATTCCCTTGTAATTACAAAGCTGTCGTATTATTTTTCCTATTTCTTCACGGTATTGCCCGTAAATCACTTTTCTCCTATACTTCGGAGTGAAGACAATATGGTACCTACACAGCCATTTCGTATGTGCCAGATTTTGTTCTTTCGCCATAAAAAAACACCTTTTCGATGTGGACGGGAGCCTGAACAACTCCGTCTTATCGAAAAGGTGTTTTTTTAGGTATAACCATTTTGTGGTCCACCCGCTAAGCGGGTGGTTTTCTGTTTCGGTCGCTTCCGCTCCCTCAACTGCCTGAAGGCCTTAACAAAAACCGCCCGGCGGAACCGGGCGGCGACGAGCTTTCGGGCAAAACGGGCTATTTTACACGCGGCCAGAAGAAGCACACCCAGTCGTCGGCTTCCGGGTCTCCGGCATGGGCGGAACGCGTGGGGTCCGTGGCGGGGGAAGGCATACGCAGTTGTTCCGGCTCGCCCATGCCGGCGTAGGCCTCCAGCATACCGGGCACCTGCACGGCCAGAAAACCGGAAAGGATGAGGCAGCCGCCGGGCTTCACCAGAGGAATGAGCGCAGGAGCCATTTCTCTGAGCGGACCGGCGAGAATATTGGCGATGACCACGTCGAACGTCTGCCCCTGCACCAGCTCCACACTGCCTTCACGGATATCGAAGCCTTCGGAAATACCGTTCATGTCGCAGTTTTCCCGGGCGTTGTCGATGGAAAGCGGGTCGATATCCGCACCGAAGCCGGAAAGGCCCATCTTCACGCAGCCGATGCCGAGAATGCCCGTCCCCGTCCCCATATCGAGAAACGTCTGCCCGGCCTTCATGGCTCCGGCCGCATACAGGCGGCTCATGGCTTCAAGGCACATGGTGGTGGTGGGATGATGCCCGGTGCCGAACGCGGATTTCGGTTCAATGATGACGGGAATGCGTCCTTTCGCATCCTCATCCTTCATCCACGGCGGAAGAATGAGAAAATCCCCGGCCTCCACGGGCGTAAAATAGCTGCGCCAGCCCGCGTTCCAGTCCCGGTCGGGCAGAATCTCCCGGCTCAGGGAGGCTTCGGGCACAAAAAAGGCCAGCTTTTCGGCAAGATTCACGCAGTCCTCTTCCTTGTCGGAAGTGACGCGAAGCAGCATTTCCCCGGAAGGCAGGGATTCCTCCTCCCAGCCGGTTTCGGCACTCTGGGCGGCCAGGGCCTGCGCCATGGGGAAATCGTCCTCGGAAACGACAATGTTCAAACGGTACAACTGCGGCATAACACGCTCCCGCGTTTTGTTGGCAAGGTGAAGAAACAGCTCTATCACCAGAGGGAACGCTTGCCAAGAAGGACTTGACAGGCGGCGGCCTCTGCCGCACATTCGGCACGACACGGCCCTTTCTCCCCGCAATGATTTTCTTCTTTTCCCTTTCGCCGGACAAGGGCCTTTACCCATCGGAACGCACATGGATCTCAACGGACTCATCGTCGGCCTCGGCAACCCGGGGCCTCAGTACAGGGGCACGCGCCACAACATCGGCTTCATGGCGGCACAGGCGCTTCTGGAAGAAGTGGAACGCGGCAACGGCCGCGCGCCGGAACAGCTTTCCGGCTCCCGGTTCAATGCGCTTCTCTGGCGCATTCAGATTCCGCGCGGCGGCACCTGGCTTGTGGCCGAACCGCAGACCTTTATGAACCTGAGCGGCGACGCCGTCCAGCCCCTCATGGCATGGTACAAGCTCAAGCCCGAGCAGCTTCTCGTGGTTCACGACGAGCTGGATCTCGAACCGGGCAGAATGAAGCTCAAGAAGGGGGGCAGCGCTGCGGGGCACAACGGCATCAAATCCATACAGCAGCGCCTGGGCACGCCCGAATTCTACCGCCTGCGCGTGGGAGTGGGCAAACCGCAGGACAAGGAACAGGTCATCTCCTGGGTGCTCGGCCGCTTTTTCGGGCCGGAACAGGAAGTGATGGAACAAACCTTCCCCCACATTGTGGACGCCATACTGCGCTTTACCATCGACGGGCCTGAGCGCGCCATCAACGTGGCCAACACCCGCAGAAAATAGCGACAGCGCTCCGGGGCTTGCCAATAGCGGAAAAAACATCTATAGTTTTTTCACACCCGCGCTTCTGCGGGGGGTTCCCTCCCCTTTCTTTCTTTTCTGTGTTCGCCCCTTTCCGGTGCGATACGCCTTTCCCTTCCCTTCTTTCCCGGTGGTATCTCTATGCCCATACGGAAACGTAAAGCTCCTGTCGAGCCCGAAACTGTAGAATCTGCTCCCCTTATTGATGAAAGCGTCCTCAACCTCACGGAACTGAAGACGCGCAAAATGCAGGATCTCATGGATCTGGCGGAAAAGTATCAGCTTGAAAACGCCAGCTCCATGCGCAAGCAGGAACTCATTTTCGCCCTGCTTCAGGCCTGCGCCTCCCAGAACGGCGTCATCCACAGCGACGGCGTGCTGGAAATCCTGCCGGACGGGTACGGTTTCCTCCGTTCACCGCTGTGCAGCTACATGCCCGGTCCGGACGACGTGTATGTCTCTCCTTCGCAGATACGCCGCTATCATCTGCGCAAAGGCGACTGCGTTTCCGGCCAGATCCGCCCTCCCAAGGAAGGGGAACGCTATTTCGCGCTGGTGCGCGTCAACGAAATCGGTTTCGAGCCGCCGGAAAACGCCCGTCATCTGGTGCTGTTCGACAACCTTACCCCGGTATATCCCGACCAGCAGTTCTGCATGGAAACGGATTCCAAGAACATGTCGTCGCGCATCATCGACCTCATGTCGCCCATCGGCCGCGGGCAGCGCGCCCTCATCGTGGCCCCGCCGCGTACGGGCAAAACCATCCTTCTGCAGACCATCGCCAACGCCATCAACGCCAATTATCCCGATGTGTATCTCATCATTCTGCTGGTGGACGAACGCCCCGAAGAAGTGACGGACATGGAACGCACGGTGAAAAACGCGGAAGTGGTCAGCTCCACCTTCGACGAACCGCCGCAGCGCCATGTGCAGGTGTGCGAAATGGTGCTGGAAAAGGCCAAGCGTCTGGTGGAACGCAAGCGCGACGTGGTCATCCTGCTCGACTCCATCACCCGCCTGGGCCGCGCCTACAACACGGTTACGCCTTCGAGCGGCCGCGTGCTTTCCGGCGGTCTCGACGCCAACGCCCTGCAGCGGCCCAAGCGCTTCTTCGGCGCAGCCCGCAACATTGAAGGCGGCGGCTCGCTGACCATCATCGCCACGGCGCTCATCGATACCGGTTCCCGCATGGACGAAGTGATTTTCGAAGAATTCAAGGGTACCGGCAACTGCGAAATCTATCTCGACCGTCATCTTTCCGACAAGCGCGTGTTCCCCGCCATCGACATCAACCGTACCGGCACGCGCAAGGAAGATCTGCTTCTCGGCGAAGACGTGCTCAACCGCGTGTGGATACTGCGCAAGATTCTCGCGCCCATGTCTCCCATCGACAGCATGGAATTCCTGCTGGACAAGATGAAGGGTACCAAAAACAACAAGGACTTCCTCAACGGCATGGGCCGCTGACAGGCGGCAGGAACGCATAAAAAGGCGTTGACAATCTGCCTGTTGCAGTGCATAGTGCCTTGCGTATGAGGGCTTCTTCCCTTTGCGCCCGTGGCTCAGCTGGATAGAGCGACAGCCTCCGGAGCTGTAGGTCGCGCGTTCGACTCGCGCCGGGCGCACCATGTGAAAGGCAGGGTTACCGGAATTCCGGTAACCCTTTTTTTATTCCCGCACCATCACCACCCGTTTGCGAGGATGTTATGCCCTTTCTGCGCTTCATACTCCTTTTTTCCGTACTGCTGCTTGCCGGATGCGGCTCCCATTATCATGTCGCGGTGGACTCGCTGAGCGACGACCGCCCGCCTTCCGGGGCCAGTTATGAGCTTGTCCCCGGCAACGAAGGCATGAAGAGCACCGACCTTCAGTTCCGCGACATCGCCCGTCAGCTCACGCCCGCCTTCCGCTCCAAGGGTTTTTCCATTGTGGAGGAACATGCGCAGAACCGCGCCGTCGTCACCTGGTGGATGGAGGAACCCCGCGTGTATGTGGATACCAGCACCATCACCCGCGCTCACCCCGTGGTGGTGGGCTACGGACGGCACAGCTATGTGGACTATGTTTTCGTAGAGGAACCGGTGGTCACAAGCACCACGCTGTATTCCGCCAACCTTCTTCTCGAAGCCTACGAGCTCGACAAGGCAGGAAAGGAGGGCCGCCAGATATGGCGCACGGCCCTGCGCTGCACCGCCCCCACCGAAGACTTCCATACGCTGCTCTTCAGTATGCTTCAGGTTCTGCCCCGCGTACTCGGCACACAGAGCCACGGTCTCAAAAGATACGACGTCTTTCTCGGCAATGAAGGAGAAATAGAAGTAACGGACCTTCAGAACGGCGGCACGTTCTGACCGGCCGCATCCCGTACCTCTTCCACCCTTCCGGCTCCGCCGGTAGGGTGTTTTTTTTTGATTAACCGCCCACCGGAGGGGGAGACCCGGCACCAGCGCTCCGAACACCTTCCAGAGAAAATACAGGAGAACACAAAACATGTGCGACCAACCACAGGTCGTTGAAAAAAGAACTGCGAAGGGCACAGAACAGCCCGGAAAACGGAATTTCACATATCGCAGAGCCCCCACAAACGCCCTGCGCCCTCCTCCTTCCCTGCCCCGGACGCTCAGGTCCCGTGCCGTCTGTTTTCGGCTATTGGAGCACACCGGAAGACTGCCGACCCAAAACGCGCCTTGTCGGTACGGACCACATCTGCCGGAAACCGTGCCTTCCCCCTCTGCCCGCAACCATGCCGCCGCTCTCTCCGGCAGGCTGTACCTTCGGCGTGACCGGCAGACAGCGCAAGGCGACCTTCTCCCCTTTTACCGCAACGACACATCACCATTTCACGACGGCCCCCCTTCCCAGAGGCACGACAAAAACGGCGGCAGTCCCGGCACACCGCAACGCCCCCTCCCTTTTTGCTCCATATTCTTCAAGTATTACTTTAATGTTGCCCAGAACCGGCTTCCGCCGCCCCCTTGCGTTTCTCCTCATCTCATCCTGCCCCGCCGCAACGGCTTTTCGCCAGGCACCAGTCCCGCATCGTCGGAAAAACATGTCGGCCCCGTCGTCCCGAGTCCTCGTTTCTTTTCCGGCCAACACCTCCGCAGGCGTCACGCCTGGAAAATTCTCAGGGCAAAATTGAAGAAAAAGGCATAGGCTTCGGGATTTTTACACGACAAAGCATCTTTTCTTTCTTTTTTTCCATGCGACAGCAAAGATCATGCATGGAAAACGCATGGCAGTTCTTAAAAAAATACAGAAAAATACTCTTTCATGCCTTTCACATCATGCATAAATATATACTTTTTCCGTTACAGAAAGAAAAAGTTTCTTGCGCCGACGGATATATTCCTATACGATGCAAGGCAAAGGAGTGCGAAGGTATGGAATTTTCTCTTTTCGGGTATCAGTTCTCGCTGTTTCCCATCTTCCTTTCGCTGAAGGTCGCGGGTTTATCTACGATCGCCTCTCTCGTTCTCGGCACTTTTGCGGCCCGCCTTCTGGCGCGACGCCGCTCCGTATGCGCCGCCGTCATCGATTCGCTGTGTACGCTGCCCATGGTGCTCCCGCCCACGGTGCTGGGCTACTATCTCATTCTGCTTCTGGGGCGGAACGGCGTTCTCGGCCCCGTGCTGAGCGAACTGGGCTTCCAGTTCATGTTCTCGTGGCAGGGGGCGGTGGTGGCGGCCACGGTGGTGGTGTTCCCTCTTATCTACAAATCGGCGAAAACGGCGCTGGAACAGGTGGACGCCAATGTGGAAAAGGCGGCCCGCACGCTGGGAGCTTCGGAACTGTCCGTATTCTTTTCCATCAGTCTGCCCCTTGCCGCGCGCGGCATTCTCTCCGGCGCCATGCTGGCCTTCGCCCGGGGCATGGGGGAATTCGGGGCAACGCTCATGCTGGCGGGCAACATCCCGGGCAAAACGCAGACGCTGGCGCTGGCCATTTACGATGCCTTCCAGGCGGGAAACGACGCTCTGGCCGCCTGCCTGGTCATACTCACCTCGTGCATCTGCGCCGCCATCCTCATCACCGCCGACTATCTGCTGGGAGGTTCCCGTTGATCGATCTCTCCGTCCAGACCACGCTGAAGGGAAAGAAGGGTTCCTTCACCCTCGACATCAGCCTGAAAAGTTCCGCCGACCGCCTCGTTCTGTTCGGCCCTTCCGGCTCGGGCAAAACCCTCACCCTGCAGATGATTGCCGGGCTCATCCGGCCCCGGCGGGGACGCATCGCGCTGGATGATGCGGTATTCTTCGACTCGGCAAAGGGCATCGACATGCCCGCGCGCCGCCGCCGGGTGGGATATGTGTTTCAGGACTACGCGCTCTTCCCGCACATGACGGTATGGCAGAATCTGTCCTTCGCCCTGCTGCGCCATAAGGAAAATGATTCCGCGCCGGGGCTTTTCTCCCTGCTTCCCGCAAGGCTCGACGACAAGGACCGGGAAACCATACGGCACATGCTGGAACTTCTGGAAATCACGCATCTGGCGGACCGCCGCCCCGGCCAGATATCGGGCGGACAGAAGCAGCGCGTGGCTCTGGCCCGGGCGCTGCTCATTGCTCCGCGCGTGCTTCTGCTCGACGAGCCCTTCGCCGCGCTGGACCCGCTCCTGCGCATCCGTATGCGCAAGGAGGTTTCGCGTATTCTCAGCGACTGCGGCGTCCCCCTCATCATGATTACGCACGACCCGGAAGATGTGGACACCTTTGCCGACGATCTCGCCGTGTACGCCAACGGCAGCATTCTTGCCATGGAAGAAAATTTCCGCGGCCGCACGCTGTTCGCGCAGGATTCCCTTTCCTACCTGACGGATATCCTGAGCCTCGGCGGTCATGCCGACAGGCCCTACGGCTTCGACGACGTCTGATCAGGGAGCCTCAAAGGCCCCTTCCGCCGGCCTCTCAGCGGCGTCCCGAAAGCAACGACGATGCTCCCGTATCACAACGATACGGGAGCTTTTTCCCAAGGCCGAAAGGGCATCATCCTCCCCTTTCGGGGAGCGCGGAACATGCCTTATCCGCCTGACCGGTCATGCCGCCTTCATGCGGAACTTCTGCCCGGCCCGCTTTCCCGGCTGTCGGGAAGCGGCATCCGGGCCGCCCCGCACGAAACGGGGCGGCGAAAGAGCGTGTCCGCCCTACTTTACCGGGCTGAAACCGTAATGGGCCAGAATTTCCAGCCCTCGGGGAGAAAGAACGAAATCCACGAACTTCTGCGCCATCTGCCTGTCGGCGCTGTCCTTCGTCACGGCAATGGGGTAGCACACGGGCTTGTGGCCGGTCATGGCGGTCACGATGCGCACGTCCTTGCCGCCTGCCAGCGCGTCGGTGCGGTACACGAAACCGGCATCGGCTTCACCGCGCTGAATATAGCTCAGCACCTGACGCACATTGTTGCCGAAAACAAACTTGCTCTGCAACGCTTCCCAGGTTCCGGCGCTGGTAAGGGCCTCGCGGGCATAACGTCCTGCGGGCACGCTTTCGGGCTGACCGATGGCGATATGCTTCACCTCCGCGCCGGAAAGCGCTTCAGGCCCGGCAAGCGTGCTCTTGGCGGGGGTGATGAGCACAAGGTCGTTCAGCGCAAAGTCCTTGCGGGTGGCGGGGTCCACAAGGTTCTTCTTCGCGGCGGAATCCATGGTTTCCTGATCGGCGGAAGCAAACACGTCCACAGGCGCGCCCTGCTCCATCTGACGGAGCAGATTGTTGGAAGAGGCGAAATTCAGGTTGACCTTCGTCCCCGTCTCCCTGGTGAATTCCTGGGAAATCTGGGTGAAGGATTCCGAAAGGCTGGCTGCGGCGGAAACGGTAAGCTCCGCGCCCATGGCCGAGGGGGCGTTCAGGCAGAAGGCAAGAAACAGCGCCGCGAATCCAAGTTTTTTCATGAGTTCCTCCTCATTTCAAAAGTTTCTTCTAACATACAAGATTTGTTTATTTTTTCAATCCGTTTCACAATTTTTTCCGAAAAATAAAAACGTGTGCAATATCAGGGCGTTATTTTTTGCGGTCATATCCTATTTTTTTAAAATCGTGACTTTTTCCATTCCTGTCCCGCCTTCAAGAATCGATGCACCTTCTTTTTTTCTTCATACGCGGCATACACGGCGCGCCGAAGAAGAAAAAAAACATTGCACGCATCACACGGACGCACGCCCGTTTCCGCCGCTTTCCCCGTTCTGCTGCAAAAATGCAGAGAGTTCTCTCCCCGGAGAGGATATACGACGTACCTTTTCCTTCCCTTTTTTCCGTTTTTATAGGATGACGACAAAAAGCCACCTTTCACAGAACCCGGGCCGTCAGGGCCTGCGCGCGAGAACGAGAAAACCATGCCCACGCTCTTTCTTCTCCGTCACGGTACGCTTCTCCCCAATCCCGAACGCCGCTTCATCGGTCAGCGCGACATTCCTCTCAGCGAGGAAGGCCGGAAGCAGGCCCTGTTCTGGAGAAAGGAACTTTCCTCCGTTCCCTTCCGGGAAGTCTGGTGTTCCGATCTGCCGCGCTGCCGGGAAACGGCGGCGCTCATCGTCCACGAACGCCCTCTCTCCGTTTCCGCAGTTCCTGCATTCCGGGAAATCCGCCTGGGAAACTGGGAAGGACTTACCCGTCAGGAGGTGGAGGCCCGCTTTCCCGGCGCGCTCGAGGCCAGAGGCAGGGACTTCTGGAACTACGTTCCTTCCGGCGGAGAATCCTTCGCCATGCTGGCCCGCCGCGTGCTTCCCGTGCTGAAACGCCGCCTCCTTGCCCTTCCGCCCGAGGCTTCGGTTCTGCTGGTGGCCCATGCGGGGGTCAACAGGCTCATTCTCATGCGTTACCTCGCCCTCGACATGAAGGACTTCTTCTCCCTGCCCCAGCCCTATGCTGCCTGTACCGCGCTTTTCTGTTCCTCCGAAGACATCGCCCGCCTCGGCGTCTGAACCTGCGACGCCTGCATGTCGGAGCGTTTTACCGTCTGCAACAGAATCGCCGCCTCCCTTCTGCTCCCTCTTCCGTGTCTGTCATTTCGATATTGCCGAACGCAGCGCAGGCGTCCCACCTCCTCTGCATCCGCAGAAAGACATCCCCTCCACCTTCCGACATGCCGCATTTCAAAATAAAAACTCTTCCGTCTTTCATTTTCGTCTTTCATTGCATCGGAAAGCCAACGCAGTTTTACAATAAAAAGACATTTCTCTTATATTTTTTCATTACAAAAGTAAAATATATCTTTATTTAACGGCAAATATGAAATGAAACGGCATTGTGATTTAAATTTCAAACCGTTTTTTCACACTTCCAAAAAAGTACCATTAATTTTCTCCGTATATCTTGACGAAAAAAATCTATTTCAATATGGTTAAAGAAAGTTTTCGAGTCAGGCCCTGCTAAAGCGTATGCCATGCGGGCTGACCTGAACCTTCATGGTTCACAGGGTGGCGCGGGAAACGGCTCCGCCTCCATTAAATGCTCCGGCATGGAAAGAAAACCTGTGCGAAAGTACTCCCGAAGCGGGCCTGCCTGCATCCGGGCCGGTATTTCCGCTCCGGTATGTGTCTTTTCATCTGTGAGCGTTTTTTATGTCCAGAATTTCCATGCAGACCATTCCCGTTTCCCGGGCCGTCGGTACGGTGCTCTGCCACGACATCACCCGCATCGAACCCGGCGGAAGGAAGGGTCCCGTGTTCCGCAAGGGGCACATCGTCAGGGAAGAAGACATTCCCGTCCTTCTCAGCGTGGGGAAGGAACATCTCTATGTCTACACTCCCCTCCCCGGTCAGCTTCACGAGAACGAGGCCGCAACGCGCATCGGCAACGCCGTGGCGGGCCGGAACATCGCCTTTTCCGACATCAGGGAAGGCCGCATCAACTTCCTTTCCACCGTGCACGGTCTGCTTCGCGTGGACGTGCCTTCTCTCTGCGCGGTCAACTCCTGCGACGAAATAGTCCTCGCCACGCTGCACACCATGCAGGAGGTGCGGAAGGGCCAGGCCGTGGGCGGCACGCGCGTCATTCCCCTGCTCATCGAAGAAGAGAAGATTCAGCACATGGAAGAGCTGGTCACCTCACCCGTTCTTGAGGTTCTGCCCTTCCGGCCGTTCAGGGTGGGCATAGTCACCACGGGCAACGAGGTCTACACCGGGCGCATCAAGGACGCCTTCGGCCCCGTGCTGAAAAAGAAATTTGAAGGTCTGGGAAGCAGCATTCTGGGACAGGCCTTTTCCGACGACTCCGTGGAAATGACGGCGGGCGCCATCCGGCGCTTCATCGAACAGGGGGCGGACATGGTGGTCTGCACGGGCGGCATGTCCGTGGACCCGGACGACCGCACCCCCTCCGCCATCCGCGCCGCAGGCGGCGAGGTGATCACCTACGGAGCGCCCACCTTCCCGGGGGCCATGTTCCTGCTTTCCCACATCAACCATATTCCGGTACTGGGGCTTCCCGGCTGCGTGATGTACTACAGGGCGAGCATCTTCGACCTTGTGGTGCCGCGCATTCTGGCGGGAGTCCCCGTCACCCGGGAGGATATCGTGGCCCTCGGCCACGGCGGTTTCTGCTCCGGCTGCGCCGAATGCCGTTATCCGGCCTGCGCCTTCGGCAAGAACTGATCCTCCCGCATCGGCCCGAATTCGGACGGAAGCCGACGCGTCCGCCCCTTCTCTGGATTCCTCTTAAAAGGAGCTGCCCATGTTCATCAAATCCCTTCTTGTCAACGGCGTCCGCCGCCAGGTGCTTGTCAATGCGGAAGATTCGCTTGCCAACGTCCTGCGCGACCAGCTGCAGCTTACCAGCGTGAAGCTGGGCTGCGAAAAGGGTCACTGCGGCGCCTGCAGCGTCATTCTCGACGGCAAGCTGACCCGCACCTGCGTGCTGAAGATGAAGCGCGTGCCCGACGACGCCACCATCATCACGCTGGAAGGCATCGGCACCCCCGATCATCTGCATCCTCTGCAGGAAGCATGGATATTCCACGGCGCGGCCCAGTGCGGTTTCTGCACGCCCGGCTTCATCGTCGCGGCCTACGCGCTTCTGCAGCAGAATCTCTCCCCCACCAGAGATGAAGTGCGCGACTGGTTCCAGAAGAACCGCAACGTCTGCCGCTGCACGGGCTACATCCCGATCATCAACGCCGTCATGGACGCCGCGGCCGTCATGCGCGGAGAAAAGGACATCGAGGAGATCCGCTACAAGGAACCCGCGGAAGGTCATCACCTGGGTTCCACCAAGCCGCGCCCCAGCGCCGTGGCCAAGGTGACGGGCACCGCCGAATTCGGTGCGGACGCCACCGTCCACATGCCCTCGAACACCCTGCACCTGGCTCTCGCCCAGGCCAAGGTTTCCCACGCCATCATCAAGGGCATCGATACTTCCGAAGCGGAAAAGATGCCCGGCGTCTTCCGCGTGCTCACCCATAAGGACGTGAAGGGCAAGAACCGCATCACCGGCCTCATCACCTTCCCGGACAACAAGGGCGACGGCTGGGACCGTCCCATCCTCAACGACACCAAGATCTTCCAGTACGGCGACGCGCTGGCCATCGTCTGCGCCGACACCGAATGCCATGCCCGCGCCGCTGCGGAAAAGGTGAAATTCGATCTGGAACTTCTGCCCGAATACATGGACGCTCCTTCGGCCATGGCTCCGGACGCCATCGAAATCCACCCCGGCACTCCCAACATCTACTATGAACCCCACATCGAAAAGGGCGAAGATACCGCTCCCTACTTTGCCGATCCCGAAAACGTGGTGGTGGAAGACAGCTTCTACACGCAGCGTCAGCCTCACCTCAACATCGAACCCGACGTGGGCTACGGCTACATCAACGACAAGGGTCAGGTGGTCATTCACTCCAAGTCCGTGGGCCTGCACCTGCACGCCCTCATGATCGCCCCCGGCCTCGGGCTGGAATTCCCCAAGGATCTCGTTCTGGTGCAGAACACCACCGGCGGCACCTTCGGCTACAAGTTCAGCCCCACCATGGAAGCGCTCATCGGCGTGGCCGTCATGGCCACCGGCCGTCCCTGTCACCTGCGCTACAACTATGAACAGCAGCAGCAGTACACCGGCAAGCGTTCGCCCTTCTGGACCACCGTGCGCATGGCCGCCGACAAGAAGACCGGCAAGCTCAAGGCCATGGAAACGGACTGGACGTGCGACCACGGCCCCTATTCCGAATTCGGCGACCTGCTGACCCTGCGCGGAGCCCAGTTCATCGGCGCGGGCTACAGCATCCCGAACATCCGCGGCAACGGCCGCACCGTGGCCACGAACCACGCCTGGGGCGCCGCCTTCCGCGGCTACGGCGGCCCCGAAGCGGAATTCCCCTCCGAAGTGCTCATGGACGAACTTGCGGAAAAGCTGGGCATGGACCCCTTCGATCTGCGCCTTGCCAACTGCTACCGTGAAGGCGACACCACTCCCACCGGCCAGACGCCGGAAGTGCTGAGCCTGCCCACCATGTTCGAAAAGCTCCGTCCTCTGTACGAAGCGGCCAAGAAGCGCGTGAAGGAAGAATCCACCGACACCGTGAAGCGCGGCGTGGGCCTCGCCCTTGCCGTGTACGGCGCGGGTCTCGACGGCCCGGACTCCTCGGAAGCCTGGGCGGAACTCAACCCCGACGGCACCGTGACCATCGGCTGCTCCTGGGAAGACCACGGTCAGGGCGCGGATTCCGGCGCCCAGTGCACGGCGCATGAAGCCCTGCGTCCTCTGGGCATCCATGTGGACGACATCCGCCTCGTGCTCAACGACACCAGCAAGACCCCGAACTCCGGCCCCGCCGGCGGTTCCCGCTCTCAGGTGATGACGGGCAACGCCATCCGCGTGGCGTGCGAACAGCTCATCGAAGCCATGCGCAAGCCCGAAGGCGGCTTCTACACCTACGAGGAAATGAAGGCCGAAGGCCGCGACGTGCATCAGGACGGCAAGTGGACGGCTCCCTCCAAGGGCTGCGGCGAAAACTGCCAGGGCGATCCCTTCGCCTGCTACATGTACGGCCTGTTCATGGCGGAAGTGGCCGTGGACACCACCAACGGCAAGACCAAGGTTGAGAAGATGACCATGGTGGCCGACATCGGCACCGTGGTGAACAAGCTCATCACCGACGGTCAGATCTGGGGCGGCCTCGCCCAGGGTATCGGCCTCGCCCTCTCCGAAGACTACGAGGACATCAAGAAGCACAGCACCATGCTCGGCGCGGGCATTCCCTATCCCAAGGACATCCCCGACAACATGGAAATCATCTATGTGGAAAGCAAGCGTCCCGACGGTCCGTTCGGCGCTTCCGGCACGGGCGAAATCCCGCTCTGCGGCCCGCACCCTGCCATCATCAACGCCATCTACAACGCCTGCGGCGTGCGTATCACGCACCTGCCCGCCTATCCTGAAAAGGTGCTGGCAGGCCTGAAGGAAAAGGCCGCCAGGTAGGCATTCCCCCTTCCCGGCCGGAGAGATCCCGCATCTCTCCGGCCCTCCTTCCTTCTGCCCGGATACCTTTCGGGCAGTCTTCTTTTGAGGTGCCGCCTTGCTGGAACAAAGCCAACTGCATGCCATTGAAGCGCGCTGCACACAGGAGGCCGCGCCCCGCTGCCGCACGGCCTGCCCCCTGGACATGGACGTACGCGCCTTTCTCGAACACCTCTCCGCGGGCAACCCGCGCGAAGGCCGCAAACTTCTGGAACGGCACCTGCCCCTGCCCTCCGTGCTCACGGCCGTGTGCGATCATCCCTGCGAAAACGCCTGCCTCAGGCGCGATCTCGGGGGGAGCGTCGCCGTGTCCGCACTGGAACGGTACTGCATGAAGGCCGCGCCGTCCCAGACGCGCCCGCTCATCCGCCCTCCCAGGGCGCAGAAGCTCGCCGTGCTCGGCGCGGGGCTTGCCGGGCTTACGGCCGCCTTCGACATTTCCCATAAAGGTTTTGCCGTCACCGTGTATCACGACGGCGCGCGGGAAGACGCCATGCGGAAGGCCTTCCCCGCTCTGGATGCCGCCGCTCTGGAAGAGGAGCTGCGCTCGCTGGAAAAACATCATGTGCATTTTGTTTCCGCTCCGCTTACAAAAACGCTCCTTGAAGAGTGCGAAAAGAACTTCGCGGGCGTATTTGCGGACGCCTCGCTCTGCGCGTTCGTCCCTTCCCGGGAGGAGACGGACGGCATCACCCTGCTCTGGAGAGGCAATGTCTGCTGCGGCGGGTGGGAAAGTCTCACGCCTACGGGCGCGCGTTTCGCCTCCGCCTCCCTTCAGGCCGGAGAAGGCCGCAAGGCGGGCATCACCCTGCAGCGCATCATGACGGGCGTTTCCCTCGTGGCCTCGCGCGAGGCGGAGAACCGGAAGGACAGGCTGCACACCCCGCTGGAGGGGGTGGAAAGCGCCGCCCGCATTCTTCCCGCCGAGGGTGGCTATGCGGAAGAACAGGCACGGCAGGAAGCTTCCCGCTGCATACGCTGCGCCTGCATGCAATGCGTGAAGGAATGCCCCTTCCTGCAGAAATACAGGGAATTTCCCCGCATCTACGCGCGCAAGATATACAACAACGCCTCGGTGGTGCGCGGCACGCGCACGGCCAACGTCATCATGAACGGCTGCGCCCTGTGCGGACAGTGCGAAGTCATCTGCCCCGAACATTTTTCCATGGCGGACCTGTGCCTTCAGGCGCGGCAGGACGCGGTGGAAAGGGACGTCATGCCCGTTTCCGCCCATGAATTCGCGCTGGAAGACATGGCTCAGGCTTCCGGGCCGGAGGCCTCCTTCTTTCTGGAAGATCCCGCCCTTGCCGCAAAGGGCGGGCACGGCGCGGCCATGTTCTTCCCCGGCTGTCAGCTTGCCGCCTCCCGCGGGGAACAGGTGCTTGCCATGTACCGTTTTCTGCGCTCCTCTCTGCCGGGGGGCGTATCGCTCTACAGTTCATGCTGCGGCATTCCCGCGCACTGGGCAGGCAGGGAAGCGCTTTTCGCCTCCCATGCCGAAGCTCTTCGCACCGTATGGGAAGAGGCGGGAAAGCCGGAAATTCTTACGGCCTGCTCTTCCTGCATGAGCGCCCTGGCCCTGGCCCTGCCCGAGGCGATTGTCGTTTCCCTGTGGGAAAGGCTCGACGCCCTTCTGCCCGAAGCCTTCCCCAGCCCCGCGCCCGGCGTCATGAACGTGCAGGACCCGTGCGGAGCGCGCCATAACGCGGCATGGCAGAAGGCCGTGCGCTCCCTTGCCGCCAAGGCGGGCATAACGGTGGAAGAAGCGCGCCGTACCGGCGAGGAAAGCGCCTGCTGCGGCTACGGCGGCCTGGTATGGAACGCCCAGCCCGACGTGGCGGACGCCATGGCGGAAAAACGGGCCGCGGAATTTTCCCGCCCTGTGCTCGCCTCCTGCATCATGTGCCACGACCGCTTTGCCGAAAAGAACGAAAGCTGGCATCTTTTCGACATTCTTCCGCCCACCGCGGGCGAGGGAAAAGCCCATGCCGCCACGCCTCCCGGGCTTTCCGCAAGGCGCTCCGGGCGCATCGCGCTGAAGGAGGCGGCGCTTGAGGAATTTATCGGGCAGAAAAGCGCCCCGCATGAGGAAGGCATCCTGCTCCGCATTCCCGAAGAAGTGCGGCAGGCCATGGAAAAGCGCTACATACTCCGGCAGGACGTCGTTGCCGCCATTTCCGGCATCGAAGAAAGCGGCGCAAAATTCCTCAACAGGGAAAACGGCCATTTTCTCGGCTCCTGGAGGCCGCGCAACGTGACCTTCTGGGTGGAGTACACCGCCGATGCCGACGGCGGCTTCACGCTGGTCCGGGCATGGTGCCACCGCATGGTGGTGCCCGGGGCCATACAGCCGGCAACGAAAGTCATCATGGAAGAGCGCGTGCACGCCTGACCTTCCCCAACATCGAGGTGATATCCGCATGAGTCTGGAACCGAACTTCACAACGGACGGCGGCGACTGGGTATGCGCCCGCTGCCATGTCCCCCTTGAGCAGATCAAGGTGCAGGCCCTTTACATGCACAGCGCCTTCGACGTATTCCTGCCCCGCTGCCCCTCCTGCGGGCTGACGCTCATCCCCCAGTCGCTTGCCGAAGGCAAGATGGCGGAAGTGGAAGCGCTGCTTGAAGACAAGTAACATGCCTTCCGCCTCTCCTTTGTATGCTTCCGCGCTGTTTCAGAGCATTTCGGGCGGCGCATGGCATCCCGGCGGGGAGGAACTCACCCGCCGGGGCCTTGCGCTGTGCGGCTTTCCGCCGGGAGCCTGCATTCTGGATGCGGGCTGCGGCTCCGGGGCCGGGCTCCGGGTGATTTCCTCCCTCGGGCTTCGCGGCACGGGGCTGGACAGGGAATGCCGTCTTTCCGAACCGTTCCCCTTCGTGCAGGCGGATGTGCAGAACCCGCCCTTTGCCGAAAATTCGTTCGACGGCATCCTGTGCGAATGCGTGCTCTCCCTTCTGCCGGAACCGGAAAAGGCCCTCGGCCGCTTTGCCTCCATTCTCCGCCCGGGCGGAAAGCTCCTTCTTTCCGACCTGTTCGTGCGGGGCGGCTCCCCCGTGCCGGGCGCGGCGGCAGGCTGCGCCGCAGGTGCGCGCACGCTCCGCGAAATGGAGGATATGCTTGCCGGCGCAGGCTTTCTTCTCCTTGCGTTTGAAGACCACAGCGCAGCGCTCAGGGAACTTGCGGCAAAACTGCTCTGGTACGGCGACGACACGCTCCACGCGCAGCTTCGCACAGGCGCGTGTTCCTGCAGCGCTTCCCGGGGCGGTCCCGGTTACGGGCTGTGGATGGCAACACCGGCAAAGTACCGTGCGGGGGAAGACATAAAGCCGGCTTCCGGTTCCTCTGCCTGCATGGAGCATTCGCCCCTGCCGCAGCCGTAAGGCTTTTTCCGGGAACACCGGCCCCCCTCTTCGTCTTTTCCCTGCCGGAAACGCCGGAAAGGCCCGTTTTCGGGCCATGGCATGAACTTTTTTTCAAGGAGGCTTCCATGAATCCTGTTCTGCTGGATCTTCTTCCCCATGTACGGCAGGGCCATTGCTGCTCGCAACTGCTCTTCGCCCTTGCCGAACAGCTTGCCGGAGCGGAAGAGCCCGGCCTCATGCGGGCCATGCGCGGCCTCTGCCACGGCATAGGCCAGTCCGGCGGGCCGTGCGGTCTGCTTACCGGCGGGGCGGCCGCGCTGGCATGGCTCTCCGGCGGCAGCGCCGGGGAACCCCATCCCATGCTGGACGCCATGACGGGCGAATACGCCGCATGGTTCGCCGAACGCACCGCCTCCTGCGGCGGCAGCGGCTGCGAAAACGTCTCCCGGGGCCTTGCTGCGGAAGCGGGCCAGAGCCTGCCCGAAGGGGCCATGCCGCCCATGGAACTCTGCGGCGACCTGCTGGCGGAATGCTGGGGGAAAATTCTTGATATCTACGACGCCTACGGCCTGGAAAACGCGAGGTCGTAAATGCTGCTTTCCCAGACTCAGAGCCTCTGTCCCGTCTGCCTGCGCCTTGTGGACGCTTCCTATATTAAGGAAGGGGACACGGTGTACCTGCGCAAGCATTGCCCGGAACACGGCATGTTTCAGGTTCCCGCATGGAAGGAGGAAAAAGGCGCGCCGGAATTTCTTGCGTGGAAAAAGAGTCCGCGCATTCCCGCCTACCCGGCAGAACCCGCCGTTCCCGGCCGTCTGGGCTGCCCCTACGACTGCGGCCTCTGCCCGGAACACGCGCAGCATACCTGCACGGGGCTTGTGGAAGTGACCATGCGCTGTTCCCTGGGCTGCCCCGTGTGCTACGCCAGGGCGGGCAGCAGCAGCGACGATCCTTCCCTCGAACATGTTCAAAAGCAGCTCGACACGCTCTTCCGCGCCTCCGGCCCGTGCAACGTGCAGCTTTCCGGCGGGGAACCCACGGAAAGGGACGATCTGCCGGACATCATACGCATGGCGCGGGCAAAGGGGTTCGCGCTGGTGCAGGTCAACACCAACGGCCTGCGCCTCGGCACGGAACAAGGCTATGCCGCCCGCCTCAGGGCCGCCGGGCTGGATTCCGTGTACCTTCAGTTCGACGGGGTGGACGATGGTGTATTCCGCACCCTCCGCGGCCGCGACTGCCTCGAGGTGAAAAACGCGGCGCTCCGCGCCTGCGGAGAAGCCGGACTCGGTGTGGTGCTCGTGTGCACGCTGGCGCGCGGCGTCAACGATCATCAGGCGGGGGATCTGCTGCGCTTCGCCCTGTCGCAGGGCGAACATGTGCGCGGGCTGCATTTTCAGCCGGTATCCTCCTTCGGGCGCTTTCCGTGGGACATGTCCGAGGCTCCCCGCATCACCCTGCCCGAACTCATGCTGGCGCTGGAGCGGCAGAGCGGCGGCATGGTGCGGGCCTCCCACTTCCACGCGCCTTCCTGCGAGCATCCGCTCTGCTCCTTCAGCGCCGTGTACGCAAGGGCGGGCCAGGCGCTGGAAGGACCTCTCGGCGCAGCCTGCTGCTCCGGCGGAACCGGCCTTGCCCGCAGCCCGCGCGTGCTCGACAACGCCGAAACCTCGCGTATATCCCGAGCCTTCACCGCCGCGCACTGGAGTTCCCCCCGGGCGGAACAGGCCTCGCTGAACGACGATTTTTCCCGTTTTCTCGCCACGTCCGGGGCGCAGAAGCGCTTCACCCTTTCGGCCATGGCCTTTCAGGATGCTCTCAGCGTGGATATCGAACGCGTGCGCGGCTGCTGCATCCATGTGGTTTCCCATGACGGCAGGCTCATCCCCTTCTGCCTGCACAACCTCACATCCTTCGACAACGTGCCCCTCTACCGGGGAAAGGATGCAGAAAAAGGCACTCCGTCATGAACATGCCCCCCGTCACCCCCTCGTGCATGGACGCCTGGCTTGAGGCGCAGTGCGGCCCGGCGGACGGGCGCTCCCTCCCCGAACGGCTGGAGGAAGCCCGCTTTTCCGCCCTGCGCGCCACCCTGCGCCGCGCCCGGGATCTGAGCCGCTGGTACGGCCGCACCCTGAAAGGCCTTGACCTCGACGTGCGTACCATGGAGGACATGCGCCGCCTGCCCTTCACCACCCCGCAGGATCTGCGCGACTACCGGGAATTTCTCTGCATTCCGCAGGGAGACGTGCAGCGCATCGTCACGCTTCAGACCTCCGGTTCCACCGACGCTCCCAAAAGGCTGGCCTTTTCGGAGGGCGACCTCGCCCGCACGGCATCGTTCTTTGCCGCAGGCATGGCGCAGCTCGTCCACGGCGGGCAGAAGCTCATGGTTCTCCTGCCCGGCGCCCAGTGTCCCGACGGCGTCACCGACCTTCTGCGCAGGGCCCTTTCTCCCGCCGGGGTGGAAGTGGTGCCCGGCTCGCCGGAAGCCACGCCCGAAAGCCTGAGAAGCGACCTTGCCCTCCACCGCCCGCAATGTCTGGTGGCGGCCCCGCATCAGCTCGCCGTGCTTTTCGAGGAAGTACGGAAGGACGCCGCCTTCCGAAGCCTCGCCCGATGTGTGAACGGCATACAGTCCAGCGGCGACATTCTCGACGCCTCCGTTCGCGACGGGCTGGAAAATGCTCTGGACTGCCTCGTGCTCGATCATTACGGCATGACGGAAACCTGTTTCGGCGGCGGGGTGCAGTGCCTTGCGAAAAGCGGCTATCACCTGCGGGAACTGGACCTTTTTCTGGAAATTCTCGATCCCGTCACCGGCCTTCCCGTGCCCGGCGGGGAAACCGGGGAAATCGTGCTCACCACGCTCCACCGCGAAGCCATGCCCCTCATCCGTTACCGCACGGGCGACGCCGCGGCCTGGCCTTCCTCTTTTACCCATCTAGATGTGTATAAGAAAAAGCAGCAGCAGCGACGATCCTTCCCTCGAAGCGGCGCCGGTTCCCGCCTGATTGCCGGAGCCCGCGGCCTGCTCGGCGGCACCACGGGCGGGGGGTTGGCCGAAGCCCGCGTCATTGCCGCCTGCGCCGAAGCATGCAGAGACCAGAAGGCCCGCGTGCTCGACATCGCCATGGACGGCACCCTTGCCGCCCGCTCCGAAATGATCTGCGGCGGACAGGTGCGCGTGCTCATCGAACCCTTTTTCCCCGACGATCCCGCCTTTTCCTCCATCGCCGCGCAGGCGCTCCATGCGGCGGAAGGCGAAGGCTGCCGCATCGTGCGGCCCTATCCTGCCGTGCGTACGGCATGGACGCTGCTGTTTGAAGACGGCACCATAAGCGGGGAAGAACTGCCCGAATCGGCGCGGCAGGCCCTGATCTCCGCACCTCTTGACGAAGCCGCCCTCATTCCCTGCGGCGACACCATGTATTTCTGCGAATCCTGCCGTCCGCCGGAACGCATGATCATCGTGGGCGGGGGGCATGTTTCCAAACCCACGGCCGCCGTGGCCGGACTGACCGGCTTTGCCGTGCATGTTCTGGACGACAGGCCGGAATACGCGAATACCGGCCGCTTCCCCAACGCCGTCACGCACGTCACGCCGGAATACGCGCACTGCTTCGACGAACTTCATGTCACAAGCCGCGACTATATCGTCATCGTCACGCGCGGGCACCTTTTCGACGGCGTCACCGTGGCCCAGGCCCTGAAAACCCCGGCCCGCTACATCGGCATGATAGGCAGCACGCGCAAGAAGCAGCAGATCTATGCAGGCCTCAGGGAAAGCGGCTTCACCGAAGAAGACCTCGCCCGCATACACGCGCCCATAGGGCTCGACATCGGCGCGGAAACGCCGGAGGAAATCGCGGTCAGCATTCTTGCCGAATGCATCGCCGTACGCCGCAACGCTCCCGCCCCCGTGACGTGGAGAAAGAAATAGCGCATATTACGCAGTCGTGCCGCTCCGGCCGGAACCGTCTCCGGCCGGAAAAACGCCTTTTTTCCCCATGGCGGCATACGGCGGCCTTTTGCCGCGTCTTGCCGCAGGCCTTCCCTTCCTGGGGCGTACGGTGAAGCGCTCTTTCTGCAAAGGCTTTCTGCCGCCCTCCGCAACATGTCTTCCACGGCTGGCGAACACATGGTACGGGGAAAAACACGGCGTTTTTTCTTGAATATCGGGCAGAGCACGCTTACCCTTTTCCCGGAGGGGAAAATTTTTTCCGTTTTCCGAAACTCCGGGCAGTCTTCGGGCCGCCCGGCCATTCAGGCTCCGCGCCGCACCGTTTCATGAACGCATACGCCCTCATTCTCGCCGCCGGTTTCTCCTCCCGCATGGAACCGCACTTCAAGCCCCTCCTGCCCCTGCCTCTGCCCGGGGGCTCCCGTTCCGCCCTTGCCGCGCTCTGCGGGCTGTATCTTGCCGAAGGGGTACGCCCCGTGGTGGTGGGCGGCAACAGGGCCGCAGAAACCCGGAAGGAAGCCGAAGCCTGCGGCGCGGCCTTTGCTCTGAATCCTCATCCCGAACGGGGCATGTTCTCCAGCATCCGCGCGGGAGCTTCGGCCCTGCCGCAGGACTGCACGCACTTTTTCGTGCATCCCGTGGATATTCCGCTGGTGCGCCGCATGAGCGTGCGCGCCCTGCTTGAGGAGGCGGCCCCTTCCGGCGAAGAAGCGCTCCTTCCCGCATGGCGCGGAGAAACGGGGCATCCGCCGCTTTTTCCCGCTTCTCTTCTGCCTGTCCTGCGCCGTGCAGGCGATGACGGATGCCTGCGCGATATTGTGAAGGAGGCCTCCCCCCGTTCCGTCCCCGTGGCGGATTCCTTCATTCTGAGGGATATGGACAGACCCGAGGAGTACGCCGCGCTCTGCGCCCTCGCCCCTTCGCAGGACATTCTTTCCCCCCGGGAGGCGGAAGAACTTCTCGCCGTGCGGCATGTACAGGAAAGAGGCGTGGCGCACAGCCTTGCCGTGGGCGCCGTGGCCGAAGCCTTCGCCCTTGCGCTGAACCGCGCCCGCGTTCTGCGGCGGGAAGAGCCTCTCTCCCCCTCCCTCGCCCTTGCAGGCGGCATCGTGCACGACGTGTGCAAGGGGCAGCCGCATCACGAAGCCGCGGCGGGCAGACTGTTCCGTTCTCTGGGCATGGAACGCATGGCGCGCCTTGTGGAGGATCACCGCGATCTCACCCTGCCCGATTCCGTGCCCCTTTCCGAAAGGGAACTCGTCTTTCTTGCGGACAAATATGTGCGCGGCTCCTCCCCCGTCCCTCTGCGCGAACGCTTCCACAGCAAGATGGAACGCTTTTCGGGCGATGCCGAAGCCTGCGCCGCCATTGCCGGACGCATGGAGCGGGCGCTTCGCATGGAGGCCCGCCTTCAAAAGGAATGCGGCACGAGCCCGGAACGCATCGCCGCGCATACGCTGGGCGGGCATACGCCAAGCGCTTAAAAAACGCGCGGAAGGCGGGCGCTGCGCCCGGCCTCCGCGTCTTTCCGCTTCCTTGTGCAGCGCGCCGTTTCCTGTATTCCGCCCCTTTCCGGCGGGAAGCCTGCCCTTTCCTCATAAGAGGCCGGAAACAGCGCCGCCCCGCAGAGCGGGGCGGCTAAAGGCCTTGCGGCGGAAAACAGAATACCGGTCAGATGCGGCCGATCACGGCATACACCCCGGCCAGCAGCAGCGGCAGCGCCAGAAAAGCAAGGGAACGGCGCTGCATGGGCAGAGCGGCACGGCTCACGGCATACCACAAAAGCGCGGCGACAGGCAGGAAGAACATGCCCGCGGTAAGCGCAACCGGGGCATACTGCGCGGCAAAGGGCAGAAGCGCCAGACTCTGCGCGGCATCCACGGCGGGATACATCCAGAACATGGACGCGGCCGAAGCCGTGAGCAGAAGGCCGGAGAACATGGCCTGCCGGGAACGCATGGCAAGGGTGAAGGTGTAGTAATCCCGTCCGAAATCGTCATGATTGCGGCAGAGAATATGCCAGCACAGCGCAAAGGCATAGGCGGAAGTCAGGGCAAGGCACAGGGCAAAAACCACAAACAGCGCAAACCCCAGGCTGTGCAGCCCGGCCAGAAGCACGAGAAAGGCCTGCATGGCCTCTTCCGGGTCGCCCGCGCCGCCCGTGAGCGCGCCGAGGCAGAAGGCCCAGCCCAGCACGCAGAGGAGCGTGGCCGCAAGCATGGCCGCAAGGCCGCTCAGCACGCTGAAGAACGTCCTGCCCTTCTTCCCGGCCAGAAGCACGGCCACGGAACAGAGCGTCCCCAGCGCGGCGGCAAGCACCAGCACTTCCCACACGAACATCCAGGGGCCCGTCATAAGGCGGTTGATGAAGCCGTCGGCCAGAAAATCGGCGGCAAGCCCGAGAGCGAACACGGTGTGCAGCACGGCGGTAAGGTGTTCCGTCTGCCCGGCGCTCTTGTCATACAGAGAACGGCGGCGCGCCGCGGCCAGCCTGTGATCCCATATGCAGACAAAGGGCAGAACGGCCCCGGCAAGCCCCACGCAAAGAAGCACGGCAAGCGCCGCGCAGGTATAAAAAGTCATGAATACTCCTGTCGCCTTCCGGCGTTGAAGGCCCCGACCGCGAACGATTTCCCCTTGTACACTGACGACAAGTTTTCTACTATGCCCGCAGCCCGGCCTGAAAAAATCGGTACGAAAAGTACCGCGGCCCGTCAAGAGGGAATATGCGGAAACCTCGCCTTGGAACGGTACTTCTGCTTCTGTGGGGGATTTTTCTCACCTCCATGGTCTACGGTTACCTCGCATGGCTTCAGCCATCGCGTCTGTCCTCCACCGTGTCCCAGCTTCTGGAATCGAAGCTCGGCGTACAGTGCAGCATAGGCGAGGTATCCCTTTCCCTGTTTCCCCTGCCCACGCTCCACGCGAGCGATCTCAGCCTTCTGCGCGGCAGCATGAACCATATGGAGCTGCACATCCGGCGCGCCCATATCCAGATAAGCTATTTTTCCCTGCTCCGCCTCAGGCCCGTCATCCGCTCCCTCCGGCTGGAAAGCCCCACGCTCGACGTTTCGGCCGATCAGCTCTCCCCTGTCGAAAAGGAAAAAGAACAGCCCTTCGCCTCCTTCACGCTGCCGAAGCTCCCGCGCAGCGTCATCGGCGTGCGCATCGTCATGGAAAACGGAACCTGCCGCCTCATCGGCGCGGAAGGCAGGGGCAGTCTCGCCCTTTCCGGCATTCAGGCGGATTCCCGCCTGCCGGGGCTTCTGCCGGGGCATCTCAACCTTGCCGTGGAGAACATGCGCCTCGCCCTGCCTTCCGGGCTGGAAATTTCGGCCAGGGATTCGCGCCTGTCCCTCGCTTCCCTGCGCCGGGGCCTGAGCGGCGTATGGAACGGGAGCGTGCAGCTTTCCTCAGAAATGCAGCTCGGCGCGCTCGATGCCGTGCTGGGCAGGGAAATTTCCGCCCCCTACCGCTATTTCCCCATGACAAAGCCCCTCGCTCTGGACTTTTCCGCCGATTTCACCGCCTCGCCCGAATCGGGCAGCTACAGCGCGCAGGGCAAGGCCGCAGCCTCGGCCACGCTCACCATGAACGGGCATCCCGTGCCCATTTCCCTGGCCGTGCGCTTCCACATGCCCGACCTTGCAACGCCCGTCACCATAGCGGAGGCCGACGCCCGCATGGGCGACGACCATGTCACCCTCTACGGCAATGTCTCCGGCCTCACGGAAGCCTCTCCCCTGTTCCGGGGCCGGGCCGACATCCATCATTTCAGCCTCATCCGCTGGTTCGGTTTCGGGCGGCTCATGGACCCGGGCCTTCAGCAGGCGCTGGACAATATCACAGGTTCTTTCGAGAGTATGGAACTCAGCCCCAGGGGCATCGTCGTTCCCCGTCTCAAGGCCGTGGTGCAGGATATCCCTCTGGAAGGCGAAGGAAGCTGCCGGGAATTTCTCAAGCCCGACATCCGCATCAGCGCCCATGCCAAAAAGGCCGATCTGAACCGCATCTTCCCGGAACTTACGGGCAACATACCCGACATGTCGCACCTGCCTGCGCCGGTGCTGCCCCTTGATGAAGACGACGAACCTCCGCAGCCTTCCGATATCCATGTAGGCTACGACATACACATAAGCGCCGACGAGGCCGACATTCTCGGCCTGCGCGCGGGCGGGGCCGACGTGCATGTGGTTCCCGCGCCCTCCCACGGAACCATGCTCGTCATCGAGGTGGGAAACGTGTACGGCGGCAAAGGCTCATCCCGCGTCTATCTTCAGGACGACATCCGCGTCACGGCCGATCTCAGCCGCGTTTCCATGGACGGGCTCACCAGAGACATGGCGGGCTTCGCCGCCGTGGGCGGCATACTCAAAAAAGGCTCGGTGGATCTCACCTTCCGCCCCGGTTCCGGCCTCACCATGCTGAGCAGCCTCAGCGGCAGTGTGAAGGGCAGCCTGGAACAGGGCCGCTTCACGCTTAAAAACGGCCGTTCCCTGCCCTGGCGCAGTATGGAGGTCAATGCTCAGGCCAAGGCCGCTCCGGGCAGAAAACTCACCTCCATGCCGCCGAGCATGGATTTTCGCGGCAAATGGAACGTGACGCTCGCCACGGATGCCTGGTCCGTCACGGCGGACGCTCCCCAGGCCGCCCTCGCCTTCAGCACATCCTTCGGTCTGCCCGTCGCCATGCGCGGCCAGGCCGTCACGCTTCAGGCCTCTTTAAGCAAATCCCTTTCCGCCCTGCTTGCACGGAACATGGAATTCACCCTTTCCGGCAAGGGCAGCTTCGACATCAATAACAATACCGTATCCCTGGAAGATGCCGTGCTCCGCCACCCGGCCTTCACCGTAAACGGCGATCTTGCTCTGGCAAACTTCCCCGCGCGCCCCTCGGCCACGGGCAGGCTTTCCTTCTCCACCTCGTCGCTCAAGGAATGCGCCGAGCTCTTCGGCCTGCCCCTGCCGCAGCTTTCCGGCAGAAAAAAACTCGAGAGCGCCAGGGCCTCCGCAGGCGTATCCTTCCAGGCGGACAAGGCGGAATTCACCGACCTTGCCCTTACCGTGGACGACACGCACCTTACCGGCCGCCTGCGGCAGACGCTTCAGGGCAGGCCGCTGCTCAGCGGAGAACTCCACTCTCCTTCCCTGAATCTCGACGACTACATGGCAAAGGACGGCGAAAAAAAATCCGGCTCCGGAACCTCGACGCCGCTGCCTCTTGATTTTCTGAAAAACAGGGATCTGGATCTTAAAGTTTCCCTTCAGAAACTGCGGGCCTTCTCCACCACGCTTTCCCATGTGGAGCTGCCCGTTTCGCAGAAAAACGGCGTTCTCTCCATCCCCATCCGCGCCGCCTTCCCCGGCGGAGGAAGCGCTTCCGGCTCCTTCCAGGCCGCGCTTTCCCAGAACGGAACCCATGCGGATCTTTCGCTGAACGCCCGCTGCCGCGAGGTGAACATGCTCAACTTCAGCCGCGACAGGGGGCAGAAAACGCATATCAGCGGAACCGGCAGCGCAGAAGCCGATCTGCGCTCCCGGCAGAAGAACTGGCAGGACTGGAAAAAGGCTCTGGACGGAAAGCTGTCCTTCCTCGTCAGGGACGGGGCCATCATCTCTCCCCCGCAGGAGGCGCGCGGCAAAAGCTCGACGACCGACTTCCGCACCATGTCCATGTCGGCGGCCGTCAGCAGGGGCGTGGCCACCTGCCGGGACTTTCTCATCAAGGGTTCCCTGACCACGGTCACCGGCTCGGGCACCGTCAATCTGGCGGCGGAAAGCATCGACGCAAGGGCCACCGTCACCCTTGCGGGCATACCGGAAATGCCCATCACCATCACGGGCAATCTGTTCAAGCCCAAG
This sequence comes from Mailhella massiliensis, assembly GCF_900155525.1. NCBI lineage: Bacteria > Pseudomonadati > Thermodesulfobacteriota > Desulfovibrionia > Desulfovibrionales > Desulfovibrionaceae > Mailhella > Mailhella massiliensis. The sequence goes on from NZ_LT706951.1 coordinate 607,423, forward strand.
GTCACCTATCAGCTCATCGGCGCGGTTACGGGAACGGTGGGCAACCTGGGTTCCACCTTCTTCGACATCGTGGGCGGCGTGCTTACCGCGCCCTTCCGCCTTTTCCAGTAACGCCCCTCCCGAAGATGCGGGGGCGGAAACGGCGCTTTCTTCCGGGCTGCTTCCCGCCGCATGAAGGCGCGGCCAAGGCTGCGCGGGGCCCTCGCCAAGCCGTCTGCACGGACAGAAAAACAGCCCGGACAGGAACACTTCCCTCTGTCCGGGCTGTTTCATGCATGTTTATTAATGATGCGGCGTGAATGATATCCGCCGTCAGGGCGTACCGCGCAGGGCCGCGCCTTCATGCAACGGCTGAGGTCACTCTGCCCCTCGGGCGCAACGCGGAACCTTCCCCGAAAAGGCGGAAAAAATCGCGCTTCGCCAAGCCTTTCTCCCCCGCTGCCGTATTCCCTCATCCGGGCGGCAAAAGGCCTTTTTCCGCACGGAAGCGCGCGGAAGGCTACAGCGCTTCCGGCGAAAGCCCCCCGTTCACGCCGAGTTCCGCTATCTGCCGGAATATCCTGAGCGATTCCTCGGCCTCGGCGGCATCAAGGCTGCGCAGGGCAAAGCCTGCATGAACGATGACGTAGTCTCCCGGGCGCGGAGCTTCGGGCAGAAGCAGCGTGGAAATATCCATATACGTTTCCCCGCTGCCCACGCGCACGCGGGCCTTTCCTTCTTCCGGCACGTCCACCACGCATACGGGAACGGCAAGACACATAGGCATTCTCCTGAAAAAAACGGTCTCTTTCAAAGTTCGGCCTCTTCCTCATACTCCGGCCGCGCCCGTCATGCAAGCGCCGCATACCTTACTGCCGCAAGGCAGATTGCAATGTCATGCGAAATCGGCTAACGTCCGAAAATTACCCCTGAGGTTAAGGTATCAGTATGAATGAAATCTGCGCACCCGTGCTGAATCTTGTGAACCGCCTCGGCGAAATGGCGCTGTTTCTGTCCGACGCCGTCCGGCAGACGTGGCATTGCCGCCGTCTGGCCGGCAAGGTGCTCCAGCAGGTGTACGTCATCGGCGCAAAGTCCATGTTCGTCATTCTGCTCATCGGCCTGTTCACCGGGCTGGTGCTGGGCCTTCAGGCCTTCTATGCCATGTCCATGTTCGGCGCTCAGGGCATGCTCGGCTCCCTGCTCGCCCTCACCCTCATCCGCGAAATGGCCCCCGTGCTCACCGCCGTCATGGTCACGGCGCGCGCCGGCTCCGCCATGACGGCGGAAATAGGCGTCATGCGCATTTCCGACCAGGTCGATGCGCTCGAAGTCATGGACATCAACCCCGTGGGCTACATGGTCACGCCGCGCCTTCTCGCTTCCGTGATCACGTTTCCCCTGCTTACGGCCATCTTCACGGTGGTGGGCATCTTCGGCGGCTATCTTTCCGCCTGCGTGCTGCTCGGGCTCAACGAGGGGCGCTATTTTTCAGGCATAGAATCCAGCGTCACCCTGCACGATGTGGAAGGCTGCTTCCTCAAGGCGGCGGTGTTCGCCGTCATCGTCATCACCGTATGCTGCTTCCAGGGCTACAACGCCCACAGAAGAAGCGACGGCAAGGGGGCCGAGGCCGTGGGCAACGCCACCACCTCCGCCGTGGTCATGAGCTGCGTGCTCATTCTCATGGCCGACTATGTCCTCACCTCTTTCCTTCTTTAGAGGCGCGCATGAACCAGCAGGCCTGGGATATCAGCATAGAACATCTGGACGGCGGCTATGAAGGCCGCCTCGTCCTTCAGGATTTTTCCGCGGTACTGCCCGCCGGAACCATCACCACCATTCTCGGGGAATCCGGCTGCGGCAAGACCACGCTGCTGCGCCTGCTTCTGGGGCTGAACCGCCCCTCCGCCGGGCGCATTCTCATAGGCGGGCGCGACGTGTGCAACATGTCGGAAAAGCAGTTCCGCAAGCTGCGCCGCCGCTTCGGCGTGCTCTTTCAGGACGGAGCGCTCATAAGTTCCCTCACCCTTGCGGAAAACGTGGCCCTGCCCCTCGTGGAACACACCACCGTTGCCCGGAAGACGCTGCGGGAAGCGGCCCTGCGCACTCTCGAACTTGTGGGGCTGAAGGACTTTGCCGACTATTATCCCGGAGAGCTTTCGGGCGGCATGCGCAAGCGCGCAGGTCTGGCCCGCGCCATCGTCACGGAACCGCCCGTGCTTTTCTGCGACGAACCCACCTCCGGGCTCGACCCCATCACCGCCGCCCAGATGGATCAGCTCCTTCTGGACATGAAGGCCTGCTACCCCTCCATGACCACCGTGGTGGTCACCCACGATCTCGGCAGTGTGGACCATATTGCCGGGCATGTGCTGGTGCTCAGAAGCGGCAGGGCGGCCTTTGCAGGCACCAGAGAAGAACTGAAGGCGTCGCAGGATGCGTACCTGCGCCGCTTCCTTGACCGTAAATTCGAAGAATCCCGCCGTATGGCGGCCCCGCCTCTGGACAGCTCCGTGCGCCGGGCCCTCGCCGAATGGCTGGACGATTAACGAGGAAGCTATGTCTGCTGCAAAAAACACCGTCGTCGGAGTGTTCGTGGTCATCGGCCTTGTCTGCGTGACCTACCTCACCATCAAGCTGGGCCGCATGGAAGTTCTCGGAGACAACGGCTACACCGTCACGGCCCGCTTCTCTTCCGTGGCCGGTCTGAGAACGGGCGCAAGCGTGGAAATCGCGGGCGTGTCCATAGGGCGAGTGTCGGCCATACGCCTGGATACGAAGGATTATACCGCCCATGTGGACCTGCGCATCAACGAGGGCGTGCCCCTTTCCGAAGACGTCATGGCTTCGGTAAAAACCAGCGGTCTCATCGGCGACAAATACATTGCCATCACCCCCGGCGGATCGGAAGAACTGCTCGCTCCGGGCAGCCTCATCACCGATACGGAACCGGCTCTCGACCTTGAAGCCCTTATCGGCAAAGTTGTTTTCGGAGGCGTATAAGCCATGAAATTCAAGCTGTTCATTCTTTCCCTCATCGTTTTTTCCCTGGCGGCCCTGCCTGCCTTCGCCGCGCCCATGACGGCCCGGCAGACGGCGGAAGCCGGGGCGGAGCGCATTCTCGCCCTGCTCGGCGATCCCGCCTTCAAAACGCCCGAGGGCAAGCCCGCCATCCGTGAGAAAATCGAAGCGGAAGTGCTCAATCTCTTCGACTTCGAGGAATTCTCCACCCGTACCGTGGGCCCCACCTGGCGGCAGTTCACCCCTCGGCAGAAGGAAGAGTTCAAAACCGCCTTCACCGAACTTCTGCGCAACACCTACATCGACACGCTGGATGAATACAACGGCCAGAAGGTGCGCTTCACCGGCGAGGTGAGCGGCGGCAACGGCAAGCGCGTGGAAGTGCAGATGGAATTTCTGGCCGACCAGAAGGTCTACCCCGTGGCCTTCCGTATGCTGGAAAAGAACAACCGCTGGGTGGTGTACGACGTGCTCATCGAAGGCATCAGCATGATCAAGAACTACCGCGACCAGTTCCGCGACATTCTCAACAAGAACAATCCCCAGGAACTCATCGACCGCGTGAAGGCGAAGGCCGAGGAACAGAAAAACAAAAAGAAGGAAGCGAAGTAATGCCACGCCTGCTTTTCGCCGCCCTCCTCGCGCTGGCGCTCGCCTGCTCTGCGGCCTGCTCCGCGCATAAGGAGGCCTCCCCCGTTGCGGATACGGAAATCTCCGCCCCCGCGCAGGAGCTTTCCGCCGCTCCCGAGCCCGCCGATACGGAAGACTACGGCGGCCTGGACGACTACGACGATTTCAGCGAGGAGGACGCGGCCCTTCAGAACGACCCGCTGGAAGGCTGGAACCGCTTCTGGTTCCGTGTGAACGACTGGTTCCTCCAGTATCTGGTCAAGCCTCTGCACAAGGGCTACGCCTTCATCGTGCCGGAAGCCATCCGTTCCGGCATCAGCAACTTCGCCCACAACGTCACCTTCCCGGTACGCATGGCCAACAGCCTGCTTCAGGGCGAATTCGCCCAGGCGGGCGTGGAATTCGACCGTTCTCTGGTCAACTTCATGGTCAGCCTCGGCTTTGCCGACGTGGCGAGCCAGAGCAAACCGCTGTACCCCTACCGGCCGGAAACGGAAAACTTCGACTATACGCTCGGCGTATGGGGCGTGCCCGACGGGCCGTACTTCATCATTCCCTTCCTCGGCCCGTCCACCGTACGCGGGGCCGTGGGCGAAACGGGCGACGCCTTCATGAAGCCGCAGGACTACCTTCTCGGCTGGGAAATCAGCATTGCCGGCAGCGCGTTCTTCGCCTTCAACAACGCCGATTCGCTGTACAAGGCCTACGACCAGATCACCGAATCCGCTCTGGAACCCTATGTGGCCCTCAGAAACGCCTACCTCAGCATGAGGAGGAATCAGCAGCTCAACCTTACGCTGACCTCCAACGCGCAGGACAAGCTTCCTGCCGATACCGTACAGGAATGATCCGGGTGCGGGGCGCGGAAAAAGGCCGCGCCCCGCATCCCCGGCAAAACAAGCGACAGCCGCCGCACAACGCGCCCTTTGTCGGGAAACGCTTTTTTCAGGAGACTTACCGTGGCAAAAGCAGACCGCTATCATAAAACCTTCCCCGTCACCTGGGAACAGCTCCACCGCGACGCCAAGGCCCTCGCCTGGCGGCTTCTGGAACGCGGCGTCTTCACCAGAATCGTGGCCGTAACCCGGGGCGGACTCATTCCCGCAGGCATTATCGCGCGGGAACTCAACATCCGTCACATCGACACCGCCTGCATCATGCTCTACAACTACCGTGAGGAAAGCGACGCCGAAACCGTGCTCAAGAATGCCGATCCCTCCTTCAACGAGCCCGATACCCTCGTCATCGACGACCTCGTGGATACCGGACACACGGCGCAGATTCTGCGCGCGGCGCTCCCCAAGGCACACTTCGCCACGCTGTACGCCAAGCCCGAAGGCATTCCCCTGGTGGACACCTACGTCACGGAACTGAGTCAGGATACCTGGGTGCTTTTCCCCTGGGATTCGGACATACAGTACGCCAAACCCATTATCGATCTGAAGCACGAAGCTTAGGCAGAGGCCGGGGCAACCCCGGCCTCTGTTTTTCCGATTCCCGCCCCTGCCTTTTCCAGAAAGCCCCGCGGGAAGGTTCTGGTCAGGCCGCTGAACGGCATCGCCTTTTCCCTCCGCTGCGGGCCGTTCGCCCTCTCCCCTCCCCCATGCTCTTCCCTCTCCCTCGCTTTTGCGTGAGGCGTGCGTTCTTCCGGCGGAACACGCGGCAGATTCTTTTCCCGCCTCTTCCCGCGTTTTCCGCACCAGCGCCTTTTTCCGCGTAAAAAACAGCAAAAAACATCCCCGGAGAAAAATTTCCCCCGGGGATGACCATGTTCTTTGGCGGATGCGGTTACGCCGTGACCACCCGGCTCACTTCCTCAGCCAGGCGGGAAGCGCCGTTCTTGCTGTAGATGTTGTACAGCTCCATGGCGCTTCTCTGGGAAAGCACATAGTTGCGGAAGCTGTTGAACACCCTGCCCTCGAGGTCCTTGCCCCTGATGTTGTAGCGTTCGGCGGCAATCTTCTTCAGTTCCGCGGTAAGCCACTGTGCGGCGGGCACGCTGAGCACCCAGTCGTGGTCGGCCAGATGGGTGACGAAGCCCTCGGGTCTGCGGGGCAGAGGCAGCGTTTTGCCGTCCTTTTCCAGATAGCCGTTCGCCACGGGGTCCTTTCCGGCAATGATGGCGGCCGCCCTGATCCAGTTCACCACGGAGGCCTCCAGCGCCGAGGTTCCGGGATGGTCGTGAGCGCAGGCCTGGGCCACGCACACTTCCGCAGGAAGTCCCTTGTTCATGGATTCGGCCACGCTCAGGATATGATGCGCGCCGGTACCGGCAATGGAAGCTTCCGGCAGGCAGGAGGCATCGTCCTTCCACTGGAACACCCACGGTTTATGCACGTCGTGCAGAAGCTGGGAGGCCAGGGCCACATCCCTGTCCACTTCCATGTGGAATATCGTTCTGTAGTTGTCGCACAGGGCCTTGGCGCTGGCCACGTTGAGCGCAACGTGCGTGACAAGACCGCCGGGGTAGGCATGGTGGCTCCCCCAGCCGCTGCCGGGAGCGGAATAGGAAGGCTGCGGAGCCTTGTCGGCGCCTGCACAGGCGGGGAAAATACCGGCGGCCTTTTCCTCCAGCAGCTTCGCCTTCTTCAGTTCGGCAACAAGGGCCTTTTCATCGTTCTTCGCCACCCGGGGCGCAGGATTTTCCAGCATGTCGAGCACCGCGCCGCGCAGGGAGGCGTTCACGATTTCCCCGGCGGAATCCTTCATGTAGCGCCATGCGTCCATAACCTTGGCGGAACTTTCCGCCATCTGCCGGGGCGTCATGGAAACGCATTCCTCAAGGCTGACGACCTTCACCTTGCCGGGAGCGGCCGCAAAGGCTCTGGACGTCATGCCGCCCATGGCGAAGGCCGCACCGGCAACCAGAGTTCCGAACATAAAATCACGTCTGCTGCTGACCATAGTTTTTCCTCCATGAATATATGCCTTATCGAGCACGTCTAGAGAAATATCCTGCCGCTGTAACGGCACCATGAAGCGATTATGAATTTTACTGCGGCATGATACCGTGCTCATGATGCAATTCATGAAGAAGCATGACGCAATTTTTACAAGAATATGAAGCCTTCCTGCCTGGCGGCGCTTTTTTCTTCCTGCCGGATTCACCGGTGCTGCATTTCTCTGCATGGGAAATGCCTGTGCCTCATGCTCCCGGATTTTTCCGACGAATAAGGGGGCTTCCCTGTTTTTCGGGGCCGTTTTTCTGCAGAAAAACGGAAAAAGAAAAAAAATTTCTTCAAACCCTAAAAAAATGCTTGCCAAGGGAGGGCAAATCGTCTACTTACACACCTGTGCCGAAGTGGTGAAATTGGTAGACACGCTAGGTTCAGGGTCTAGTTCCCGTTCGGGAGTAAGAGTTCGAGTCTCTTCTTCGGCACCAGCAGAAAGCATGAAGCCCGGAAGACAATACGTCTTCCGGGCTTTTTCTTTTCCTCCGTCTTTCTTTTCCTGTCCGGCCTTGCGGCACAACGTGGAATTGAATTTCATGCGGCGCTATGTTAACTTCGGGGAAACAACGCTCCGCACGTTCCTTTGCCTCAGCGGAGAAAAGGAAGCTTGTTCACTCTATGGTCAAAACATGGAAACTCTCCATTCCTGAACTTACCGGCAGGGAAAGACGCCGCGCCTACGTCTACCTGCCCACCATGTACAGGGAACAGCCGCGCCGCCGCTTTCCGGTACTGTACATGTTCGACGGGCACAACGTGTTTTTCGATTCCCACGCCACCCACGGCAAAAGCTGGGGGCTGGGGGAATATCTCGATTTTCTGGACGTGCCCATCATCGTCGCCGCCGTGGAGTGCAACCATCATCCCGACAACGGCCGTCTTTCCGAATACTCTCCCTACGACTTCACCGATCCCGAGTTCGGTCCCGTCACGGGGCGCGGCGAAATCACCATGGAATGGCTTGCCAACACCTTCAAGCCCCTCATCGACAGGCGCTTCCGCACCATTCCCTGGCGGGAGCACACCTTCATTGCGGGCAGTTCCATGGGCGGCCTCATGAGCCTGTACGCCGTAACGAAGTACAACGAACTCTTCTCCCGCGCGGCCGCGCTCTCTCCCCACATCTGGGCCGATAAAAAAAGGGTGCTCCAGCTCATCCGCACCACCCCTCTCACTCCCGACACCGTCATCTACATGGACTGGGGCTCGGAGGAGTTCGGTGGCGACAAGAACATGACGCACGATCTGCGCCGCCTGGTGGACGTGCTGCTCGACAAGGGCGTGCACCTCACCTCGCGCGTGGTGCCGGGGGGAGAACACAGCGAAGCAAGCTGGGAACGGCAGATTCCCTTCTTCATGGAAACATTGATGTACGGCCTCGAAGGCTGAACCGACAAGGAGGACACGATATGCAGACAAGATATTTCAAGCAGTACAGCCCCGCCCTCGGCCGCGACATGGAGTGCAAGGTCTACGGTCACGCAGGCAGACCGCTGCTGTTCGTGCCCTGCCAGGACGGGCGCTTCTTCTCCTTCGAGGACTTCCACATGTCCGACACCATGGCCCCGTGGATCGAAAGCGGCAGGCTCATGGTAGTGGCCATCGACACCATCGACCAGGAAACCTGGTCCAACCGCGGCGGCGATGCATGGTGGCGCATCCGCAGGCATGAAGCCTGGATGAACTACATCTTCAACGAAGTAACGCCCTTCACCCAGCATCTGGCGCACACGGCCAACGGCTGGGAAAGCGACGCCGGTATCATCGCCTTCGGGTGCAGCCTCGGCGCGCTGCATGCCGCCAACCTGTACCTGCGCCGTCCCGACCTGTTCAACGGGCTTCTGGCCCTTTCGGGCATCTACACGGCTTCCTTCGGTTTCGGCGACTACATGGACGAAGTGGTCTACCGCAATTCCCCCGTGGACTACATGGCGAACATGCCTTCCGACCACCCCTACATTTCCCTGTACAACAGCCGCCGCGCCGCCATCTGCGTAGGCCAGGGCGCATGGGAAATGCCGGAAACCACCCGCCGCCTGCAGGAAATATTCGAGCACAAGGGAATCCATCTCTGGGTGGACATCTGGGGGCACGACGTGAACCACGACTGGCCGTGGTGGTACCGTCAGGTGGAATACTTCATGCCCTGGCTGCTCGGGGAATAACGGCGCATCGCACGCCCGGGGCCGCCCTTCCCCGCCCCGCAAGGGCCCGCCGCATCAGAAAATGCCGCCGTATGATAAACCATGTTGATGTTGCCGATAAAAAACGAAAACAACAAAAATCCGAACGGAAAACAACATCACTGTCCGGCGGTACGCCAATAAAAAGGAAACGCCCATGAAAAACTTCGTGTTCATCTCGCCGAATTTTCCCGTCAACTACTGGAAGTTCTGCCATCACCTCAAGGCCGACGGCATCAACGTGCTCGGCATCGGCGATCAGCCCTATGCCGAACTTCTGCCGGAACTGCGCGACAGCCTTCAGGAATACTACAAGGTCGGCAGCCTGGAAAACTACGATGAGGTTTACCGGGCCATGGGCTACTTCATCCACAAATACGGCCGCATCGACTGGCTGGAGTCCAACAACGAATACTGGCTGGAACGCGACGCGGCGCTGCGTACCGACTTCCACATCACGAGCGGCTTTCAGACGAGCGACATGCCGCGCATCCGCTACAAGTCGGGCATGAAGGAATACTACCAAAGGGCCGGCATCGCCACCGCGCCCTACACGCTGGTGGAAAGCAGGGAAAACTGCCTCGCCTTCATCAAGGAAACGGGCTGGCCCGTGGTGGTCAAGCCGGACAACGGCGTGGGCGCGTCGGATACGCGCAAGCTCACCTGCGAAGAGGATCTCGATGACTTCCTCGCCCGCAGGCACCCCGGCGTGCGCTACATCATGGAAGAATTCATCCATGCGGAAATCAACTCCTACGACGCCATCTTCAATTCCCGGGGCGAGCCCATCTTCGAAACCGGCAACGTCACGCCCATATCCCTCATGGACGTGGTCAACGAAGCGGACAACGCCATCTACTACCTGCTCAAGGAACTGCCGGAAGACACCCGCGCCGCAGGCCGCGCCACGGCAAAGAGCTTCGGCGTGAAGAGCCGCTTCGTGCATTTCGAGTTCTTCCGCCTCACGCAGGACCAGAAAGGCATGGGCAAAAAGGGCGACATCGTGGCTCTTGAGGTGAACATGCGCCCCTGCGGCGGCTACAGCCCGGACATGATGAACTTCGCCTGCAGCACCGACGTGTACAAGATATGGGCCGACATGATCGCCTACGACCGTTCCACCCAGCCTGTGGGGGAACACTTCTACTGCGCCTTCGCCGGCCGGCGCGACGGCAAGAAGTTCAAGCTCTCCCATGAAGACATCATGGCCCGCTACGGCGCGCAGATGAAGATGGTGGGCCGCATTCCCTCGGCTCTGGCCGAGGCCATGGCCGACCAGATGTACATGGCCAACTTCTCCACCATGGAAGAAATGCGGCGCTTCTACGCCGACGTGCTCGCTCCGCAGGACTAGAAGAAGCTCTTTCGCGGCCCGGTTCGCCTGTCTCCCAAGGAAAGGCGCACCGGGCCTTTGTTTCTTTTCTCCCGGCAAGAGGATGAAGGGCAAGACCCCTTCCCGAGGGATTCCGCAGCTGATCTGCCGCTGGAAAGGGCCGTATGTTCCACGGACGCTCCGGCCCGCGCCGGAAATGACGGCGGCCTTCTGCCCGGAAGAGGGCGAAAAAAGCTGCCGCACTCCGCCTCCGCCGGCCGGAAAAACATCGCCTGCGGATGCTGCCTGCGAGAGTTTCAGGCAAGAATATGAGCGTATCCGCTCTGGACAAAAAGGCGCTCTTTTCCAAAGATGGGAGGCGGAAAGCCGCCCTTCCGTATCGAAGAAGGCAGGAGCGGTCCTTCCCGGCTGCTTCCGGCATTCCGGTACGCCTCGCATCCGCCCCCTTGCCGTGCGCCGACTTCCGGGAGAGGGAACAACGCCGTATTTCACCGCGCCGGGCACGCCCGGCACACAACCATCGCAACGGCTCCAGACAAGCCGCGGCGCATACGCGCCTGGAGGAGAATATGAAAAACATCCTCATCATTTCCGCAAGTCCGCGCAAAGGCGGCAATTCCGAACTTCTGTGCGAATCGTTCATGAAGGGAGCTCTCGAAGCCGGGCACAAGGTGGAAATCGTGCGCCTGCGCGAGCACGACCTGCATCCCTGCTTCGGCTGCGAAGCCTGCCAGGCCACGCACGCCTGCGTGCAGAAGGACGGCATGGCTCCCCTGCTGGACAAGCTCCTTGCCGCCGACGTGGTGGTCATGGCCACGCCCGTGTACTTCTATTCCATGAACGCACAGATGAAGACCTTCATCGACAGAACGCTTCCGCACTACACCGAAATTTCCGGCAAGGAGTTCTACTTCATCGCCACCGCCGCCGACAGCAACCGCTCCGCGCTGGAACGCACCATCGACGCCTTCCGCGGCTTTACCGACTGCCTGGAAAAGCCGCAGGAAAAAGGCGTGCTGCTTGCGCCCGGCGTGTGGAAAAAGGGCGACGTGGCCTCCAGCCCTGCCATGGAACAGGCCTTTGCCATGGGCCGCAACGCCTGAGCTGCGCTTCGGCCTTTTGCGGGCCTGGCGATTCTCGCCAAGGGCGCACAAGCCTCCTTCCTCTGCCGCATGAAGGCCGCATGAAATGCCCCGCCCTTTCGGGCTTCGCTTTCGTCTGATACCGGGGGCGGAGCGGGCCGCCGCCCGCTCCGCTTCCCGCACCTTTTCCTCCAAAACACGCCCCCGGCTCCGCACCTGCCTATGCGACTTCTCCTGCCTTCCGTCATCGCCGCCGTCTACTGCTTTATGAGTCTCGTTCTTCCCTTGAAGGCGGGCTTTGTCCTCAAGGCCCTCATGGGCGCGGCATTTCTGGCCGCAGGGCTCAAATACGTCTTCTATCAGGTGGTGGGCGGAGGCTTTTTCCGGCCGGAGCTGCCGATTCCCGTCATGCTCGCGGCGGAAGCCCTGTACGCCGCGCTGCTGGTGCTCTTTTTCCTTGCGCTGGTCAAGGATGCGGCAAGCCTCGGCCTGTGGCTGGCCCGGCGCATGGGCGCTTCGTGGCGCATGCCCCTCACGGGCGGCATACGCTGCACAATCCTTGTGGTTCTGGCTCTGGCAAGCGGCGCATGGGGCACATGGCAGGCCGTGCGTGTACCCGATGTGCATACCGTGGAACTGGAGCTGGAAAAACTTCCAGCAGAACTTGAAGGTTTTACCCTTGTCCAGCTCAGCGATCTGCACATAGGCCCGGTGCAGAAGGCCGCGTGGCTTGAAGAAGTGGTACGCAGGGTCAACGCCCTCTCCCCGGATGCCGTGGCCATCACCGGCGATATTGCAGACGGCCTGCCCCGTGCGCTCAGCAGAGAAATGGCCCCGCTGGCAGAGCTCAGGGCGAAATACGGCGTGTTCGGGGTCACGGGCAATCACGAATATTACTACGACGCACGCGGCTGGCTGCAGGAACTTTCCTCCCTCGGCGTCATCATGCTGAACAACGAACACCGCGTGCTTCCCGGCGGGCTCGTCATCGGCGGCGTTCCCGACAATACCGCGGCCCGTTTCGGCGGCCGGGGAACGGATGTGAAGGCCGCGTTTTCCGGCGCGCCCGAGGGGCCGCGCATTCTTCTGGCCCACAAGCCCAACGACAAAGGCCTGCCCTCTTCCGTTGCGGACGTGCAGCTTTCCGGCCACACCCACGGCGGACTCATCTTCTTCCTCGCACCGCTTATCGGCCATTACAACGACGGATACGTCCTCGGTCTGTACCATACGCCGCAGGGCAAGCTTCTCTATGTCAGCCCGGGTACGGGCCTGTGGAACGGCTTTTCCTGCCGCCTCGGCATACCCTCGGAAATCACCCGCTTCGTGCTGAAGACCAAAAGGCCGTAAGCCGGAACTTCACGATTCTCCGCCCTCTTCTGAGCAAAGCCCCCGTTTCTGCCCCGTGCAGAATAGCCTTTGCACCGTTCTGCAAAGCTCCCGGGGCTTCTCTTTTCCGCCGTCCGGCCCGCCGGAAAAACGGACCGTGCCGCCCCCTGCCGCGCGGCTTCCGCGTTTCTGCGGTACGGCCCCGGGACGGCCGTGCGGAAAAAGGCCTCAGCCTCAGGCCGTTCCCGTCAGGCTGTCTTTTCCGCGTCCGCCGGGCAGGGGAACGGCCCTTGCCGCTGTCCCGGGGAAAGCCCCGTTTCAGAAAAAATACCCGGCCCTGCCTTCCCGCAGACATCTCTGCCGCCGAAGGTCGGCAGGCCTGATTCGTCCGCCCCGTCCCGGAAAAATTCCGGTATGCTCTGTGCGCCCGGCATGTTCCGGCACAGCGCCGTGCGGAAAACACGCCTTCCGTCACGCAGCATCCCCGTTCCGCGCGGCCCGGCGACCTCTCCCGCCGGAGTCGGAACATAAAAAAAACGGAGTCCGCGCAAAACGCGAACCCCGCTTCCCACCGGAAGGGACGAAAACGGCTCCGTCCCGTTCCGCAGTTCCCGTCAGATATCCATATTGGAAGTGCCGCGCCGCACTTCGAGCACATGCTCTATGGTACGCAGCTTGTCTATGGTCTGGTACAGATGCACGGCGTCGCGCACTTCCACGGTGAAATCCATCTGGGAACGGCCGTCCACGGTGGACTTTATCTGGAGCGCGTTGATGTTCACATCCTGCTGGGCGAAGGCAAGGCTGATCTTGGCCAGCAGGCCCTTTTCGTTGAGACCCACCACGCTGACTTCCGCCGGGAAGGGCTTGCTCTCCTCATTGTTCCAGTTCACGGAAATGAGGCGTTCCGATTCCAGGTTCTGCACATGGGGGCAGTTTGCCGTATGCACGATGACGCCGCGCCCGCGGCTGATGAAGCCCACCACCTGATCGCCGGGCACGGGCTTGCAGCACTTGGCGAAGTGTATGAGCGTCTCTTCGATGCCCTTGATGGTAATGCCGTCGGCAGGCTTTTTCGGCGTGCCGTCGGTCTTGGGCGCGGGAGCGCTTTCCGCAGCGCTTTCCTGCCGGGGGTTCAGAATGGAAATGAGCTTCTGAATCACCTTTTTCGGCGTGAGCCGCCCCGTTCCCACGGCGGCGAACAGATCGTCCAGCGCGTTCAGCGAAAATTCCGGCACCACGATCTGCAGCCTGCCGTCCTTGGCCGCCCGGGTGACGTTGAAGTCCATCTTGCGGCCTTCCTTCTCCAGCAGTTCCTTGCCGAGGGCCACGGCGGCCACGCGCTCTTCGGTGCGCAGATAATGCTGGATGCGGCTTCTGGCCTTGGCGGTCTTGACGATTTTCAGCCAGTCGCGGTGGGGATGGCGGTTCTTGTCGGTAATGATCTCCACCATGTCGCCGTTTTTGAGCGGCGTGGCGAAGGGTTCGAGCTTGCCGTTGATTTTCGCGCCCACGCAATGCGCGCCCACGTCGGAGTGAATGAGGAAGGCGAAGTCGATGGAGGTCGCGCCCTTGGGCAGGCGCTTCACCGCGCCCCGCGGCGTGAACACATAGATTTCGTCGTTGAAGAGGTCCATGCGCAAAGAGCTCATGAACTCGCGCGAATCCGCCTCGTCCCTCTGGCGCTCCATAAGGTCGCGCAGCCACTGGAACTGCGGCATGTCCTGCATGGCTATGGCATGGTTGCGCTCCTTGTACATCCAGTGCGCGGCCACGCCGTGTTCGGCCATGTTGTTCATCTCTTCGGTGCGTATCTGAATTTCGATGCGCTCGCCCTCGGGCCCGATCACCGTGGTGTGCAGCGACTGGTAGCCGTTGGCCTTGGGCATGGAAATATAGTCCTTGAATCTGCCGGGCACGGGCTTCCACAAAACATGCACAAGGCCCAGCATGGCATAGCAGTCCCGCAGGTCGCCCACGATGACGCGGAAGGCGATGATGTCGTGCATCTCGTCCAGGGGCGTCTTCTGGGCCATCATCTTGCGGTAGATGCTGTAGGTCTGCTTGATGCGGCCGAACACGCGCCCGTTGATGCGGTTCTCGGTCATGATGGCTTCGATTTTGCCGATGACCTTGGAAATGAGCTGCCGCTCCACGATCTGGTTTTCGGAAAGCCAGGTCGTGATTTCCGCATAGGCGTCGGGCTGAAGGTAGCGGAAGCTCAGATCCTCCAGCTTCTGCTTGATGAGGTGCAGGCCCAGGCGGTTGGCGAGCGGCGCATAGATGTCCATGGTTTCCTTGGCGATGCGCTGCTGCTTGTGGGGCTTCTGAAAGTCCAGCGTGCTCATGTTGTGCAGGCGGTCGGCCAGCTTGACCACGGGAACGCGGATGTCGTGCGCCATGGAGAGGATCATCTTGCGGATGTTTTCCGCCTGCGCCTCCTCCTTGGTGTCGAAGCTCATCATGGTGATCTTGGTCACGCCGTCCACGATGTCGGCCACCTGTTCGCCGAAGAGCTCGTCGAGCTCGTCGATGGAGGAATCGGTATCCTCCACGGTATCGTGCAGAAGCCCGGCGGCCACGGCGTGCTCGTCGAAGCCCATCCTGGCCAGAGTGAGCGCCACGGAGGCAGGGTGCAGGATGTACGGGTCCCCGGAAAGGCGGAGCTGTCCGGCATGGGCGGCGGAAGCGTAGTCGTAGGCGCGCCGCACCATGGCCGCATCCGCGTCGGGATAATGCGTCAGAAGCTGCTCCACGATGTCGTCGGCCGAAGGCACCTTCGAAGCCGGCGAGCTTTCCCCGGTCACGGGAGAAATCACCATGGATACGTTTTCCGGGGCATGAGGCTGTTTCTGCCGGGCGTCGCCCGCTTCCTCAGACGGCTGAACAAGGGAAGTCTGACTCATAATAACCTGCTATTGCTGGAGCGCTCTGGGAACCCACCAACGGTCGAAGTTATAGGTGATCCCCGCCGGAGCGGGCTCTATCCCATGGAACCTCGACTGGACCATGGGCAAAGAATACGGCACATAAAGGAAAAGGTAGGGCTGCTCTTCGTGCAGAATCTGCTGAAAACGGTCATACAGGCGCTTTCTTTCGGCCCTGTCCGCCGAAGCGCGGCCCCTTTCCAGCAGGCGATCCACCTCCTCGTTGCAGAATCCGACGAAATTCAGGCCGTTTCCCGCCGCTGCCGAAGAATGCCACACGTCGAAGATATCCGGGTCATCCAGGATATTCCAGGCGAGAATGAGGGCGTCGAACTTGCGCGTATCCACAAATTCCTTGAGAAACGCCGCCCATTCCACCGTGCGTATGGAAACCTTCACGCCCACGGCGCGGAACATCTGCTGCAAGATGACGGCCACCTTGATGCGCTCGTTGTTGCCCTGATTCACCAGAATGGTGAACTCGAAACGCAGACCGTCCTTTTCCAGCACTCCGTCCTTTCCGGGGAGCCACCCCGCCTCCGCAAGGAGACGGCGCGCCTTCTCCGGGTCATAATCATACGGCTTCAACGAAGTATTGTACACCCATGTTCCCGGCTTGTAGGGGCCGAACGCGGCCTCTCCCATGCCGAGGAGCGCGCCCTTGATGATGCCCTGCCTGTCGACGGCGCAGGAAAGGGCCTGCCTCACCCGCCTGTCCTGAAAGAAGGGGCTTTTCTGGTTCAGGCCGAGGAAGGTGTAGCCCGAAGCCAGGTATTTGTATTTGTTCCAGTGCTTTTCCCACCATTCGCCGCCGGTCTGCCGCAGGTACTGCTGGGGGGAAAGCCCCACGAAGTCGAGCCTGCCCGCCCTCGCTTCCAGAAACATGGTGGTGGTGTCGGGAATGATGCGGTAGATGACCTCGTCAAGGTACGGGCGCCCCTTGAAATAGCGCTCGTTGGCCTCAAGAACGATACGGCTGCCCGGCTCCCACGACTTCAGCTTGAAGGGCCCCGCGCCTATGGGGTTGCGGGCATACCTCGTGGAGGCGATGTTTTCGTGTTCCAGCACATGCCTGGGCAGGATGGGGTGCATCCAGGTAATGGCCGCGCGGGCATAGGGCGCGTCGTAGCGCACTTCAAAGGAAAGCGGCCCCGTCTGGCGGTATTCCTTCACGTTGAGGAAGTCCGCCGCGTAGGCGGTGGGCGTTTTCGGGTCGATCATGAGGTTGTAGGTGAAGGTCACGTCGTCCGCGGTAAGGGGGTGCCCGTCCTGCCAGACAAGCCCCTCTTTCAGCCTGAAGCGCATGAACGTGCCGTCCTCAGAAACTTCCCATTCCTCGGCGGCGCATTTTATGATATTGAAATTCCTGTCATACTCCAGCGGCGAGGTATAAAGAAGCCCCGCCACTTCCGCCGAGGCGGAATCCGAAGCGAGGTAGGGAATGAGGTTGGAAGGCTCGCCGATGCTGCCCATGAGTATCTTCCCGCCGTATTCCGGCCGCAGATCGGCGGAAGCCCCGGCAAAGGCGCCTTCCGCCGGGCGGAGAAGCAGAAGACACGCAACGGCGAACAGAAACACGGCGCAAGACGCGGCTCTCTGCCGAAAAACTTTCCGGCAGAAGCGTTTTTGCTCCTGAGAGTGCAGAAAACATAACTTTTTTTTCATGAAAAAAGCCTAGCACAGTTCACTTCTCTTGAAAACTGGGATAATATCGTATAATCCTAGAGGGCAATGGCCGGTATTGCCTCTTTTCGCCCATCTGTTCCCTGAGCCATTCTTTCCCGGCCCGGCCCGCCGTACTTTCCTACCTGTCCATCTTCTGCCACAATTTGAGGACTGTTACCATGAACCGACGAGAGGAAGTCGCCGCCCGTGGACTTGCTGAGACCTTCATTCAGAACACCATCCCGGAATACATCACGGAGTACGGTCGGTCCATTGAAGCCGAGGGCAACCTCAGCAAATTCACCCTGCGCTTTGAAAACGACATTTGGACGGTGGAAAGCACCGTGCAGGGAGAAGACTTCGAGGCCTACAGCCCCGTGGTCACCATCAATCTGGCGGAACAGCGGGTGGACTCCATGTGCAACTGCATGGAGGCCTTCAACGGTCCCTGCCGTCATGTAGCCGCAACGGCCATTCACTTCATCAATTCCCTCGACATTTCCGAAGGCAAGGCCGACCCCGCCCCCGCCCCGCGCGAGGACTGGCGTCAGAGCTTCCGCCATTTCTTCGGCGGCACCTTCGAACCGGAAACCGGCCGTCATTATTTCCTTTTCCGCTTCTTCCCGGAACCGGGCCGCCTTTCGGTGGAATTTTTCCGCGCCCGTCAGAACAAGACGGGGCTTTCCACCGTGCGCCAGGAAGTGACGCTGGAACAGATACTGCGCAACCCCGAATGGTGCGAGCATTCCCCGGAACTGCCCGTGGTCTGCCGCCAGATCGCCCAGTATCTCGATTACTACGGGCACCGTGTGGAAATCCCGGACGGGCTTCTTTCGTGGTTCTTCTGGGCCATACGCAAGGAAGACTATCTGTTCTGGAAGGATACGGAAATCCCCTGCCGTATTGAAAGCTCCACCATGGCGCTCAAGCTCCGTCCCGCGCTCGACGACGACGGGCTGCGCTTCGACGTGCTTCTCCAGCGTGAAGGCAAGAAGCCCTTCTCCATCATCGACGAGGAACCGGACGACACCGGCGACATCCCCGCCCCCGCCCACGAAGGAGCCACCTTCCACGGGCAGATGCCCCTGTGGGTGTGCTGGAACCAGGGCTTCTATCCCGTGCAGACCTGTCTGAATCACCGCGTCATCCAGGCGCTGGTGCACAAGGGGCCCGTCATTCCGCAGGAAGACATTCCCGAATTTCTCGACAGGGTGTGGACGCGCCTGCCCGCTTCGGAACTCTACGAACAGGACGAGTTCCTCAAAATCATGGAACCCGTGTTCCAGCCGGCGACGTACAATCCCAAGCTCTTTCTGGACGAGGAAGGGAGCCTGCTCACCCTGGAGGTGCAGAACATCTACGAAACGCTGCACGGCGAGTTCACCCTGCCCGGCCCGAACCCCGATTTCCAGACGGGCAGCTATGTGTACGAGGGCAAGACCTTCCTCGTGCGCCGCAATCAGACGGAGGAAAACGCCCTCATCACCCAGCTTTCGGACATGCGTTTCCAGCCCCGAAGCAGCCGTCTGTGGTTCATGGAACCGGAAGAAGCCATTTCCTTCCTGCTCGATTCCTACCCCACGCTGCTGGAAAACTGGCGCGTGTACGGCGAAGCCACGCTTTCGCGCTACAAGGTGCGCGCCTCCACGCCCACCATCAACGCCAGCGTGGAAAGCAACGAGAAGGAAAAGTGGTTCTCCCTCGATATTTCGGTGGAATACGACGGGCAGAATCTTCCGCTCGACCGCATCTGGAAGGCCTGGCTCAAGGGCAAGCGCTACGTGCAGCTTAAAGACGGCTCCTATGCGAGCCTGCCCGAATCCTGGCTGGAAAAGCTGGCCCACAAGCTCAAGGTGCTGGGCCTCGATCCGGCAAGGCCGCCCAAGCAGAAGTTCAAGCAGTACGAAGCCCCGGTGCTCGACAACCTGCTGGAAGACCTGCCCGGCGCGCTGGAGGATTCCTTCTGGAGCAAGCTGCGCGACAACATCCGCAACTTCCATGAAGTAAGGCAGATAGAAACGCCCGCCGGCCTTCAGGCCTCGCTGCGCCCCTACCAGATACAGGGTATTTCCTATCTCAACTTCCTCAACGAATACGGCTTCGGCGGCATTCTGGCCGACGAAATGGGCCTCGGCAAAACCATACAGACGCTGGCCTTCATCCAGCACATGGTCAATCACGGCGCCCAGGGGCCGAACCTCATCGTCGTGCCCACGTCCGTTCTGCCCAACTGGGACAGGGAAGCCTCGAAGTTCGTGCCCGGGCTTTCCCGCCTCATCGTGTACGGCACGCGCCGCGAAGGGCTGTTCCGCAAGATCGCCTCTTCCGATCTCGTCATCACCACCTATGCGCTGCTCCGGCGCGACATGGAGGAACTGGAACAGCACGAATTCAACGCCATCATTCTCGACGAAGCGCAGAACATCAAAAACCCCAACACCATCACGGCGCGTTCCGTGCGGCAGATCAACGCGAAAATGCGCCTCTGCCTGTCGGGTACGCCCATCGAAAACAACCTCTTCGAACTGTGGAGCCTGTTCGAGTTCCTCATGCCGGGCTTCCTCGGCAGCCAGCACGCCTTCCAGCGCGGCGTCATCAAGCCCATCAAGGAAGGGGATGCGGAAACGCTGGAATACCTGCGCTCCCGGGTCAAGCCCTTCATCCTGCGGCGCACCAAGTCCGAGGTGGTCAAGGACCTGCCGCCCAAGGTGGAAAACGTCATGTACTGCGCGCTGGAAGAGGAACAGGCGGAACTCTACGCCTCCCTTGCCCGCAAGCTGCGTGAACAGGTGCTGGCCGACGTGGACAAGAAGGGCATGGCCAAGAGTCAGATGTCCATTCTCGACGCGCTGCTCAAGCTGCGCCAGATCTGCTGCCATCCCAAGCTGCTCAAGCTGGATATGCCCGGCTTCAACGCCAACATGCCTTCCGGCAAGTTCGAGGCCTTCAAGGACATGATCCTCGACATCGTGGAAGAAGGGCACAAGGTGCTGGTCTTCTCGCAGTTCGTGCAGATGCTGCAGCAGATACGCGCCTGGCTCCAGATGACGGACATCCCCTTCTGCTACCTCGACGGTTCCAGCAAGGACCGTCTGGAACAGGTGGACCGCTTCAACAACACGCCTTCCATCAGGATCTTCCTCATTTCCCTGAAGGCGGGCGGTACGGGCCTCAACCTCACGAGCGCGGACTACGTCATCCACTACGATCCGTGGTGGAACCCCGCCGTGGAAAGCCAGGCCACCGACCGCGCCCACCGCATAGGTCAGTCGCGGCAGGTGTTCTCCTACAAGCTCATCTGCCAGAACACCGTGGAAGAAAAGATTCTGAAGCTTCAGGAAATGAAGCGCGGCGTGGCCGAGGCCGTCATTCCCGGTCAGGATTCCTGGAAGTCTCTCACCAGAGAAGACCTGGAAATGCTGTTCGAGGTATAGCCTCTTTCCGCATACGCAGACACACGAAAAGCCTTCTTCCGCACACGGGGGAAGGCTTTTTTTGCGCCCCCGCACAGCCGAAGAAAACACAAATATTCAAGCAAAACTTGAACTCTCCCCATCCGCACGGGCCCCTCCGACAACGTGATGCGATACGCACCGCGCGGCGGACATGCGGCAGAAAACGGCCGTACCCTTCGGAACAATACCCGCGGGGCCGCGCAACACAGCGCCTTCCCGACAGCTCGCCCCCCCCGGAGAGCGGGGCAGCCTTCCTTCTGAGAACATTCTTTGGGATAAAAAGGCATGGATTTTTGATGACGCGTCATGGAGCGAACGCCCGCCCCTTTTTCATGGTCCCGCCGCACGGCGGCAAAGCACACCGGAGAAGAAACGTCATGTCGAGCCGCCCGCCGACCTCTTCCGACATCGACGCTCCTCAGGCAGCGCCCCACGCACAGGGAAAAACGTTTCCGCTCCAGACCGTCTTCCCCGGGTATCCCTTCCCTGCCCCAAAACACGATCTTCACCTGTTTCTCCCGTCCGCAGGACAGGCGGCCCTCCCCTGGGCTCCGTACCAAGGACTGCGCTCATTCCCGCCGACACATGGCCGCCACGATCCGTACCCCGCCGCTTCCGGCAAGCTCTCTTCCCTTTTACAACCGCGCTCATACGACGTACCATGAGGCCCTGCCCTTCCCGCAGGCGGTCTTCACGGCCGTAAACGACCGTTCCCATCACCGCGGAGCCATGCCCCGCGCCACAAGGAAACCATCATGACGCTCACCGAACTTCTTTCCCAGGCAAAGCACGCCGTCGTCCTCACCGGCGCGGGCATTTCCACCCTTTCGGGCATTCCCGACTTCCGGGGTGCGGGCGGCCTCTACACCCGCACGGACATCGACGCGAACAAGCTCTTCGATCTTGACTACTTCATGAAGGATCAGCGCTACTATTACGAGCATTCCAAAGACTTCCTGTACAATCTCGACGAAAAGGAACCCAACATCGTTCACAATACGCTGGCCCGTCTGGAGGAAAAAGGCATCATCCATGCCGTCATCACCCAGAACATCGACCTGCTGCATCAGAAGGCCGGTTCGAGAAAGGTGCTGGAACTGCACGGCTCGCCGCTGCTCCATCACTGCCTGCGCTGCGGCAGAAGCTGGAGCTTCGAGGAAATAGCCCCCCGCGTCCGCGCCGGAGAAGTGCCCGTGTGCGACAAGTGCGGCGGCATCGTCAAGCCCGACATCGTCTTCTTCGGGGAAGGCCTGCCCGAATACGCCCTTACCGAGGCGGAGCGCGAAGCCCGCGCCGCCGACCTCATGCTGGTGCTCGGCACCAGTCTCACCGTTTATCCGGCGGCGGCCGTGCCGGAAATCACCCTGCAGTGCGGAGGCAAGGTGGCCATCATCAACCGCGACCCCACCCACCTCGACCGCTACGCCTGCTGGACTGCACGCGATCTGAAAAAGGAAATGGAAGAACTGGCCCTGTAACCCACGCGGACGGGCCGCAGGCAAACGCGGCGGCCCGTCTCCGTCTGTGCCCGGCAAAGGGGCGCCGTTCTTCCCCGGGCCGTGGGCATGGTTCCGAATCCTTTCCCCGGAAAGACCGCCTGCGGTCTCCTCCCCGAACATTCCGCCCCCTTCCACGGCCGCGACCTTCCCGTCTTTTGCAGCGGCGACGCGGTGCTCCCTTTTCTCCGCTCCTTTCACCGCAGGAAAGCCGCCACAGGGGGCCGCCCTCCCGCCTTTTCCCCCTGCGTACACGCTGCCGCGCCCCTTACCGTTTTTCTTCGTCCCGGTTCCGGCAGTCTTCCCGGCCGCTCCACGGAAATACCCGGGCCTTTTTGTATCGGCCTTCTTCTGCTGCCGGGAACCGCTTCCGAAGAACGCTTCTCCCTCCTCCGCTCTGCCCAACGCTTCTCCGCAACGCTCACCGGAGAAGTCCCCCCACAGCCTGCATTCTTCCTTCCCCGAGCCTGCCCGTTGCGCCGGCATACGGCCGCCCGACCGGGCTCCTGCCCAGCCCACACGGCCCTTCTTCCGCAACACGGCACATCATTCCCCCGACTCTCCGGTATTCCGGCCCGAACATACGGGCACGCCCACCGCAAACGCCCTGCGCGTTTCCCCCCAAAAAGGATGCACGCGAGGAATTTTCCGCCCCGACGCGCTCCGTCACAACAAAAAAACGCACGGAACGGAAAATTTTTCTCCGCCGTGCGTTTTTTTTTTGCAGAACTTTTTTCCCCTTCCGTCGGGCCTTCCCGGCACGCGGAAACGGACTTCCCCTTTTGTCTGTTTGGCCATTTTGGCAAATACTTGTCTCTGCGGAAGCCGCAGACCGGAGGAGTCAGGGGGCCATCATGGCCGTAAGCTGGGCCTGCCGTTCCTGGGCGCGCTTGTCCATGGCGGCCGAGGTGCAGGTCAGAAACTGGCCGAGCCCCATCAGTTTCAGAGAATAGTAAACATGCAGGCCCCGCTTTTCGTCCGAAACGATATCCGCGTTCTTCAATACCGCAAGGTGACGGGAAACCGTAGACATATCGGCCCCAACAAGGTGCTGAAGATCGGCCACGCAGAGAGGCCCGTCCAGAAGCGCCTCCACCATGAGCAGCCTGCTGGGGTGCCCCAGCGCCTTGAATATTCTGGCCTGCGCCTCAAGGTACTTTCCGTTCTGCGCACGCCTTAAAGGAAGAAGCGTCATGATTCCCTCTCTGCCTCCAATATTTGCATACTTTGCAAAACAAGCAAGGAGATTGCTCTTTGTCAACTCCGCATCTCTCCGCAGTTCCGCCCTGCCGAAGAGGTCGGTTTCACATTTTCGTCAATTCCATACCTATTGCACTCCGCAAAAAACCGTGACATTATCCGGTTCTCAGATAAAATAAAGGGAAGAACGCTCCGAAGGTCGGTTTTTCTTTCCATCTTTTGACAAAGCTGAAACTTTTTGCAGGAGGTTCTTTCATGTTCAGGAGATTCTTCGCCGTCGCTCTCGGCGCGGCCGTGCTTCTTACCGGAGCCCTCTCCACCGACGCCATGGCCGCCAAGTTCGTCACCATCGGTACCGGCGGCATCACCGGCGTGTACTACCCCACCGGCGGCGCCATCGCCAAGATCATCAACGCCAAGAAGGATGTCTACGACATCCGCGCCAGCGTGGAATCCACCGGGGCCTCCAAGTTCAACATCAACGCCATCAACAACGGCGATCTGGAATTCGGCATCGCTCAGGCCGACACGCAGTATCAGGCCTACAAGGGCATCGGCGACTGGGAAGGCAAGCCCGTGACCAAGCTGCGCTTCGTGTTCGCTCTGGCTCCCGAGGCCGTCACCTTCGTGGCTGCCGAAGATTCCGGCATCAAGAGCGTGAAGGACGTGAAGGGCAAGATCATCAACCTGGGCGATCCCGGTTCCGGCAACCGCATCAACGCCCTTCAGGTGTTCAAGGAAGTGGGTCTGGAACCCGGCAAGGACTTCCGCGGCGAAGGCCTGAAACCCGCCGACGCTCCCCACACCCTGCAGGACGGCCGTATCGACGGCTTCTTCTACACCCTGGGTCATCCCAACGGGAACATCAAGGAAGCCACGGCCGGCAAGCGCAAGTGCCGCATCGTGCCCATCACCGGCATGGAAAAGCTGCTTGAGGAATGCCCCTACTACTCCAAGACCACCATCGACATGAGCCAGTACCCCGACGCGAGCAACGCCGCCGACGGCAAGGTGGAAACCATCGGCATGCTGGCCACCTTCGTGACCTCCGCCGACACTCCCGACGACATCGTCTACGCCATCACCAAGGAAGTGGTGGAAAACCTCGACGAATTCAAGAAGCTGCACCCTGCGCTTGAAGCCATCACCAGGGAAAGCCTGCTGGAAGGCCGCACCGCTCCCTTCCATCCCGGCGCTGAAAAGTATTTCAAGGAAGCCGGTCTGCTCAAGTAAGAGAGGCCTCGGCGCTTGCGGGGGCGGGCTGCGGCCCGCCCCCGCTTTCTGTTTTCCTCCCAGCATGTGCAGCAAGGGGAAAGCATTCCTTCCAACCGTTCAGTTGTGGAAACTCCCATGCCTCAGAAACACATCCCAACCGCTCCCGCCGGAGACAAGTACAAGGAAGACGTAGCCCATGCCGAACACGGCATGCGCGGCGACACCATGGGCATCACGGCGAAGATCACCTTCGTCATCGCCCTGTGCTGGTCGCTCTTCCAGATGGCCAGCGCCAGCATTCTGCTCATCGACTCCATCTATGTAAAGTCCATCCATCTGGCCTTTGCCATCATTCTGGTTTATTTCAACATTCCCATGATAAAGCCCTCGGCCTCCTCAAGGTGGGATCTGCGTATCCTGCTGGCCATGAACCGGGTTACCGTCATGGATTACATCCTGGGCATCATGGCCGCCGTGGCCGCGCTCTACATCTTCATCGACTACGCGGGCCTCGCCTCCCGCCCCGGCTCCCCCATCGCCCGCGACATTCTCATGGGCATACTGCTGGTGGTGCTGCTGCTTGAGGCCACGCGCCGCGTGCTCGGCCCGGCGCTTCCCATCATCAGCACCGTGTTCATCATCTACGTGTTCACGGGGCCGTATCTGCCCGATTTTCTGGCCTTCAAGGGCGCGTCGCTTTCGCGCTTCATTTCCCAGATCACCATGGACACGCAGGGCGTCTACGGCATTCCGCTTCAGGTGTCGGCCACCGTGGTGTTTCTCTTCGTGCTCTTCGGCACCATGCTCGACCGCGCGGGCGGCGGCACCTTCTTCACGCAGCTCGCCATCAGCGGTCTCGGCCGCTACCGCGGCGGCGCGGCCAAGGCTGCGGTATTCAGCTCCGCCCTTTCCGGCATGGTTTCCGGCTCCAGTATCGCCAACGTGGTGACCACGGGTACCTTCACCATTCCGCTCATGAAAAAGGTGGGCTATCCTGCGGTAAAGGCGGCGGCCATCGAAGTGGCCTCCTCCGTCAACGGGCAGCTTGCGCCGCCCGTCATGGGCGCCGCGGCCTTCATCATTGCCGAATACGTCAACGTGCCCTACATCGAAGTGGCCAAGGCTGCGGCCATTCCGGCCTTCGCCTCCTACGCCGCCCTTTTGTGGATCACCCATGTGGAAGCCTGCAAGCTCGGCCTGCGCGGTCTCTCCAAGGATGAACTTCCCCGCGCCCGGGACGTGCTGCGCGGCGGCCTGCATTTCCTCTTCCCTCTGGCCATGCTGCTGTATGAGCTCATCGCCCTCCAGCACTCCGCCGAACTTGCGGTGTTCCGCGCCATCATCGTGCTGGCCGTCATCATGATATTCCAGCCCGTGTGCATCGCCGTGGTACGCAAGACCTCCAAGTGGGAAGCCCTCAAGGAAGGCCTCAGACTCACCATCTCCTCCATGGCGGCGGGCGCCAACAACATGGCGGGCGTGGCTCTGGCCACGGCTTCCGCAGGCATCATCGTGGGCTGCGTGTCCCTGGGGCTCGGCCAGCAGATCACCTCCTTCGTGGAAGTGCTTTCCATGGGGAACATCTTCCTGCTGCTCATCATCACGGCGGCGGCAAGCCTTCTGCTCGGCATGGGCCTGCCCACCACGGCCAACTACATCATCATGGCCTCGCTCACCGCTCCGGTGCTGGTGGAACTCGCCTCCGGCTTCACCATTCACGGTATGCAGCTTGCCGTGCCGCTCATGGCCGCGCACCTGTACTGCTTCTACTTCGGCATTCTGGCCGACGATACGCCCCCCGTGGGCCTCGCCGCCTATGCGGGCGCGGCCATCGCCAACACCTCGCCCATCGCCGTGGGCATACAGGGCTTCTTCTACGACATCCGTACCGCGCTGCTGCCCCTGGTCTTCATCTTCAACCACGACATCATCCTGTGGAACATCCACAGCCTGCCCGAAGCCGTCATAATCTTCTGCATGACCTCCCTCGGCATGATCAGCTTCTCTTCCCTGATTCAGGGCTGGTTCATCACCAAAACCAGCATTCTGGACAGACTGCTGCTTTTCGCTGCCACGGTGGCGCTCATGTACCCCGCGCTCATCACCGGCTTCTTCCTTCCCCATGATCAGCGCTATCTGGGTTACATTCTCGGTCTGGCGCTCATGATTCTCACCTGGCTCCGCCAGAAGGCGGGCGCGAAGTTCGCTGCGCCCCGGGAGGCTGCGGCATGAAAAGAAGAAAAGGCATCATCGCCAAGCGTTCCCTGCGCCCGGTCACGGTGAAAAAGGCTCCCGAAAACGACGTGCAGCAGGAACTGCAGTGCGCCCAATGCAAAACCGTCTTCCCCGACTTCCTCGGCCGCTGCCCGGAATGCGGGAGCGACGAGTGGACGGCCCTTGTGGAAGTGAACCCCTATGCCCGCGTGCCCATGGAAAGCCTCATCAAGGGATGCGCCCACATCCTCTGGATGCTGGGCATACTCGGCTTCTTCATCCTCGTCTGGCAGATGGACAGCCCGGATGACGCGACCAACCGCCTGTACCTCTACGCGGCCATCGCCACGCTTCTGGTATGCATCCTCATTTCCACGGCCCTCTTCAGCCTGAGCGAGCTCATGCGCCGCGTGCTGCGCATACAGCGCCGCCTCAAGGTCTTCCATGAGCATTACAACGAAACCCATCCCGTCAAACACGTCTGGAAATCCCACAACGTGAAATGACGGCCTTTGCCGCAGACCCGTACGGGCCGCGGCAGCTCTCCCCGGCTCCCGCTTCGCATGAGGCGGGAGCCTTTTTCTTTCCGTACCCTGCTCTCCGCCCGCAGCCGCCATCGCCCCGTCTCCCGTGCTCCGGGCGTTCTTCCTCACGGCAACGCAGCCGTACGCCCGGACCCATAACGGCACGCAGAAAAACATTCGGCGGCCCCGCACATGTTCCGGCAGTCTTCCGCGTCGCTCCCCCCAGGCCATGATGCCTCGGGAGGCTTTGCTTTTTTCCGGCAGGCGCTTTTCCTCATGCCGCCCTTCCCCCGGAGAAAACGCGCGATACGTCTTCTTCGCCTGCATGAAACGGCGTCTCCACGGCACAGACTCCGACCATAAGGAAATAAGGGCCCCCGCCCGACGTTCAGCTCGGCCTGCCGCAAAGCCTCCCCTTCCGCCCGGCACGGTACGCCTCTGCACGCAGCGCACGGCTTTTTCCGCTCTTCATGCCTCCGCCCGGCCCCGAAAAACACGGCATCGCCCCATCTCGCCGCCCGTGCCGAAGCCTCAGAAAATCATGCGTCCCCCAGAAGCATGAGCCTTCTCCTTCTTCCCGGCCCCGCTCCTGCGGAGAAAACGCTCCTCCTGTTTCCCGGAAACCGGCATGATTCTCCCTGAGACGGACAACAGAAAAGGGCGGCGGAATCCTTCCGTCGCCCTCATGCCGCCCTTCGCAGAGCAGCGCTACTTTCTGTTCAGGTATTCCTGCAGAGGCTTCGTGCCGGGAACGGACGTGAAGGTGAACGGAAACTTTTCAGGCATCCTGAAAAACATCCCGACAAAGGCCTTCAGCTCCACGGGTTCTTCGGAAGAGAAGGTCATGCTGCACGTTCCGGGCGCGGTGAACTGCTCGCGCAAAAGCCTGCCCAGCTCCCGGAATCCTCTGTCCGGGACCTGTTCCAGCGCTCTCCCCGTTTCCAGCACCTTGTCCGCATAGACTTCGGGGCGTTCAAAATTCCTCCAGGCAACCAGTTCCAGCATCATGGGCAGCAGGCCGGAATCGTTGCAGGAAGCATTCAGCTTTTCCAGAACCAGCCTCTTCTGGAGCACCTCGTATATATTATTCCCGGAGGAAAAGAAAAGGGGCTGTCCTAGCTAAGACTAGTGTTTAGCTTGTTTTACCCAATAAGTTAGCTGAGTTAGAAGTTGTTTATGGTTGCCTCCATTGAAGCGCCATTCGCATTCTTTGAGGAACCAGTAAAAGTGTTCTGGCTTGATACCGTTAAAACGACGTAAGTGTCTTTTGGCTTGATTCCAGAAATTTTCTATTCCATTGATATGATTATGGTGTTCTGCAAACTTCTGAGAATGATTGATACGATGATGATGGAATCCGTTGATATCCAAGGCGTTGTAAGCTGAAAATGTATCTGTATAGACTATACTGTCAGGTTCCACCTGTTCTTTGATGATGGGGAGAAGTGTTTCAGTACGGGCATCAGGAATGATTACTGTGTAGACTCTTTCGTTTCTCTTCAATAGACCAAAAACAGCTATTTTTCCGGCAGATCCCCGTCCTCGTTTACCTTTTCTTACACCTCCAAAGTAACTTTCATCGGCTTCTATTTCTCCGGACAGCCGATAGCTGGGGAGATGAGAAGCAATAAGACGTCGCAAGCGCATGAAATAGGATGTGGCAGTGTTACGGTTTACTCCTACCATCTCTCCGGCAGCCCTTGCCGTGGCACCGGCCACAAAAAACTTTATGAGTTCGGTCTGTTGCCGATTATTTAGTCTGCTGCGTCTTTCATACATGCCGGTATCCTAGCTCTTTTTTCTTAGCTAGGACAGCCCCAAAGAAAAATACATCCTTCAGCTCTTTCAGCGCGTCGGCATCCCCCAAAATCCGCCACCCGCATTCCACGACGCCCAGTTTTTCCACCTCACAGCGGCCCGTGCAGGAAAGAGACGTCCCGGTCATCACGCTGTCCGTCTTCACAGTCAGCACGAGTCCATCCGGCGCATAGCGGGCTATGATGGTAAAATACTTGTCCCCTTTCCGGGGAAGCAGCAACCGCAGGCGGGAATACTCCGTCTTCTCCCTGCGCACCCCTTCCCCTTCCATGGAAAGCGCGGAAGAGAAACCGTCGAAGAACACCCCCGCGGGTATGTCCGTAGAAACCAGTTCCATGTCCTGCATGGTCAGCGAGGCATACGGCAGAGCAGCTTCCTGCTGCTTCTGCCAGAGTTCCAGCATTCCGGCAACGAGTTCCTCCCCCGGACGTTTCCGCTCGAACAGCTCCGCAAGTTCCGCCAGGACTTCCGGTTCGGGAAGACGCAGGTCTCTGATGTCCGCACGCTGCAGAAAACCGGTGAGGCCCTGCCCGGAAATGCTCAGGCCGGAAAGCTCCAGACTCAGAGACGAAACCATCGTCTCCCCGCTCGGCGCGTCCAGCCCTTCGGAAAGGGCCACGTTCTCCACGTTCATCCTCACGGGAGCGGCCAGTCCCGACCGGGAAAGCGTAAGTTCCACCCGGCTGATTTCCAGCCCGTCCAGACGGCAGCGGTACAGTTCCTCAAAAAAGGAAGGAGAGGAAGGATGGAGGCGGTACTCGTACAACAGCCTGCCGAGGCGCTGACGCCAGCCGCGTATCCGCATGTTCCCTACGCGCTGATCCACCCGCACCGGCCCATCCTGCACCGTTTCCGTCATATCGGTGAACACGAGCTGTTCCGCCACAAGGGGAAGATCCTCCCTGTCGCGTTCGTCCGCGGCGTACCAGTCAAGGAGCATCCTTCTGTTCATGCCCTCCGCGACCACTCGCTCGACGGCACCCGTGCGCACCGCTCCGTTTCGTTCCCGCACCTCATAAGTCATGCCCTGCAGAACAAGAATATTGTCGAGAAGATGATAGTCTGCTTCCCGCACCTGTCCCCCTGCGGCGACAAACGCTTCGACTATGTTTTTCTCCACCCTGTCTTCCAGAAAGCGTACGCCACCCCAGCCCGCAACTACGGCCAGAACAACCACGCCTCCGACAACGGAAATTTTCCTCATTCCCTTTCTTCCTGAAGTCAGGACCGCCCCTTCAAGGGGCGGTTTGATTTGACCCTATAAGGGTCTGTTACCCGGCTGCCCTCTTAAGAGGGCTCTGTCTCGACTCTTGCCGAAGAGTTATTTCCTGCTGCTCGTAAACGAGCTGACGGGCCGTTCTACCAGGCTATACTGGTCTGTTATTTTGTCTCGTTCTTCCTGCTCCCTCACATATTTGATGATGGTCGCCTCATTTACTCCCACCGTGCTGACAAAATAACCGGTACACCAGAAATGGCGATTGCCGAACTTGTAGCGCAGATGCGGAAAACTCTCGAATATCATCAAAGAACTCTTCCCTTTCAAATACCCCATGATCTGCGCCACGCTATACTTGGGCGGAATCTTGACGCACATATGAATATGGTCCACACACGCATTTGCTTCCACTATCTCTATTCCTTTGTATTCACACAGTTTTCTCAGAATTTCGCCGATCGTTCTGCGATACCTTCCGTATACCAGCTTGCGTCTGAATTTCGGAGCGAAAACGATGTGATACTTGCAGCTCCAACGGGTATGGTTTAAACTCTGGTCATTCATTATTGGGTTCCTTTGTGTATAGATTTCGAGTCGAGACAACTGGTTATCTCACAAAGGAACCCCTTTTTTAACTTATGTAAAGGCTTCGCCTTTTTGGAACTCCCCGCATAGCGGGGAGTTTTCAATCTTAAAAAACAGCCCCCTCCGCCTTTTCCGGCGGAGGGGGCCGAACAAGTTTTCTACGGATTCACCTTCCCGGGGGCGACGGGCATCTGCGCTTCATCGGGCGTTTCCGGCAGGGTAACCGTTTCCGCAGGCTTCTCAGATTCCGCAGCCTCTTCCTGCACGGCGGGAGCCGCAGATTCCGCGGCCTTGTTCCCTGCCTCCGTCTTCCTGGGCAGATACTCGGCCAGGGGCTTTGTACCGGGCGTGGAACCGAAGGAGAAGGGAAGCGACGCAGGGTCCATGAGCGCCATGGAAAGAAGCTCCATGAAGCTCCTGGGCGTTTCCGAGGTAAAGGCGACGCTCATTTCTCCGGGTGCGGTGAACTGTTCCCGCATGAGCTTGCCGAGTTCCGCAAACATGCTGCCCGGCATCCGTTCAACCTCGCGCCCTATCTGCACGGCCATGGCCGCGTATTCTTCGGGAGAACCGGAGTCCTCCAGCGCGAAGACTTCCAGGGCCAGAGGCAGCAGACCGGAATCCCTGTAGACGGCGGAAAGCTTCTTCAACTGCAGCTTCTGCATCGCCTCAAGATAGGCGTCTTCCGAAAGGAGCAGGGGCATGGTTTCCAGCGCGGCAAGGTCGCCGGAGTACACGCATTCGCCTTCCAGCTCGCCCAGGCCTTCCAGCTCGTAGCGGGCGGTGCTGACAATGTCGTTCTTTCCGGTGCGGATACCGGCCTTCATATTCAGCACAAAGCCTTCCGGCGCATAGCGGGAAAAAACGGCAAGCAGCGGTTCCCCGCCCCGGGGCAGGGTCAGATGCAGGCGGGAAACATCCGTCGAGCTCTTCGTCACGCCCTCGCCTTCCATGGCCTGCGTATAGGAAAAGCCGTTGACGGCGATGCCCATGGATTCGGGGCCTTCGCTCAGGGAAACCTTCAGGCCCTGCAGGCCGAAAAGCGATACGGGCAGGTTCTTCACATAATACTCATACAGCTCCGCCACCGCGGCTTTCAGCCTTTCTTCCTGCGAAAGGGCGGCGTTCTCCCCGTCTGCGGCGGCCCCTTCCGGCGCCCCGTCCGCGTTCTGCATGGCGACAAGATCCGCCATGAGTTCCGGCGAAGGCAGGAGCAGGTCCTTCACGTCCATGCGCTGCAGCGCGCCGGAGAACCTGTCCCCGGAAAAGCGTACGCCGGCAACATAGAGACTCAGGGGGGACACCTTCGCCTCGCCGCGGGGCGCGGCAATGCCCCGGGCAAGGGCCACCTTCTCCATGTCGACCTTCACGGGCACGGGAAGTTCCGGGTCGGAAATCACGGAGCGGACGTCGTTTACTTCCAGCCCGTCCAGACGGCAGCGATACAGTTCCTCAAAGAAGGAAACTTCTCCCTTGTGCCTGCTGCGCTGATCCAGCAGCATACCGAGCCGCTGATACCAGCCGTTCACCTGCACATCGGCAATACGCTGTTCCATCTGCGTGTTGCCGACATGCACCTTGTCCACAATACCCGTGGCGCTGATGGATTCCGCCACGATGGGCAGCGTATCCGCGTCATAGGCGGGCATACTGGGCTTGACGAACATGCACTTTCTGTTGAAGCCCTTCACTTCCACGCTTTCAATGGTGCCCTTGTGCATGACGGCATCGTCGGGCAGCTCATATTCCACGCCCTTCAGGCTGAGCGTATTGTTCAAAAAGGAATAGCGTATTTCCTGCGCCTGCGCAGGCACGGCGGAAAGCGCCGCAAACACGGCGTCTTCGGTATAGCTTTCCAGAATGCGAAGCCCCATGTAGCCGGAAAGTCCGGCCCAGAAAACAAGGCCCCCCGCAATGTATTTTTTGTTCATTACCTCTCCTTGCGATGATGATGGAATGTTCCCGTTCCGCGTGCCCGGTCCCGGCGGGTCTGCGGGAAGAATCCCGTCCCGCGCAGCACGCGTCGGACCGCCTGCGCCGCCCCCTGAGAGGCCTGTCCCGCCCGTGCAGGAATCGGAAAAGGCGCAGGTCCCTTCCCTCCGGTCTGCCCCGTGTCGGAAAGGGCCGCTCCTCCGGGAAGGAAAAAAGAAAAAGACCCCGCCCTTCGAGGGCGCCCTGTCCGGTGCGGATGAAGGAAACGGGGATACGGGTCGAAAAACAGGTCTCTCCCGCACGGCGAAGAACTCGAAGAGCCCTGCGGAACGTCGGGCCGGAGCAGAAACTCCGGTGCGCCGGAGCTGCGCCGTCCGGCCCGGGGAGTCCGGGCCGCCGTGCCGGGGAAAAGGTCAGTTCAGGCCGAGCAGTTCCTTTACGGCCTCTTCGCGGAAGCCCACCACGCTGCGGCCGTCGGGCGCCACCAGCGTGGGGAAGGACCCCCTTGCGTTGTAGGAACGGAGCGTGGCCATGATTTCCTTCCGGGCCGGATTGTCGAACTCATCCACAAACACCAGGCGGTGCTCTATGCCGTGCTGCACGAGAAAATCCTTGAGACGCACGCAGTGACGGCAGGTATGCAGCGTGTACATGACGGGCACGCCTGCGGAACAGGGGTCCACCCCCCAGCGGTACAGCTCTTCCATGCCCTGCGGAATACCCGTTTCGGGCACGGGGGCGACATGCCTGTGCTTCTGCGCCGGATTCTTCCTGCGGAAGAACAGAATGAGCAGAAAAACGCCGATGACGACAACACCAACCAGAGGTAAGGCACCTGATCCAGTTTCCACAAATCGCTCCTGAAACCGGTCCGCCCGGGGACCGTCTGCCCGTACCGGAGGTACGGAAAACAAAAGAGCCGGCAAAAACCGGCTCCTCCGCTCTCAGCGGCTATTCAAAACGACCGACGCGGGTAATGACGACCATGTCCACGGGCACGGCCTCATGTTCGCCCTGCGGCTTCACCTTGAGTTTCGCAATCTTGTCCACCACGTCCATGCCGTCTTCCACGCGGCCGAACACGCAGTAGCCGTACCCTTCGGGGGTATCGTCCTTATGGTCGAGCTCCTCGTTGTCCACCAGGTTGATGAAGAACTGGGCCGCGGCGGAATGAGGTTCGGAAGTGCGCGCCATGGCAATGGTGCCGCGGGTGTTGGAAAGCCCGCTTCCGGCCTCGTTCTGGATGGGCTCATGGGTGGGCTTTTCGTCCATGCGCACGCCGAGTCCGCCGCCCTGAATCATGAAGCCCTTGATGACGCGGTGGAAAATGGTGTTGTCGTAAAAGCCCTCGTCCACATAGCGCAGGAAGTTGGCCACCGTGACGGGGGCCTTGTCTTCAAAAAGTTCCAGCAGAATGTCGCCGGAGGAAGTTTCCATAAGGATAAGAGGATTGCTCATCGCTGACTCCGCAAAGGTAATTTTTTCCTTTGTGACGCAAAAAGGAGGAAAAGGCAAGGCAGACTAGACGGGCCTTTCCATGAAGGCGCGCACATCTTCCATGCTCCGGCAGTGATACAGCGCCTGCATGAGGCGCACGGTAAGAGTTTCCACGGTCTTGTCGCCGCCGGAAACGGCCCCCATCCGCGCGGCCAGCACGCCTATGGGGTAGCGCGAAAGGTCCACGCCGTCGAACACGCACTGCGACGCGCACACGATGACCACGCCCTTTTCCACGGCTCTGCGTATGGCGGGCAGAAAGCTTCCCCGGCTGTCGTTGGGCACGCCCCCCGCGCCGAATCCTTCTATGATGATGCCGCGATAGCCCGCATCGACCAGCATGTCCAGAAGTTCGGGCCGCGTGCCGGGGATGAGCTTGAGCACGCATACTCTGCGTTCCAGCCCGGCGACCAGTGAAAAGGCCTTTCCGTCAGAAGTGCGGCGCTCACGCCACTGCACGCCTTCGGGCGTGATTCTCGCAAGCGGCGCGTTCACGCTGGCGTAGGCGGCAAAGCGTTCGGTATGCATCTTCTTGGCTCTCGCCCCGTCGATGACATCTCCGTGGAACACCACATACACCCCGGGCACGCCCTCGCAGGCCGTGAAGAAGGCATCGCGCAGATTGCGCGGCCCGTCGGAACCTTCCATGGCAAGGGGCAACTGGGAACCGGTAATGATTACGGGCCGCGCAAGGTGCCGCAGCATCTGGTGCAGGGCTGCGGCCGTATAGGCCAGCGTATCCGTGCCGTGGCTTATGACGAAGCCGTCGAAATCGTCGTGGGCCTCGGCCACGGCCCGGGCCATGGTCTCCCAGTCTTCGGGCTGAAGATTGCTGCTGTCCAGATTCATGAGCTCGCGCACGCTCACTTCACAGGGCAGTTCCCCCAGTCTTTCCAGCATGGCCCCGCCCGACAGCCGGGGAACGAGTCCGTCCTCCGAGGGTTCGCAGGCAATGGTGCCGCCCGTGGCCAGCATGAGTATGCGTTTCATCATTCCTCCTCCGGCGCAAGCTGGCCGGAACCGTCCGTGGCCTCACTCAGGGCGAGGCGGCACGGTTCGAGACATTCCTCGGGCATCTCCAGCGTGAAGCGGGCCGCCTCGTCGAAGGCCTCCTCCGCCACTCGGGCCTGAAAACGGGGCAGCAGGCGGTAGAATCTGTCCACATACGCATAGCCTATGCGTACCGACGCACGGACGAAAACCTTTTTCTCCGTCACGGGCAGAAGAGCCAGCGCCTCCTTCACGCCGTTCTGATACGCGCGCGTGAGCCCGCCCGTGCCCAGCTTGATGCCGCCGAAGTACCGCGTGGTCACGGCGGCCACCTCGCCCACGCCTCCGTAAAGAAGCTGCGCGAGCATGGGCCTGCCCGCAGTACCGTGGGGTTCGCCGTCGTCGCTCTGCCCTATCTGCGCCGTGTCTCCGGGCCTTCCCACGGCGTAGGCATAGCAGTTGTGCCGCGCATCGGGAAATTCCCTGCGCACGCATTCCACAAGGGCAAGCGCCCTTTCCCGGCTGTCCGCACGGGCCAGCGTGGTGATGAAACGGCTGCGCTTGATTTCCTCCTCAAAGCGCACCCACTGTCCCCCGCCGGGAGCGGAACCGTCGAAAAGCGGAAGGTCGGGAACCTGGTAGCCGGGCATAAAAATCCTTCAATAACAACTGGTTGAAAAAAGTTTCCCTGTTTTTTCCGTATATGAAAAAAAACACTTTACAAAACGGAAAGTCTCGTCTAAATAAGAATCATTCCTGTTACGGAACAAAAAACGAACATTCAGACTAACATCAACGTCTTTTCGCACAAGGAGCTGTTATGAGCAAGACCTACGACAACCTGATGGAAGCTTTCGCCGGTGAATCCCAGGCCAACCGCAAGTACCTCGCCTTTGCCGCCCAGGCGGAAAAGGAAGGCTGCAGGCAGGCCGCCAAGATGTTCCGCGCCGCCGCCGAAGCCGAAACCATCCATGCCCTGGCCCATCTGCGCAACGCCAAGGAAGTGAAAAGCACCGCTGAAAACATTCAGGCCGCCATTGCCGGCGAAACCCATGAATGCGTCAACATGTATCCCGGCATGATCCTCGACGCGAAGAACGAAGAGGAAATGGCCGTCGCCAAGTACCTCGACATGGTCTGCAAGGTGGAAGGCGTACATGCCGAACTGTACAAGGACGTGGCTCTCGATCCCTCCACCGATGCCGAAGACTACTACATCTGCCCGGTGTGCGGCTTCATCAGCAAGGGCAAGTTCGACGGCAAGTGCCCCGTGTGCGGCGCTTCCGGTGAAAAGTTCTATACCGTGAAGTAATTTCGCGCCCGACGCCCCTCCTCCGGGGGGCTCCCGGCCGCCGGATATTCCGGCGGCCTTTTTTCTTTAAGCGCCGCATCCTGCTTCTTTTCTCCCCACCGCCGCAAAAAAGACGGAAAAAATGCCGTACGGCACACCCCGCCGCGAGAGTGCAACATCGCAGGAAAAGAAAGCAACGCCGCCGGGCGGAAGCGGTACCCCCCGACGGCAGACCGCCGATTTTTCCCGGTGAAGCGGCATACGCCGCAAAAAAAAACGGCCTGTTCCGAAGGAAGTTTTCCTCCTTCCCCCTTTCGGCGGAACGGATGCAGAGCACGAACACGCAAAAACGGCTCTGCATAGTACGCATAAAGACGCCCGGCGGCGCAGAAACAGGGAAACGCCTGCTTCCGGCACGTCTTTTTTTGCGCTCCCGGCCGGAAATTCCCCTCTTTTTTCCATTTACAAAAGCGGCCCAAAGGCATAGACGCTTGCTTTACACCATTTTCCGAGGGCAGCATGAACGATCTACTCATCATTGCCGGAGCCTGGTTCATAGGCGCTTTCATCAACGGCCTCACGGGCATGGGGGGCACGCTCATCGCGCTTCCGCTCATCTCCCTGTTCGTGTCCTCCAAAGACGTCATTCTCATAAGCCTCATTTCCGGCACTCTGGTGGGCACCATGACCATGGTGTTCTACTGGCGTCATATCGACGTCAGGGAAGTGCTGGGCTTCTGGCTCCCCGCCATTCCGGGCATAGCCCTCGGCGTATGGACGCTGAAGGTCGTGGATATCGAGGTGCTGGAACTTCTGCTCTGCATCCTCATCGTGGTGCATATCGTAGTGCAGCTCATTCAGGACTGGCTGGGAACGTGCATGGCTCCCCGTGCGGTCATGAAGTACGTCTGCGGTTTCGTGGCGGGCTTCTTCGGCGGCGCCATCGGCATCAACGGTCCCATCATGGCCATCTACGCCTCGCTCATGTGCATGGAAAAGAACAGGGCGCGCGGCTTCTTCGCCAGCGCCACGGCCACTTCCTACATCAATATCGCCATCGTGGCCGCAAACGGCCTGCTCACCGAACAGGTGCTCTCCTCCTGCTCCTGGGTGGCTCCTTCCGCCGTCATCGGTTTTCTGTGCGCCTGCCCGCTGGCCAAGCGCATCAAGCAGGAAACCTTCCACATCGCGCTGCTCATCCTTCTGGCCTTCGCCGCGCTTTCCCTGTTCGTGCGCGTCATTCCCGCCTTCTTCTGATCCGGGCTTCCTTCCCGGCTCCGTCGCCTCCAGAGGCCGCCCTTCCCTTCGGGGAACGGCGGCCTTTTCGGTTCCCCGGCCCGGACATACGGAAACGGCACGCCCGGAGAGCCGCGTCGAAAAAACGTTCTCTGAACAAAAGCGCGCCGCGGCCGGAAACGCAGAAAAACGGCCCCGGCAATAACGCAGCGCCTCAAGGCCTGCGCAACGCCTTTGCGGAATCTGTCCATGCCGGAGCCCATTCCGCCGCCATGCCCGGCGTCGCCCCTTCCGACGCGCACATGGCGGCAGACACACGGCGGCAACAGGCGGCACGCCCCGCTGCCGCCAGAATACGCCCTTCCCGAAGCCGCCCCCGCATCCTGCGGCAGGCGGAACACTCTGTCCGGCCGCGCCGTAGCCCCCGAAAGGCTTCGCCGCTTCAGCGGTTCTTCGCTTTTCCCTCTCCGACGAAGAGGATACGCTCATCTCCGGCAAAGTTTCCCACCGTCCGGGACACGGGGCCGGGGCAACTTGCCGCTTCTGCGGCGCGTGCGCCCTTCCGCGCACATCTTCGTCATATTTCCCCCATGCCCTTTTCTTCCCGCCATGATACAACTGTCGGCGGTGCTGCGGGACAAAGCCCGTGTGCTTTTGCAGTTCCCTTTCCGCTCAGGCATTCCAGCCTCTCCGTTGCGGCCGCCTTCCGACGGGCGCAGTTGCCGGACCGCACCCCATGTTTCGGCCAATCAAAGGGAATGCCCGATATTCTCGCTCTGCGTTCTCCGGCCCCGGCCGGGCTGGGGGGGCTTTAAACCGGAAACGCCCCGGGAAAGCCCGGGGCGTAAAGAACGGCAATCGCTCATGCTGCGGAACATGCCGGAACGCGCTTTCCGCGCAGCTTTCCGGCAGCGCCGCTGTTGCCTGCGCTAGTCCTTGCGGTAATGGCAGCCCAGGCTCTGCTTGTTGCGCAGCGCGGCCTGAGTGATGAGGTAGGCCGTCTGGCAGCCGTGGAAAAGGTGCACCAGAGACTGCGTGAGCGGAGTATGCCGGTAAAAGTCGTGCAGGTGGCTCGTCAGATCGCGCAGATCGGCAAAGGCGCGGCGCAGGCGGCTTTCGGTACGGATGATGCCCACATAGTTCCACATGGTGTGGCGTATGGTGGCCCAGTCCTGCGCAATGAGGGCCGGGTCGTCGTTATGTTCGTTGCCGGTATGCTTCCAGTCCGCGATTTCGGCGAACACGCGCGTGTCGAAGTGTTCCGACACCATGCGGGAAGCGATGTCCTCACCGGCGGAAATGCCCCACAAAAGCGCCTCAAGGAGCGAAGTGCTGGCAAGGCGGTTTGCGCCGTGAATACCCGTGCAGCTGCATTCGCCCACGGCATAGAGCCTGTCCAGCGTGGTTCTGCCGTGCAGATCCACCAGAATGCCGCCGCAGAAGTAATGCGCCACGGGCACGATGGGCAGGGGCTGGGTACGCATGTCGATGCCGATTTTCCGGCAGCTTTCAAACACGGTGGGGAAGCGGCGCGTTACGTCGCAGTCCAGAGTGGAGCAGTCGAGGAGCATGTGTTTTTCGCCGGTGGAGAGCATTTCGCTCACAATGGCCTGGGAAACCACGTCGCGGGGGGCAAGGTCGCCCCGGCTGTCGTAGCGGTACACGAAGCGTTCGCCCCGGCTGTTGACCACATGGGCGCCTTCCCCGCGCAGGGCTTCGGTCAGCAGCGGAATCTGCTGGGCATGGTTGAAAAGCCCCGTGGGGTGGAACTGCATGAATTCCATGTTGGCAAGGCGCACGCCCGCGCGGTGCGCCATGCTGATGCCGGACCCCGTGGCCCAGGGATTGTTGGTGGAATACAGGTACACCTGTCCCACGCCGCCCGTGGCGAGCACGGTCATTTCGGCAAGGTGCAGTTCCACTTCACCCGTGGCGTCGTTGAAGGCGTAGGCGCCCACGCACTGGTTGGTGAGCTGGTAGTGGTAGGCGTTGGAACGGGCGTGGTGTTCCGTGGTCACAAGGTCGACGGCCGAACGCCCGGCAAGCACGGTGATGTTTTCATGGGCGGCCACGGCGGCATGAATGTATTCAATGATGGTTCTGCCCGTGTAGTCGGCGCAGTGGGCAATGCGCGGCACGGCGTGCCCGCCTTCGAGGGTCATGTCCCATCCGCCCCCGGCGTTGCGGTCGAAGGGCACATGGAGCTTTTCGATGAGCAGCTTCTGCACGGCCTCGCCGCCGTGCCCGGCAAGAAAATGCACGGCCTCGCCGTAGTTGTAGTCGTGCCCCGCCACGAACATGTCGTGTTCAAGGGATTTCTGGTCTTCCGGGTCGGTGGAGAAAACGATACCCCCCTGGGCCATGGCGGAGTTGCCGCCGTCCAGCCCCTCGGTGGGCATGAGAAGATGCACCTCAAAGCCCCTGTCGGCCATGGTAAGCGCGGCCGAGCATCCGGCCAGGCCGGAACCTATGACAAGAACCTGGGAACGATAGCGTAATGCGTTCATAGCAAATGTCCAAACTGCGGCAGGCTCCGCAGAACATGGGTGCAAGGACACCCGTTTGATTCCTCGGAAAACCGCGCGGCCCCTTCCGGCGGGCGGAAGCCGTACATCACGGGCAAAGGGGCGCGGCGCGTCTTCTCGCGGCCTGTGGGCGGGCTTTTTTCAGGTCGCAATCCTCAACGCCGGAGTCTCAGCCTCCGGCGTCATGATACCCTGAAAGGGTTCTACCGGCAATGCTCCAGCATACGGACGACGGCGTCGCGGGCGGGGGCCTTCAGTTCCTCTTCCACGGAAACGACGCCCGTACCGTCCTCCAGATGCTCCAGCACGGCAAGGAGCTTCGGGGCATCCACCTTTTCCATGTCGGAGCAGGAGGCCTGCGCCAGCGGAATGATATTGATGCGCCCGGCGTAGCGTTCCATGAGACGATGCACGAGGTGGAACTCCGTGCCTATGCACAGGTTTTTCTCGCGGCCCTCGGCGGCGGCCTTTTCCACTTCCCTGATGAGGTAGGCCGTGGAACCTGCGCCGTCGCAGCGCTGCACCACATCCGGCGTGCATTCGGGGTGCACGAGCACGCGGCAGCCGGGGAAGTGGCTGTGGAAGGCGTCCACCATTTCGGGCTTCATCAGGCTTTCGTGGATGGGGCAGCAGCCCGGCCAGAGCAGAATTTTCGCTCCGCGCACCGCCTCGCTTTCAAGGTCGTTCCCGGAAGCGGAAATGAACACCTGCTTTTCCCCGGGAATGCCGAGAATGCGCGCCGTATTGCGGCCGAGGTTCCTGTCGGGCAGAAAGAGCACCGTATCGCCCCGCTCCATGGCCCATTGCAGCATGGTCTTCGCATTGGAGGAGGTGCACACGGCCCCGCCGAAGCGGCCCACCACGGCCTTCACGGCCAGGGAGGAATTGACGTAGGCGAGGGGCACCGTCTTCATGCCGAGCGCGGCAAGCTTTTCCAGCACCCTTTCCACATCGGCGGCGCGGGCCATGCGGGCCATGGCGCAGTCGGCCGCATGGTCGGGCAGAAACACCCGCTGCGTCGGGCGGGCCAGAAGTGCGGCGGATTCCGCCATGAAATACACGCCGCAGAAAACGATGTTGCGGGCCTCGATGTCGGGGATGCGCCGGGCCAGTTCCAGAGAATCGCCCACGATATCCACATGACGGATGATTTCATCGGCCTGATAGTGATGGCCGAGAATGACGAGAGCCGAGCCGAACTTCTTTTTCAGCTCCGCGATGCGGGCATGGATCGCATCCGGTCCGCAATTCTTATAATCCATAGACAAACCTCAAATGTTTTCCGGTTACCGGTGGGCGTTCATCAGACGCCGCGCTCCATCTTCATGCTGAAATCGGCCGAAGGCGCGGAATGGGTGATGCGCCCCACGGAAATGAAATCCGCCGGGCGTTCGCGGCAGGCCAGGGCCAGGTCGCGTATGGTTTCCAGCGTCACGCCGCCGCTGATCTCCGCCTCCATGTCGCGGGGAATGAGCGGAAGCACCTCGGCAAGAAGCGCGGCATTCATGTTGTCGAGCAGAATGCGGTCGGGGCGGCTTTCCACGGCCTCGAGCACCTCGGCCCGGTTGCGGCATTCCACCTCAATGGGCGGACAGGGGCTGTAACGGTCGCGCAGGGCCTTCACAGCCCCGGCTATGGAACCTGCCGCGTCGATGTGATTGTCCTTGATCATCAGCATGTCGCCGAGATTCATGCGGTGGTTGCATCCGCCCGCCACGCGCACGGCGTACTTTTCCAGATAGCGGTGGCCGGGCAGCGTCTTGCGCGTATCGAGCAGGCGGACGCCCGTGCCTTCCAGGCGCAGAACGTATTCCCGCGTCAGATCGGCCACGCCGGAAAGGTGCGTCATCAGGTTGAGAATGATGCGTTCGGCCTTCAGAAGCTGTACGGTGCGGCCGTGCAGGCGGGCCACCACGGTGCCGTTTTCCACAAGGTCGCCTTCCCTCACTTCCGCGTGC
Source organism: Mailhella massiliensis (assembly GCF_900155525.1). Classification (NCBI taxonomy): domain Bacteria; kingdom Pseudomonadati; phylum Thermodesulfobacteriota; class Desulfovibrionia; order Desulfovibrionales; family Desulfovibrionaceae; genus Mailhella; species Mailhella massiliensis. The sequence continues at coordinate 649,681 of NZ_LT706951.1, forward strand.
CACGCATCGGACGGCATACCCGTCACGGCAAGCACCAGACTGATGAGGGGCAGCCCCACCACCAGCGTGCGCTGCTTGGCCACGATATAGGCGGAAGCCTCCTCCTCGGGGGGGAAGATGCCGAGGCTGGTCAGATCCGGCCCGTCTTCATCAAGCGCCATGCGTATGAGCCGCACGGCGAAAGCGCAGGCCGTTTCGGAAAACACCGCCGCGGTATCGGCGGGAACGGCCACGCCTTCCACAAAAAGCCCGGAGCCCTCAGCCATATTGGAACTTGCCCCTGCGGCGTGAGCATGATATTCAAAATCGTCTTTGGACATGTCCGCCTCTTTACTTTTTCCTTTCCGGGCGTACCCCGGAACGGCAATCACCGTGGAATGGAGTGAAGCAACAGGCTAGGCGACCTCTCTCGATTCGTCAAGAGTGTTTGGGGAGAATGCATGATATGAGTAAAAAAACACAATCGCACATGGAAAAAGAACCCGATTCCCCCATGCTTCAGGCTCCTGAGAATCATCCCCTTCCGCAGGAAGAGTCCGTGCACGAAGAGCCTTCCCGCCGCATGAAGGAAGAGGAAAGCGCCGCCGCCTTCTACGCCTCCGCTCCCCAGAAGCCCGCCTCGGAACAGCCCGCGACCGAAAACGCCGCCGCTCCCGGAAAGCCTGAAAAAGACACGGAGGAAGAGGAGGATCTCTCCCAGTACGAGACCAGCGCCCGGGAAGCGGGGCTGGAACTTTGCGGAAGCGACATCAGCAGCGACGACTTCATTCACCCCGCCGACCGTGCGGAACACCTTGAACAGCTCCCCCTGAACAAGCAGCTGTGCGTGCTCACGCACCTTTCCACGGAAGAAGCGGCCGAGGCCCTCGCGGAACTCGACGAGGAGGTGGCCGGCGACGTTCTGGAAAACATGGACGCCGACGACGCGGCCCGCCTCATTGCGGAAATGGACCCCGACGACGCCGTGGACATTCTCGACGAAGTGGAGGAAGGCCACCGCGACATTCTGCTCAGCAATCTTCCCGCCGACGACGCGGAAGAGCTGCGTATGCTGCTCAGCTTCGACCCCGATACCGCCGCAGGCGTGATGAACACCGACATCATCACCGTGTCGGTGAACTCCACGGTGGACGAAGCCATCATGCTCATCCGCAGCGAGCTGGAAGAAAAGGAAATGCCCTACTACGTCTATGTGGTGGACAGGCAGGAAACGCTGGAAGGCGTCATTTCCCTGCGCGATCTCATGCTGGCCCGGCCCGGCACCATGCTGGCCAACATGGTCAACCAGCAGGACGTCATTTCCGTGCAGTTCGATACCGACAAGGCGGAAGTCGCGCGCCTGCTCGGCCACTACAACTTCCTCTGCCTGCCCGTGGTGGACAGGGACGATCACCTCATGGGCGTGGTCACGCACGACGACGTCCTGGACATCATTCAGGATGAGGCCAGTTCCGACATGCTGGGCATGGTGGGCGCCGGTCAGGACGAAAACGTGGACACGCCCTGGACGCGTTCCATACGCATCCGTCTGCCCTGGCTCGTCATCAACATGTTCACCTCGTCGCTTTCGGCCTTCATCGTCTCCCTGTTTGAAGGCTCCATCGCGCAGATGGCCCTTCTTGCCGTGCTCATGCCCATGGTGGCCAATCAGGCGGGCAACACGGGGCAGCAGGCCCTTGCCGTCATGATCCGTCAGCTCGCCACGGAAAGCTTCGATGCGCGCCGTTCCTGGGGCGCGGTGTTCCGCGAAAGCAAAATAGGGCTGGGCACGGGCATATTCATGGCCCTGCTGGCGTATGCTGGCGTCATGGCCATCAGCGGCAATTCGCGCCTCGCCTCCGTCATGGGCGTGGCTTTGCTTCTGGACATGCTGCTCGGAGCCATGGCGGGCGGCGCCATTCCTCTGGTGCTGCGCGCTCTCGGCCGCGACCCGGCGCAGGCTTCCAGCATCTTCCTCACCGCCCTTACCGACTCCGGCGGCTTCTTCATCTTCCTCGGGCTGGCTACCGCCTTCCTGCTTTAGGCGCAAGGCCCCGCTCCGCAGCCTCCACGCTCCTCCGCTGCGCCTTCCCCCCCCCGCGAAAGGCGTTCTTCCCGCACGCCCTCACGCACTCGCGCCTTCTCGTCCTTCCGGCGTCATGAACCGCCGTCATGCCGCGTGCCGGGCGCGGTATGCCGCACAGGCGGCGGGAACATCACCGCCCTGCCGCTACCGGCGGGCCATCCGCGGCGCTCCCCCTCCGGCATGGGCACGGCGCAGCTTCCGCCATACGTCCGAGCTGCGACGGGCGGAGCCGTTCCTCTGGTGCCGCGTCCCGGCCGCAACCCGGCGCAGACTTCCGGCATCCTGCCCTTACCGGTTCCGGCGTTTTCTTTCTCTCCCCGGGCCGGACATTCCTGCGGCAAACGCGCAACGCGCTTTCCGAATCCGTACCTTCCCTTTTCCCCAGACCTGTGGAACAAGGTATTTTTATATTATTCTGAAATTATTAATCTTTTTTAAAAAAAAACGGCTGACCTTTGCCCTGCAACCATTTACCAGACTTCCCCAAGACACGGCAAAAAAACATTTATTTCAGATAAATACGCAAGAGTACGGAAAAATCGGCAAAAACTTTCCCTGCCGGATTCGCCCTTTCTCTGGCGCTGGTACCGGCCCCGTGGCAACCGACATGTATCTGGCCTCCATGCCGGACATTGCCGGGCATCCGCATGTTTCCTACGCAAAGGTGCCGCTCTCGCTGAGCGTCTTTCTGCTGGCTCAGGCGCGGGCCAGCTTTTCTGGGGACCCGTCATCGACCGCTTCGGGCGGAGAATCCCGCTGCTGTCCGGGCTTGTGCTCTTTGCCGCCAGCTCCTTCTGGGCAGGCTGCTCCGACACCCTGGGCATACTGATACTGAGCCGCTTCATACAGGGGCTGGCGGGCGCTCTTCTTCTGGTCATCGGCTTCAGCAGCGTCAGCGACGTTGCCCATGGAACAGCCGCCGCAGGCATTTTTTCCGTTCTCATGACCGTGGAAGGGCTGGCCCCCATCTTCGCTCCCGTGCTCGGCGGCTTCATCGACGAATATCTGGGATGGCGGGCCGTGCTGTGGGCAAGTTCGGCCATGGCTGTTCTGGCCCTCATCAACAGCATTCTTCATCTTAAAGAAACGCTGCCGCCGGAAAAACGCCTTCCCCTGCACCCCGCCTCCATTCTGAAAACCTACCTGGCCATCACCTGCGACAAGGGCTTTCTTCTGCCCACGCTGGCCCTTTCGGCCGTCTTCTTCTACCTCTTCGCCTATATTGCGGGGGGCGCGTACCTCTACCAGAGCATTTACAGCCTCTCTCCCGACACATTCGGGCTCATCTTCGGCATCACCGGCGGCGGCATTATGCTGGGCGCCGTGGCCAGCGGCCGCCTGGTCAAAAAAACAACGGTGGGACATACGGCCAGGCTCGGCGTCACGCTCATGGGGCTGGGAACCCTGCTGGCCATGACAGGCCACCTCACCACAGGTTTTCCCGGAATCATGGCCGGTTTTCTGCTGGCCATGTTCGGCATGGGCATGGCGGAACCCATGCTGGTTTCTCTGGCCATGTCCTCCCAGAAGGGCGCGGCAGGATT